>DASWGQ010000150.1:0-12683 GCA_036393595.1 Myxococcales bacterium | reverse complement strand
GAGCCGGAGGTGACCCTCTCGCGCCGCGGCCTCGAGCGGCTCCGCTCCGGGCACGTCTGGGTGTACCGGAGCGACCTGCGCGCTCCGAGCGTGCTCCAGGGCGGCGAGGTGGTGCGGCTGGTCGACGATCGCGGCTGGTTCGCCGGCAAGGCGTTCTACGGCAAGCAGAGCCAGATCTCGGTCCGGCTGCTCACCCGCGAGGAAGAACCGATCGACGAGGCCTTCTTCGCGCGGCGCCTCGCCCAGGCCAGGGCCCTGCGCGAAGCCGCCGCTCCCGATCCCGAGCTGCGGCGCGCGGCGCGGGTGGTGCACGGCGAGGCGGACCTCCTCCCCGGCCTGGTGGTGGATCGCTACGGCGACTGCTTCGTCGTGCAGACCTTGATCGAGGCGACCGACGCCCGCCGCGAGCTGTTCGCCGATCTCCTGCAGCAGCTGTGGAAGCCGCGCGCGATCGTGGAGCGCAACGACGTCAAGGTGCGCGCCCACGAGGGGCTGCCCCTGCGCAAGGGCCTGCTCCGCGGCGCGGAGCCCGGGCCCGTGGAGTTCCTGGAGGGTGAGGTGCGCCTTCTGGCGGACCTCCTCGAGGGCCAGAAGACGGGCGCGTTCCTCGACCAGGCGGAGAACCGCATCGAGGCGGGCCGGTACGCGCGCGGGCGCGCGCTGGACTGCTTCACCTACGGCGGCGCGTTCGCGCTGCAGCTCTCCCGGCGCGCAACGAGCGTGACGGCCGTCGACATCAGCGAGCGCGCCGCGGAGGAAGGACGCCGCACGGCCGCGCGCAACGACGCCGCGAACGTGACCTTCCAGGTGGCCAACGCCTTCGACCTGCTGCGCGACCAGGCCGACGAGGGACAGGTCTACGACACCATCGTCCTCGACCCGCCCGCCTTCGCAAAAAACAAGGCGTCGCTCGCCGCGGCGCTGCGCGGGTACAAGGAGATCAACCTGCGCGCCTTCCACCTGCTCTCGCCCGGCGGCGTCCTGGTGACGGCGAGCTGCTCCTTCCACATCGACGAGGCGGCGTTCGAGCGCACCGTGCTCGGCGCGGCGGCGGACGCGGGCCGGTCGGTGCAGGTGATCGAGCGGCGCGGCGCCGCCCGCGACCACCCGACGCTGCTCGGAGTGCCGGAGACCCGGTACCTCAAATGCCTCATCCTCCGGGCGCTGTAGCCGCGAGAAGGCGCGCGACCACGCCGACGAACAGGTCGACGAGCTGCGGGTCGAATCGGAAGAGCTGCTCGCTGGTCATGATGCGCGTCGCCTCGCGCAGTCCGTGCGCCGCGCGGAACGGCCGGGTGGTGGTGAGCGCGTCGAAGGATTCGCAGATGGCGAGGATGCGCCCCCCGAGCCCGATCTCGGGCAGCGGGCCCTCGCGTGGAACCAGGTCGAGGTGGCACTCGTACGCGGCCTGGGCGCGCTCCAGCGCGGCCGCGCTCACCTCGCCCTCGCGCAGGATGGCGCGCGCGGAGAGCAGAGGGCTGGCCTTGACGGCGCGCAGGCCCTTCTCGTCCAGCTTCCCGGACTTCTGCAGCACGGTCTTGGGAATCGCCGCCATGCCGACGTCGTGGAACAGCGCCGCCATGCCCAGGTCGTGGCGCCGCTTCTTCGAAAGCCCGAGCCGAGAACCAAAAGATATCGCGAGCACCGCCACGTTCGCCGCGTGAACTCCCCAGTACCGGTCGCTCTCCTCGACCTTCACGCGCGCCAGCGCGAGGAAGCGCATGGGCATCGACCGCTGCAGGTCGACGAGGTCCTGGACGATCCGCGCGGCGGTGCGCACCGGCAGCGCCGGCGCGCCCATCCGGAGCTGCTGGATGGTCTGGTTCACGAACGCGGCGGCCGCGGCGTATGCCTCGGCGAGCCTCTCGGTCCGCTCCGTCAAGCCCGTGGAGGCCGCCTCGGGGCCGAGCCGCAGGCGGAGCACCTTGAACGGCCTGCCCGGGTCGCCGCGGTCGTCGAGGCGGGGAGGAGGCGCGGGCCGGAAGAGGCGCAGCAGCAGCCGCAGGTCGGTCTTCGGCGGAGCGAGCGAGGCGCGGATCCCAGTCACGCCGCGGTGCCGCAGCTCGGTGCGCAGCGCGGCGGCGAGCGGCACCGCGCCGGGCTGGAGCCGGATCGGCTGCCCGTTGACGTGGAAGGCGTCCCCGGCGAGGTCCAGCTCGAAGGTGCCGTCGGTGCCGAGCAGCTCCAGCATCGCCTGCTGCAGCGCATCGAGCTGCGGAGCGAAGACGTCGTGCTCCCAGCTGTAGCTACGCGCGTTGCGCAGCACGCTGCAGAGCGCGACCAGCCCCTTCTCGCCCAGCTCCTGGCGCTGCTCGCGCGTGGCCTCCGTCTCGGGAAGGACCTCCACCGGGGGCGGAGGCGGCCGGGGGTCTTTCATTTCTGGCCCTCGCGCACCTGCCGCCGCCCGCGCAGCCGCTCGACCGCGGCGACGCAGGCGGAAACCACCGCGGGCGCGTGCCCGCGCTTCGCATCCGCCGCCTCCTCCAGCAGCCGCAGCGCGCTCATCGAGCCCTCCGCCGCGAGCGCTTCCACCGCCAGGAGCTGCTCCTGCTCCGCGCGGCGGCGCTTCAGGAATCCCTTCGCGGGCCGGGCGAGCCGTCCGGAGAGGAACGCGTGCGCGGCCGGGCCGCCCAGCCTGCCGAGCGCGCGATACAGCGCGCCCAGGTCGTCGTCGCCGAGCTTCGCCGAGGAAGACGCCGAGAGGCGCTCGACGATCGGCGCCGCCGCCTCGTCGGGCGGCGCGGCGCAGGACGACAGCGCCTCGGCGGCGCGGGCCCGCAGAGCGGGGTCGTCGAGCAGCGGCGCGAGCCGCTCGGGCGCGAGCGCAGGATCGGAGGCGAGCAGCGGCACGGCCTGCCACCGGACCTCGGCGTCGGCGTGCGCGATCGCCTCGACGGCCATCCGGGCGCGGTCCGCCTCGGGCAGCGCCGCCAGGGCCGCCTGCGCGGCGGCCGGGTGCCCCTCGCGCAGCACCTCCGCCACCTCGTCCGGGCACGAGTCGCATCGCTCCGCCGCGGCGGCGGCCAGCGCCGGGGCCACGTCCTCGCGCGCGCCCCGCAGCGCCGCGATCAAAGCGGGGCCTGCGTCCGCGGGCAGCAGCGCGGTCCAGGCGGGGAGGAGCTGCGCGGCGGCCTTGACCGGCGCGGTCGCCAGCTCGGCGGCACGCACCAGCCGCTCCGGGTCGGCGAGGCGCCGTCCGACGAAGGAGCGGAATGCCGGCGCGTGCGCGCCTCCCATGCGGGCCGCGCCCTCGAGCGCGGCGACCAGCGCCGGCACCTCCGTCCGCCGCGCCATCTCGTCGAGCAGCCGCGCGAACGACTCCTCCAGGGCCTCCAGGTCCCACCCCGCCAGGTCCTCCTCGACGATGCGCTGGATGGTGAGCGCCGCGCGCCGCGCCACCTCGCTCCAGCTCTGCGGATCGCTCTTGCGGTGCTGCTCTTCCGACCACAGCGGAGGCGGCTGGGTGCGGTCGAGGAGCGCCGCGTCCGCGTCGACGTACTCGACGGCCTCGCGCGCGCGGTCGGCGAGCTGCTGCACCTCCTGCGCGAAGGCGGCGGCCGCGGGGTGCCCCTCGTCCAGCCGATCGCCGCGCGCCGCGGTGTACTGGATGCTGCCCAGGTCCGCCTTCCACAGCTCGCCGACCGCGTCGCCGTCCCCTTCCGGACCGCCGGGCACGGCGGCCAGCGCGAAGGCGGTCAGCTCCGGCAGCATGAGGCCGCGGCCGAAGGTCAGCGCGCGGATGCCGTCGCGGTACAGGCGCGAGCAGAAGCCGGCCGCGCCCAGCTCGTCGGCGTAGATCCGCTCGCCCTCGAACCGCAGCGCCCCGGGCTCGACCGCGACGGTGACCGTTCCGTACTTCTCGACGGCGTCGCGCAGGCCGGCCAGCACGGGCTCGAGCGCGGAGGCCTGCTGCCCGGCCACCCGCGGTTCGGCGGAGAGGCGCGCGAGCGCCCGTCCCAGGCCGGCGAGGGCCCCGTGCACCAGGGCGGCGTCGGCGTCAGCCACACTGCGACTGTATCACGCGCGCCAGTCGCCGCCCGAGGGCGGCGCTGCCTTCGTCGCGGACATCACGACGTGCGCGCTGACTCCTTCGGGAGCAGCTCGCGCGCCTCGCGGACGCAGGCCTCGACCGCAGTGCGCTGCTCCGCCACCAGCCGATCGCGATCTTCCAGCGTGTGCCCGGCCACGGCGATGGGCTCTCCGAACACCACCGCGATCGGACCGGGCCGGAAAAGCGAGAAGCCCTTCGGGGCGAGGACGTCCCGCGCGCCGGCGATGCCGATGGGCACGCAGTCGAGCCCGGTGCCGAGAGCGGCGACCGCCGCGCCCTTCTTGAAAGGCAGCAGATCGTCGGTGGTGGAGCGGGTCCCCTCGGCGAAGAAGAACAGGCCCACCCCGCGCAGCCCGCGCGCGATGCGCCCGCCGATCGCCTTCGCCGCGCCGTGCGAATCGCGCCGGTCGATGAACACGTGGCCCATGCGCCGCGCCGCCCAGCCGAACAGCGGGATCCTGCCCAGCTCCTGCTTGGCGATGAACCGCAGCGGCTCGGGCGAGACCGACACGATGGCGGGCACGTCGATGTTGCTGGTGTGATTGGCGACGAACACGTAGGTGCGGGAGCGGTCGAGCGGGTGCACGCGGGCGATCACGCGCGCGCCCGCGCAGAAGAGCACCAGGCGGCACCAGGCGCGCAGGAATCGCTCGGAGGCTTCGCTCTCGCCGGCGAGACCGATGAGCAGCCCGAAGGGGACCACCGCGACCGCGATGAGGGGGACCCCGAGGAAGGTGCGCAGCGCTCGACCGATCATCCGCGCCTCGCGCGCGGGTATTCCTCCTCCGCGGGGAAGGCCAGGACGTCGGCGATCTCCTTCGCGCCGGTGAGCAGCATGAGGAGCCGGTCGACCCCCACCGCGACGCCTCCTGCGTCCGGCATCCCGGGCAGCGCGGAGAGGAAGCGCTCGTCGAGCGGGAAGACGTCGCGGCCGAGCCGGGCGCGCTCGCGCTGCTCGGCCTCGAGCCTTTGGCGCTGCTCCGACGCGTCGTTCAGCTCGCCGAACCCGTTCGCCAGCTCCAGCCCGGCCGCGTACAGCTCGAAGCGCTGCGCGACCCGCGGATCGCCCGGGACCAGGCGCGCGAGCGCGGCCTGCGAGGCGGGGTACTCGGTGAGCCAGGTCGGCCGCGAGAGCCCCAGTGCCGGCTCGATGCGCTCGAGCAGCACCTGCGCGAAGACGTCGTCCCAGGACGAGCCGGGCGCCGGCCGGACGCCGACCGTGCGCGCCGCCTGGGCGAGAGCATCGGCGTCGAGGAGCAGAGGGTCGAACCCGGCGTGGCGCTGGAACGCCTCCCGGCAGGTGAGGCGCTCGAAGGGCGGAACCAGGTCGAGCGGCGGGCCCTTCGCGCCCCGGCCATGCCCCTCGCGGGGCGGCGCGGCCGCCGAACCGCGCAGCGCCTGCGCCGCCTCCGCCACCAGTTGCTCGAGGTCGGCCATGACGGCATCCGCATCGCCCGGCGCCGCGTAGAACTCGAGCAGCGTGAACTCCGGGTTGTGCGAGGGCGACACTTCGCCGTCGCGGAAGACGCGCGCGACCTGCCAGATGCGCCCGAATCCGCGCGCCAGCAGCCGCTTCATCGCGTACTCCGGGCTGGTGTGCAGGTGGAGCCGGCGGGTCCCCTCGACTCCCCCAGGCGGCACCGGCGGGTCCGGGGTGAAGGAGGTCTCGAACGGTCTTAGATATGGCTCCTGCCCGGCGGCCGGAACGGCGATGGGCGTCTCCACCTCGAGATAGCCGCGTGCGTCGAGGCCTTCGCGCAGCGCGCGGAGCAGCACCGCCCGGCTGCGGGCCATGGCGAGGTCGGCGGACATGCCACCTCGTTGTACCCCGGGGCACGCGCCCGGCGGGCGAAATCGGGCGCAGCCGCGCGAGGAAATCTCTTGCCGCGCGCTCCGGACGATGCGAGTGGAAAGGACTCCGATGAAGACGACGCCAGCCCTCCTCTGCGCCTGCGCGCTCGCCTGCGGGCACGCGCCCGCCAAGCCGCCGCCGCCCGCGGCTCCTTCGAGCAACGGCGCACGCGCGCGACCCGTCCTCCCGCCGCCCCCCGACGACCCGCGCGATTTCGCGGCCGAGCTGTCGGAGGAGACGCGGGCGCTCCTGCGCGCCGAGGGAGACCTCCTCTGGACCCGCTGGACGACCGGGTCCGGGCCGCTGCCCTCCGGCGCGCTCGCGGACCACCCGCGCCTCTTCCAGCGCGAGGCGGTGTCTGCGGTGGCCAGCGCGGCCGCGTCCGCGCGCAAGCCAGCCGACGAGCTCGCGCTGCGGTTCTTGCACGGCGAGCTGGCCACGCTGCGGATCGCCCGCGAGGCCGCCGCCGAGACCGATGCTCTGGAGCGGGCGCGGGCGGCGCTCTCCTTCGCGGCGCCGGGGAACGCGCGCGCCGAGCGCGGCGAGCGCGACCTCGATCGCCTGCTCACGGACGAGCCCAGCGCGCAGAAGCGCGCGGCGATCGCGCAGGCCGAGGCGAAAGCGGCGCTGTCGCTGGCCCCGCTCGCGCTGGCTCGCGACAAGGCGGTTGCCGAGGCGATGACGCGGCTCGGACTGCCCGGCTGGGGCGACCTGATCGCGGAGATGCACCGTGCGACGCCCGCGGAGCTGGCGGATCTGGCGGAGCGCACCCTTTCGGTGACGGACGCCGCGACGCAGACGGCGGTCGGGGGGACCGCGCAGCGGAACCTCGGGGTCACGGTCGATCGGCTCCGGCGCGCCGATCTGCCGCGCCTGCTCCGCTCGGCGGCCGCGGATCCGCAATTCCCGCCCGGCAAGGGATGGGCCTCGGCCCAGGCGACGCTCGGGGCCGTGGGCGCGGACCTCGGCAAGGTGCGCGTCGACGCGGAGCCCTCGCCGTCCAAGGCAGCGCGCCCGCTGGCGCTGCTGGTCGATCCGCCCCGCGACGTGCGGCTCTCGGTGCGGCCGACGGGAGGATTCGAGGAGCAGCGCGCCGTGCTGCACGAGGCGGCGCGCGCAGCGGGGGGAGCCGCGACCGACGTGCCGCGCTGGGAGCTGGCCCAGCTGGGGCCCGGATCCGCCGCCGAGGGCGTGGCGCAGCTGTTCGAGGAGCTGGCCGGGGACCCCGCCTGGCTGCGCGAGCAGACCGCGCTCCGGGGCGAACCGCTCGACGACCTCGTGCACACGCAGGCCACGCGCCGGCTCCTGGCGGCCCGCCGGGCCGCGGCGCTGGTGCTGTTCGAGATCCGGCGCCGCGAAGGCCCGGGCACGGCCGAGGCGAACGCTTCTCTCTACCGGCAGCTCCTGCAGCGGGCCACCTTCGCCGGTTTCAGCGACGACGACGCGGGGCGGTGGGCGCTCGACGCGGACGGCTGGCTGCGCGCCGCGACCCACCTGCAAGGCGCGCTGCTCGCCGCCCAGCTGCAGCAGGCCCTGGAGAAGACGCCGGCCGGTGGAGCGCCCGCGGCGGGAGCGAGCGACGGCGGAAAGCCGCCGCCGGAGACGCACTGGTGGCACGAGCCCGGCACGGGCGCGGTGCTCCGCAAGATCTGGGCGCAGGGCCGCAGCGGCACGGGGCAGGACGCCGCGCGCGCGTTCGGCGCGCTGGCGCTCGACCCGGCCGCGCTGGCCGCGCTGGCGGAGAAGCAGCTCGCGTACAACGCTCCCGAGGCGCCTCCGCCCACCCAGCGGCCGGACTACAAGTACATGCAGGGCGACAAGAAGCGCCGCCGCCGCCACAAGAAGTAGGACTCAAAGCTTGCACCACGGAGAGCACGGAGCCTACGGAGTCTGGTTTTTTGAACAGCAGTCTCCGTGCACTCCGTGTGCTCCGTGGTGCGATTGGTTTGGCTTCATGCGCGGGGCAAGCTCAGGCTGAAGATGGTGCCGCGCGGGCCGCTCTGGCGGAGGGTGGCCTGGCCGCCGTGCAACTCGGCCACGGCGCGCACGATGGCGAGGCCGAGGCCGGTGCCGCCCTCGCCGTGGCGCGTGGTGACGAAGCGCTCGAAGAGGCGCTCGCGGACGGACGGATCGACTCCAGGGCCCTCGTCCGCCACGCTGGCCTCCCAGCCGGCCGCGCCGGGCGACACCTCGATCAGGACCCGCGCGCCGTCGGGCGAGTGCTGCACGGCGTTCCCGAGCAGGTTCTCCAGCGCGCGCCGCAGCCACACCGGGTCGCCGCGGACCTGCGCGCTGTCGGGAGCGCGCAGCTCGACGCGCACGCCGCGCCGCGCCGCCTGGGGCGCCTGCGCGTCGATCGCCTCGCGCGCGATGCCGCACAGGTCCACCTTCCGGCGCTGGGCCTGGATGCCGCGCGCCTCCAGCCTGGCCAGCGAGAGGAGGTCCTGGGTGAGCACCTGGAGCTTGTCGGCGCTCTCGCGGATGCGCAGCGCGAACCTTCGCGCGGTCTCCGGCTCGTCGGCCGCGCCTTCGGTGAGCACCTCGGCCGAGGCCCGCACGGAAGCGATCGGGTTCTTCAGCTCGTGCGACAGGTCGGCCACGAAGTTCTCCAGCGCGTGCCGCTGCTCCAGCTCGCGCCGCATGGACTCCAGGGCTTCGGTCAGCTCGCGCACCTCTCGCCCGCGCGGCTGCGGCAGCGCCGCTTGCCTCTCGCCGGCGGCGACGCGCTGGGCCGCCCGCGTGAGCCGCTCGATGGGTCCCGCCACCGCCTGGCCGATGAGGATCGCCACCACCGCCGAAGCCAGGGCGAGGATGAACGCGAGCAGCGCCACCTTGGGCGCCACGTCGCTCATCAGCGCCACCATGCCGAAGGTGGCCTTGCGCACGCGGACGAACCCCTGGTCGCGGATGGGAGCGCTGGCGACGACGATCTGCACTCCCGGCCGGTCCTGGGCCTCGCCCACCGCCACCACGGTGCGGCCCTGCGCGTCGACGATCTCCACGTGCGTGGCGATCTCGCTGTGCGTGAAGGCGGGCAGCACGCGGGAGAGCTGCTGCGCCGCCCCGTCCAGGGTCGCGCCGGGCGCGTCCAGCGCGCGCGAGGCCAGCTCGGCCAGCACCCGCGCCTCGTCCTGCGCGCCGCGCTGCGCGAACACTGAGGCGCGCGCGGTGAACCGGTCGATGACGATGACGGCGAACGCCGCCGAGAGCGTCAGGCTGGTGGCGGCGAGCGGCAGGAAGACTTGAAGTCGGAAGGAGAGGCCGCTGCGCCGGGCGGCGACGAGCCGCGAGATGGTCAGCGCAAGGCCGACGAGGAAGACCAGCGCCAGCAGGGCGAGCAGCCCTTGCCTGCCGAGCGTCACGGCGCGTCCCTCAGCCGGTACCCCACCCCGCGCACCGTCTCCAGGAGCTTCGGATCGCCGCCCGCTTCCTCCAGCTTGCGCCGCAGCGCCTTGACGTGCACGTCGACGGTGCGGTCGCCGACCACCACGTCGCTGCCCCACACCGTGTCGAGCAGCTGGCTGCGCTCGAACACGCGCCCGGGCGCCTTGAGGAACGCGGCCAGCAGGTTGAACTCGGTGCGCGAGAGCGCCAGCTCCTTGCCGCCGAGCGCGGCGCGGCGCGTGCGCGGATCGACGCGCAGCCCTCCCGGACCTTGCAGCGGCGGCTCCTCCTGCGGCCGGTCGCCGCGGAAGCGGCGCAGAACGGCGCGGACCCGCGCCACCACCTCGCGCGGCGAGAACGGCTTGAGCACGTAGTCGTCCGCGCCCATCTCCAGGCCGACCACGCGGTCGGTCTCCTCGTCCCGGCTGGTCAGCACGATGACCGGCACGTCGGAGCGCGCCCGCAGCGCCCGTAGGAAATCGAGACCGCTGCCGTCGGGGAGCACCAGGTCGAGGATGATGAGATCGGCGTCCGCGCTCCGCTGCTCGGCGTCGCGCAGCGCGGCGGCCTCTTCGATCGCGAACCCGTCGCGGCGCAGCGCGAAGGCCAGGCTCTCGCGGATGGCTGGCTCGTCGTCGACGACCAGAACGACCGGCACGGGCCTTCTCCTACGGCGGGGCGCCGAATCGGGTGGAGGGCGGCGGCGGCGCGGCGGGCCCCGGCGTGCCGCCGCTTTGACCTCCGGCGCCGGGAGGCTGAGGCTGGGCGCCGTTCTGCCCCGGAGGAGGCGGCGGCGAAGGCTGCGCCTGCTCGCGCCGCTCGGCGACGGTCAGGGCGAACTTGTTGTTCCGCGACTCGACGACCCGCAGCCGGACCGACGGGCCCAGCGCGGTGCGCAGCGCCGTCAGGCGCGCCTGCTCCACCAGGAGCCACTTGCGGTCGCCTGGACCCGCCATGAACTCGCCCAGCTTCTGGTTCTCCTTGAGCTGCCGCACCCGGTTCTTCGAGTAGAAGGTCTCCCCGCGCCAGTTCATCAGATAGGCGCCGATGGGCTCGTCGGGCGCGCTCTGGTGATAGTACTCCCAGAACAGGTCGCGCTGGGTCCAGTGCGGCGATAGCGCGCGCCAGTGGAACCATCCGAGGAAGATGGCGAAGACCACCGCCAGGGCGGTGAGGCTGCCGGCCAGGATGGTGCGGTCCTGGGGCGACTCCTCCGTCGAAAGCGGCGCCCCGTCCATGCGCTCGCGCCACGCCGTCCGCAGCGCCGCGCGGCCCGCCTTGCGCGGCAGCGCGCGCAGGGCCCGCCAGGCCTGCCCGGCCCGGTCGAGGAGCCACGGAGAGAGGGCCACCGCCGCCGCCGCGGTGAAGAGCACGGTGAAGACGCGGCGCGGGTCCGTCTCGCGTTCCGGGTAGGGCCGATCGTAGTTGAAGACGAACATGTCGGCCACGTGCTTGGGCGTCAGCGCCAGATCGTGGGCGACGAGCCCGTACACCAGGGCGCCGGCGAGGAGCTCGCCGGCGTGGGCGCGGAGCCCGTCGTCCAGCACGCGCTCGAGCCAGACGCCGCACAGGAGCAAGAGCGGCGGCACCACCGGGAACGCGTAGTGGTGGAACTTCGTCGTGCTGAAGGCGAACACGGCGAACCCGATGAGCACCCACAGGAGCACGAAGAACAGCGCGCGGTCGCGCGTGGTCTGCGGCCGGAGCGTGCGGCGCGCGAGCACGCCTCCGAGCGCGCCGGGCAAGGCGAACACCCAGGGGAAGCAGTCGAAGCCGAGCTGCTCGATGAAATAGGTGAAGGTGCCGCCCGGAGTGCTGGTGTAGACGCCGGTGACCAGCCGCTTGAAGTGGTCGTGGACGATGAAGCGCTCGAAGAAGGTCTTGCCCTCGTCGTCGTTGCCCGGGAAGGCGAACATGGCGAGGTACCAGGGCGCGGCGATGGCCAGGACGATGAGCGTCCCGGTGAGCAGGCGGAGGCGGCGCAGGCGATGCCACTCGCCGGTCGCGACGCAGTACAAGAGGGTCACCGCGCCGGGCAGGGCGAAACCCAGCAGGCCCTTCGACAGCGTCGCCAGGCCGACGAAGCAGTAGAACGCGATCGCCCAGCCCGGGCCCGGCTGCTCGGCGAAAAGCGCGATCATCAGACAGGCCATCGCCGCCGAGAGCAACCCGACGAAGACGGGGTCGGGCACCGCCTGGCGCGCGAGCATCACGAACAGCGGCGCGGTGAGCGTGGCGACGGTGCCGAGCAGGGCGGCCCGGCGCGAGATGAGGCGGCTGGCGGCGACGAACAGCAGGATGGCGCCGAGGGCGGAGAGCGCGGCGAACGGGAGGCGGACGCTCCACTCGGTGAAGACGCCCACCCAGCGGTCCGGGCCGCTGGTGTTCACCGCGAGCATCCCCGCGGCCATCAGCCACAGGTCGAGCGCGGGCTTGGAGAAGAAGTAGGCCGACTCCCACCAAGGATGGAGGTAGTCGCCCCGCGCGATCATCTCGCGCGCGACCTCGCCGTAGTGCGGCTCCCAGGGGTCCCACAAGCCCGTCGCGCCCAGCCACGGGACGAAGAGCAGCGCGCAGAAGGCGCACAGGGCCACCACGCAGCGCTGCTCGCCCGAGAGCGGGGCCAGCCAGCGCAGCCAGGGCGTCTTCAGCACCGGCGCAGGCAGCGCGTCGCCCCACTGCGGAGGCGGGACCTCGGGAACCGGCTCGGGCTCGGGTACGGTCGCGTGCAGTCTCGGGGAGCGCGCCATCCCCGGCCGGGGTAGCACGGCCTCCCCTGAATCGGCAAGGAGCGAAGCTTGACCGCGGCGAGTGCTGCACGCGAGCATCCGCGAGGTGCGAGCGACCCCTACCCTGCTGTGCCTCCTCCTGAGCGCCCCTGCCTTTGCGGCGGGCCACCGCCAGCGCGCGCAGGCAGCGGAGAGCACCGGTCACGCGGCGCAGGCGGCGCGCGAATACGAGGAGGCCTACCGGGAAGAGGGAGCGCCGGACCTGCTCTACCGGCTGGGGCTCGTGCGGCGCCGGCTGAAGCAGTACGAGCTGTCGAAGGAGGCGTTCCGCGGCTACCTGCGCGCGGCTCCGGAGGGGGAGCTGAGAGAGGAGGTCACGCGGCAGCTCGCGGAGCTGAACGTGCTGATCGAGGAGCAGCACAGGAAGGTGCCGGACGAGGAGCACGAGAAAGCGCCGCCGGCGAAGAAGAAGAAGGCGCCCAGGCCGGAGCCCGGGCTGCCGCGGGGGCCGAGCGCGACGGCGTCGGTGGGGGCGGGGGCGGCGAAGCAGAGCTCGAAAGCGGACGAGACCCCGACCCCGACCCCAACCCCGACCTCGACCTCGACCCCGACCCCGACCCCGACCTCGACCCCGACCCCGACCTGCTTTCTGTTTGACGCCTCCCGC
>DASWGQ010000149.1:0-5119 GCA_036393595.1 Myxococcales bacterium | reverse complement strand
GCGCGGGCCCATCACGCGCCTGGTGACCGCCGCGGGACACCTGCAGGCGCACCAGACGGTCAAGGTCAGCTCGAACATCTCCGGCGACCTGCTCTCGCTCGCGGTGAAGGAAGGCGACCACGTGGCGCTGGGACAGGTGCTCGGGCAGATCGATCGCCGGCTGCAGGAATCGCAGGTGTCGCAATTCCGCGCCGGCGTCTCGAACGCGCGCGCCTCGATCGACCAGATCCTCGCCACCATCGCGCAGGACAAGAACGATCTGCAGCGCACGCGCACGCTGCTGGAGCACAGGCTGACCAGCCAGGCCGACCTGGACAAGGCGATGACGCAGCTCAAGGTCGACGAGGGCCGGCTCGCCGCGCAGAAGGAGCTGGTGGCGCAGAACCAGGGCCAGCTGGACACGGCGCTCTACAACCTCTCCCGCGCCACCCTGACCGCGCCGATCGCCGGCACCGTCCTGGAGATCCAGCACAAGGTGGGCGAGCGCATCCGCGGCTCGGACCTGTCCGAGGACGTGGTGCTGATCATGGGCGGCCTCTCCGACATGGAGGTGAAGGCCGAGGTGGGCGAGCACGAGGTGGTCGGCATCCACGAAGGCGACGAGGCGACCATCGAGATCGACGCCATCCCCGACAAGCAGTTCAAGGGCTACGTCTCGGGCATGGTGAAGAACGCGCAGATCAAGAACCCGGGCACCGACCAGGAGGTGACCACCTTCTTCGTCCGCGTTGCCTTCGCCGAGCCGCCGGAGTCGGCGCTGCCCGGCATGTCGTCGGCGGTCTCCATCGCGGTGGCCACGCACGACAACGTGGTGAGCATCCCCATCCAGGCGGTCACCAGCCGCGAGCCGAAGAAGAAGGAGCAGAAGTCGGCGCCGCGCGAGGGCACGCTGGTCGCGGCCGCGCCGGGCGGCGCCACCGCGACCGCGTCGGACGCTCCGCCGGCGGCCGCGGCGACGGGCAAGCCGAAACCGGTCAAGGTCGTGTTCGTGATGAAGGATGGCAAGGCGGAGATGCGCGAGGTGCGCACCGGCATCGCCAGCCGGACGGACATCGAGATCCTCGAGGGCATCAAGGACGGCGAGACGATCGTCGACGGACCGTACCGGACGCTCGCCCGCGAGCTGCAGGAAGGGCAGGGCGTCAAGGTGCAGGAGCCTGCCAAGGCGGGAGAGCAGAAGGGCCCTCAGGGCGGCCGTAGCTGAGGCGCCATCAGCCGCGGCCCCCTCTCGGAGATCAGATGGCGCTCATCGAGCTGGAGAAGATCGTCAAGACCTACGACCTGGGCCACCAGAAAGTGGCGGCCCTGCGGGGCATGGACGTGCGCATCGAGCGCAACGAGTTCGTGGCCATCGTCGGGCAGTCGGGCTCGGGCAAGTCGACGTTGATGAACATCGTCGGCTGCCTCGACGTGCCCACCTCGGGGCGCTACCGGCTCTCCGGGCGCGACGTGAGCGACCTGTCCGACGACGAGCTGGCCGACGTGCGAAATCTCGAAATTGGCTTCGTCTTCCAGAGCTTCCAGCTCCTCCCCCGCGCCACCGCGCTGGAGAACGTCGAGCTGCCGCTCATCTACCGGGGGATCTCGCGCAAGGAGCGGCGGCAGCAGGCGGAGCACGCGCTGGACACGGTGCAGCTCTCGGACCGGATGACGCACCGTCCGGCCGAGCTGTCCGGCGGGCAGCGGCAGCGCGTGGCCATCGCCCGCGCGCTGGTCACCCAGCCTTCGCTGCTGCTCGCGGACGAGCCGACCGGCAACCTGGACAGCAAGACCGGGGAAGAAATCGTGGGCCTGTTCCACGAGCTGCACGAGAGGGGCAACACCATCCTGCTGGTCACGCACGAGCCCAAGCTGGCGGCGCGCTGCCCGCGCGCGGTGCGGCTGGTGGACGGCCTGGTGGTGGCGGACGGGGAGGGCCGCGACGTGGCGCTGGCCAACGCCGAGGCGCTGGGCGCCGAGACGCTGGCCGCGTTCCACGCGGCGCAGGCGGCGGCGCAAACCGGGCAGAGGCTTCCATGAGCGAGGTGGCGGGTCCCATGAGCGAATCCGCGCTTGCCGTTCCGCTCCCGCTCGAGGTCAGGTCCCGGTCCAGGCAGCTCGGCTTCCGGCGCAAGGCGGCGCGCGTCCTCGGCGAGCTGCGCGAGGCGGTGGCGCAGGCGGCCTACGCCCTGCGCGCGCACCAGCTGCGGGCGACGCTCACCATCTCCGGCATCGGCTTGGGGATCGCGATGCTGATCGGCATCCTCACCGTGCTCTCCGGCTTCCAGGTGAGCTTCCTCCGCCAGCTCAGCACCCTGGGGCCCAACACGCTGTTCGTGCACAAGTGGAAGTGGGGCGTGAGCGGCAACGACTGGTGGAAGTACAAGAACCGGCCCCACGTGAACCAGCTCGATTGGCGCGCGCTGGAGGCCAACGCGAACCTGCCCGAGGCGATCGCGCCCATCGTCAGCACCGACGCCTCGGTCACCTACGGCGGCAAGGAGCTGAAGCACGTCGACATCCGCGGCAGCACCTCGAAGTATCTGGAAGCGACGGGCTGGCAGATCCGCCGCGGGCGCTTCCTCACCGACTTGGACCACGAGCTGGGCAGCGACGCCTGCGTGATCGGCGCCGACCTGGAGGACGCCTTCTTCAAGGGGCAGGAGCCGCTCGGCCAGCGCCTCCGCGTGGGCCCGTCGACCCGCTGCACGATCGTCGGCAGCTTCGTGCGCAAGGGGAACGCCTTCGGGCAGACGCAGGACCTGCGCGTGCTCATCCCGCTGTCCGCCTTCACCCGCTCCTTCGGCCTGAAGCGCGGCCTGGTGCTGGCGGTCGTCGCCCCCGCCGGCAAGGTGACCCAGACCGAGGACGAGGTGGTCTCGGTGATGCGCAACGCGCGAAGGCTGCGGCCGGACCAGGACGACAACTTCTCCGTGAACCGCCAGGACAAGCTGCTGCAAGGCTTCAACCAGATGACGCTGGCGCTCAACGTGGTGGGTGTCCTGATCGGCATCATCACCGCCATCGTGGGCGGCATCGGCATCATGAACATCCTCTTGGTCTCGGTGAAGGAGCGCACTCGCGAGATCGGCGTCCGGCGCGCGCTCGGCGCGCGGAGGACCACCATCCTGCTGCAGTTCCTCTGCGAGGCGGTGATGGTCTCGGCCCTGGGCGGGTTCGTGGGCGTCGCGGTGGGCGCGGGCGCGGGCAAGCTCGTCGACGTGCTCACGCCGTTCCCGGCGAGCGTCGATCCCAAGGTGGTGATCGGGGGCTGCTTGGGCTCGATCCTGCTGGGGGCCATCTTCGGCATCTGGCCGGCGCTTTCCGCGGCGTTCCTGCACCCGATCGAGGCGCTGCGCTATGAGTGAAGCGGTCCTCCCGGCGGCACCCCCGGCGGCACTGCGCACCGGATGGCGCGAGCGGATCGCGCGCGGCCTGCAAGCGCGCACGGACGATCTGCGCCTGGCGCTGGCCACGCTCTCCGGCCACAAGCTGCGCTCGTTCCTGACGCTCCTGGGCATCGTGATCGGCGTCTTCACCGTGGTCGCCATGATGGCGCTCCTCGACGGGCTGCAGCGGTCGCTCAACCGCACCATGGGCCAGCTCGGCGCCGGCGTGTTCCAGATCCAGAAATGGCCCAACTTCAGCTTCGGCCCGCTCTCGGCGGACGTGCTGGCGCGCAAGAAGATCACGGTCGCCCAGGCGCTCGCGCTCCGCGACGCGCTGCCCGAGGCGAAGCAGGTCGGGCCCGAGCTGTGGGAGAACGCCAAGGAGATGAGCGCCCAGGGCATCGTCGACCAGGGCGTGCAGGTGGCGGGCGGGACCCCGGAGTTCTTCACCAACACGAACCTGGCGGTCGCGACGGGGCGCACCTACAACGAAGGCGAGGCCCTCGACGGCGCGCGGGTGGTGGTGATCGGCGCCGCGGTCGTCGACACGCTGTTCCCGGGGCAGGACCCCATCGGCCAGCGCGTGCGGCTGGGCCGGCTCGACCTCCAGGTCGTCGGCACGCTGGAGCGGCAAGGCGGCATTCCGCTGGACGGCAACCCCGACAACGTCGCGGCCATCCCCATCTCCCTGTTCGGCGAGATCTACGGGACGTCGCGCTCGATCAACGTCAGCGTGATGGCGAAGGAGAACGGCGAGATGGCCAAGGTGCAGGACCTGGCCATCGGCGCCTTCCGCCGCATCCGCGGGCTCTCGGCGCAGCAGGAGAACGACTTCGAGGTGTTCTCGAACGACTCGGCGCGCGCGATGTTCGACGACCTGGCCGGGAAGGTCAATCTGGTGATGTTCGTGATCTGCGGCTTCTCGCTGCTGGTGGGCGGAATCGGCGTGATGAACATCATGCTGGTCGCGGTGGCCGAGCGGACCCGCGAGATCGGCCTGCGCAAGGCGCTGGGCGCGCGGCGCTCCCGCATCCTCGCGCAATTCGTCATCGAGGCCGTGGTGCTGGCGTTCTGCGGCGGCCTCATCGGCGTCCTGCTCGGGTACGGGATGGCCGCGGTGGGCCGCTTCGCCATGGACGTGCCGGCCACCGTCCCTCCCTGGGCCGTCGCGCTCTCCCTCGGCGTCTCCGGCGGCATCGGCCTCCTCTTCGGCATCTACCCGGCCGCCCGCGCCTCCCGCCTCGACCCCGCCGTCGCTTTACGCGACGAATAGCCGTTCCCGACAAAGAGATTGCACCACGGAGCGCACGGAGCCCACGGAGATTCGGGTTTTTCGAAAACCAACTCCGTGCCCTCCGTGTCCTCCGTGGCGTGATTGTTTGTTCAAAGAGAGCGCGGTTCGGCGGAGAGGAGGCGGCCTCCCTGGATGTGCAGCTCGAAGTACCCTTCGTGGCCGAGCTCGGTCGAGGAGCCGGCGCAGATCACGATGGGATCGGCGCCGTGGATGAACCGGTCGTGGATGTGGCCGCAGAGGATGGCCTGGGCCCCGCCGCGGCGGGCAGCGGCCAGTAGCGCACGGGCGCCCCGCATCGCGTGCCACGGCCGGTCGAGGCGGCCGCCGCGGAGCAAGGGCGCGTGGTGGACCGCGATCAGCTTGCACAGGCCGCGGAGCGCGGGCGCGGCGAGAGTGGCCGAAAGCGCGTCGAGCTGCGCCCGATCGAGGCGGCCGCGGGAGACGACCGGCCAGCAGA
>DASWGQ010000148.1:0-9218 GCA_036393595.1 Myxococcales bacterium | reverse complement strand
GCAGCCCCGACTCGCTGGAGATGAAGATCACGCGCCCCCACCCGGCGCGCACCATGCCCGGCAGGTACCCGCGCGAAAGGCGGACGCCGGAGAGCACGTTGGTCTCGAAGAGGCGCAGCCAATCCTCGTCCGGGATCTCGGTGAACGGCTTGACCTCGAAGATGCCGACGTTGTTCACCAGGACGTCGACCTCGGGCAGCTCAGCGAGCAGGCGCGCCGCCCCGCGGGCCGTGCCCAGGTCGGCGGCGATGCCCCGCGCCCCGCCGCCGATCTCGCGCACGGCGGCATCGACGCGTTCCTGCGCGCGGCCGTTCACGATCACCTGGGCGCCCTCGCGCGAGAGCGCCCGCGCGATGGCGAACCCGATGCCGGCCGTCGAGCCGGTGACCAGCGCCTTCTTCCCTCGAAGCTCTAGCTCCATCCGGCAGGTCCTTCACTGTGGCGGCGCGCCGAACGCGCTCCTCCCGGAACCTACGATGCCGATCCGGCCGCCAGGTCGCGAGGCGGGTGGGCACGTACTCTCTGGCCCCTCAGCGCGGGAACGCCGCGGCGACGCCGCCGTCGACGGGCAGGGTGGCCCCGGTGGTGGGCGTCTGGTTGGAGGCGAAAAACACCACCGCTCGCCCGACGTGCGCGCCGGTGACCTCGGCGTGCAAGAGATTTCGCTCCCGGTAGAACTCCTGCAGCTTTTCCGGCGCGAGGCCCCGGGAACGCGCGCGCTCAGGGCCGATGTCCCGCCACAGCCCCGAAGGCGTGTCCCCCTCGCCGAACACCGCGTCCGCGTTGATCATGTTCACCCGGACCCCGAGCGGAGCCAGCTCGAGGGCGGCGACCTTCCCGAGCTGGTGGCCGGCGGCCTTGGACGCGCTGTACGCGCCGAAGTCCGCCCCGGGCGCGAACACGTTCTTGGAGGCGTTGACGATCACGTTGCCGCCCGTGCCCTGCGCCCGCAGCACCCGCGCGGCCGCCCGCAGGGTGAGGAAGTACCCGATCAGGTTGACGTCCATCACCTTGCGGAACTGGCGGGCGTCGGTGTCTGCGAGCGCGCTCACATGTGCGATGCCCGCGTTCGCGACCACGATGTCGACTCCGCCAAAGAGAAGGCAGGCATGGTCGAACGCCGCGTCGACCGACGCCTCGTCGGTGACGTCCATCCGCACGGCGGCGCAGGCGCCGGCTCCCGCGATCTGCGCGATCCTGACCCGCGCCCTCTCCAGGGCTTCGGCGTCGAGGTCGGTCAGCACCACGTGCGCGCCCGCCCGCGCGAGCTCGGCGCAGGTCCCGATGCCGATCGCCCCCGCCGCGCCGGTCACCAGCGCCACCTGGCGCGCCAGCGGCTTCTCGGCCTCCTTGCCCAGCTTGGCCTGCTCCAGGCTCCAGTACTCCATGTCGAAGAGGTCGGAATCGTCGAGCGGCTCGTATCGGCCGAGCGATTCGGCGGCGGCCTTGGTGCGCAGCGTGTGCTCCGAGATGTCCGCGGCGATGGCGGCGTCCTTGCTCGTCCTTCCCGCGCAGAGGATGCCGACCCGGGGGATGAGGAAGACGCGCGGGTCGGGATCGAGCTTGGTGCGCGAGACGCCTTTGGCGCGGACCTGCTCGGCGAAATAGGCGTCGTAGGCGGCGCGGTAGGCGTCGATGGCCTTGCCGAGCTGCGCGCGGAGCGCCTCGGCATCGTGCAGCGCGGGCTCGGCGACGAACAGCGGCTTCGGCTTGGTGCGGATGACGTGGTCCGGAGTGAGCGGGCCGCGCGCTGCCAGCGAAGCGCACTCGGGCGCCGCGATCAGCGCCAGCAGCTCGTCGGTGGCGCGGTGCTCGAGGATGACGCGGCGAGGTTGATCGGGAGCCGTTCCCCGCGTGGCGAGCAGGCCCCGGAGGACGGGACCGATCTGGGCGATCCGCGCGCCGGCGGCGGCGGCGCCGCCCGTCGCCGCCGGAGCGGCCGCCGCTCCGGGCCGGGCGCGCCGGCGCAGGAAGGCCTCCCCCCGGTCGACGTACTCGATGGTGCGCTCGTAGCTCTCGCGCGCGCCGGAAGCGAAGGTGAACAGCCCATGCTTGAGCAGCACCATCCCGTGCGCGCCGGGCATTCCTTCGAACATCTCGGCGGCGAGCTTGGCCAGCCGGAACCCCGGCATGACGTATGGCACGATCACGACGTCGTTCCCCAGCGCCTTCCGGATCAGCTCGGCCCCGTCCGGCTGGTTGGTGAGCGCGAGGATCGCGTCGGCGTGGGTGTGGTCGATGAACGTGTGGGGCAGGAAGGCGTGCAGCAGCGTCTCGACCGACGGGTTGGGCGCGCTCGCGTCGAACAGGTGGGTGCGGAGCTGGTTGACCATCTCCTCGTCGGAGAGCGCCTCGAGCTTGCGCAGGCGGCGCAGCCAGGCGAGGTCGAGCGCGGGAAAGCCGGGCGGCTCGATCGAATCGAGGTCCCACCCGCTCCCCTTCACGCAGAGCGCCTCCACCTCGTCGCCGAGCAGGTTCTGCTTGACCACCTTGACGGAGGTGTTCCCGCCCCCGTGCATCACGAGGTCGGGGTCCTTGCCGATCAGGCGCGAGGTGTACACGCGCAGGGCCATCGCCTCGCCCCACCGGGCGCCGTACCGATCGGAGAACTCCCGGGCCTCGCCGTCGGACCACCGGCTCTTCATGGGGCGCACAGTAGCCGCCGCCGCCGGTGCGGCGCTATAGTTTTGCGGCGCAGCACGGCCGGTCTGGCCTGGGGGGTCGACATGCGCGCGCTCGTCGTCTGTCTGGTCGCGGCGGGGATGGCCCGGACCGTCGACATCAACGTCGCCACCGCGACCACTGGCGGCGCGTACTACCCGATCGGGAACGCCATCGCCCAGCTCTGGAACGACAAGCTCACCAACGTGAGGGCCTCGGCCCAGGCGACCAATGGCACGCCGCACAACATCCAGCTGCTGGCGCGCGGCGAGGCGGAGGTCGCCATCGCGCAGACGGGCGTGGTCTACCAGGCCCTGAACGGGGTCGACGCGTACAAGGACCATGGCAAGCAGACGCACTTCAAGGCCATGACGCAGCTGTACCCCAACGTCATGCACTGGGTGGTGCGGAAGGAATCGCGCGCGCAGGCCCTCGCCGATCTCAAGGGCAAGAAGTTCGTGCCCGGTCCGCAGAACTCCGCGACCGAGCTGAACAGCCGCGAGATGCTGGCCATCCTGGGCCTCGACTACCGGGGGCGCGACGATCTCAAGGCGGACTACATGGACTACAACCAGGCCGTCGAGCAGCTGAAGAACAAGCACGCCGAGGCGGTCATGATCGCGGGAGGGGTGCCCACCGCGGCCGTGCTCGACGTGATGACCTCCGGCGAGGCCAGGCTCCTCTCGCTGCCCGACGCCTACGTCCAGCAGCTCACCGCCAAATACCCGTGGTACAGCGCGTTCACCATTCCGGCGAACAGCTACAAGGGGCAGGACCGCGACGTGAAGACGGTGGCCGTCACCAACATCCTCATCGTCCGCAAGGACCTTGCCGACGACCTGGTCTACGACCTGGTGAAGGCCATGTACGCGGACACGGCGCGCCTGGCGAGCGCGCACGCCGCGATGAAAGCCTTCAAGCTCCAAGACGGCCTGAAGGGGATCAGCGGGGTCGTCGACCTGCACCCGGGCGCCGCCCGGTTCTTCAAGGAACAAGGCCTGAGCAACTGAGTGGAGCAGGCCGTCGCCGAAGTGGTCGAGAAGTACGACCGCGAGGCGCGCTTCCGCAAGCTCTCCGGCGCTCCCCGAGCGATCGCCGCCGCGATCGCCATCGGGCTCTCGCTCTTCCAGCTCTACACGGCGGGCACCGGGCCGCTCGAAGCGCTGAAGCAACGCTCGCTCCACCTGACTTGCATCATGGTGCTCGCGTTCCTGCTGTTCCCCGCCACCAGCCGCGGAGATCGGCGGCGGCCGGCCGCGCTCGACTGGGTGCTGGCGTGCGCCAGCGCGGCGACGATCGGGTACCTGTTCTACAACTTCAAAGGCCTGGTGCTTCGCAACGGGGTGGTCCACGGCTGGGAGCTGTGGCTGGGCGCCGCCGGGATGCTGCTCTTGCTCGAGGCCGCGCGCCGCGTGCTGGGGAAGGGGATCCTCCTCATGGCGGTCGCCTTCCTCGCGTACGCCTACGTCGGCCGCTGGATCCCGGGCATCCTCGGCCACCGCGGGTACGGCGTCGCGCGCATCATCGAGCACATGTACTTCGGCACGGAGGGCGTGTTCGGCATCACGCTCTCGGTCTCCGCGACCTACATGTTCCTCTTCATCCTGTTCGGCGCCATCCTCGGCGCCACCGGCCTGTCGCAGCTCATCAACGACGGCGCGATGGCCCTGGCCGGGCGCAGCCCCGGCGGTCCGGCCAAGGTGGCGGTCATCGCCACCGGCTTCATGGGCATGCTGAACGGCTCCGCGGTGGCGAACGCCGCCTCGACGGGCGCGTTCACCATTCCCGTGATGAAGCGCGCCGGCTACCGGCCGGAGTTCGCCGCCGCCGTCGAGGGCGCCGGCAGCACCGGGGGACAGATCATGCCGCCGGTGATGGGAGCAGCTGCCTTCCTCATCTCCGAGTTCCTCGGCATCCCGTACGCGAAGATCATCGTCGCCGCGGCCATCCCTGCGGTCCTCTACTACCTGTCGGTCTGGATGATGGTGCACTACGAGGCGAAGCGGACCGGGCTGCGCGGCCTGCGCAAGGAGGAGCTGCCGGACCTCCGCGCCGTGCTCCGGACCCGGGGACATCTAATGTTCCCCGTCGCGCTGATGATCTACCTGCTGGTGGCGAACTACACGCCGCTGTTCGCCGGCTTCTGGGCGATCGTCTCCACCTTCGCCGTCGCCTGGGCATGGGAGGAAGGTCGAGCCGTGCTCGTCCGCCGGGTCATGCTCCGCAGCCGCTGGTACGTGCTCGTCCCGGCTGCCGCATTCGCCGGCGGGATACTGGGCGGCCTCGGCACCGAGCCGAGCGCGTTCCTCTTCCTCGCCGTGTCGTTCGCCGTCGCGCTGCTCAATCCGGGAAAGAGCCCGGCGCTCGACGCCCTCCGCGCGTCGCTGGAGCAGGGAGCGCGCGCCGCGATCGGAGTGGCGCTCGCCACGGCCGTGGTCGGGTTCGTGGTGGGCGCCGCCTCGCTGACCAGCCTGGGGCTGAACCTCGGCAGCGCGATCGTGAAGTTCGCCGGCGGGAACCTCCTCCTCGCGCTCTTCCTGACCATGGTGACCAGCATCATCGTCGGGACCGGCATCCCGACCACGCCCACTTACATCATCGTCGCCCTGGTCGCGGCGCCGGCGCTGATCAAGATGAATGTTCCCCCGCTGGCCGCCCACCTGTTCGTCTTCTATTACGGCGCGCTGGCGGACGTGACGCCGCCCACCGCGCTCAGCTCGTACACGGCGGCGGGGATCGCGGGGGCCGATCCGCAGCGGACCACCTGGATCGCCTGGAAGCTGGCCATGGCGGGGTTCATCATCCCGTACTACTTCACGACCAATCCGGTGCTGCTCCTCAACGTGGTGCCGGTGACGGCGTTGGGGCTGTTGCAAGCCGTGGTGAGCGCAGTGGTCGGGACCGTGGCGCTGGCGATGGCGCTGCAAGGCTACGCGCTTCGTCTGGCCGGTTGGGTGGAGCGCGCGGTGCTGCTCGCGGCCGCGCTGCTCCTCATCGCGCCCGGGGTGGTGAACGATCTCGTCGGGCTCGCCCTCCTCGCGGGAGTTCTGGTGTATCAAAAGCTGTCCGAAGCCGTGCGCGAGAAGCCGTCCGCGCCGGCGGCCTGAAGATCGAAGGAGGACCGGATGACCGTGCGGGCCAAGCAGGCGTGGGAGACCGGCAGGGAGGCGGACCGGCCTCGCCTCGCGGGAGTCCTCGCGCCCGTCCTCACGCCGTTCCGTCCCGATCTGTCGCCGGATCCGGCCCGCTTCACGCGTCACTGCCGCTGGCTGTTGTCGCAGGGCTGCGCCGGGCTGGCGGTGTTCGGGACCACCAGCGAGGCCAATTCGCTTTCGGTCGAGGAGCGGGAGGCGCTGCTCGACGAGATCCTCGGCGCCGGGATCGATCCGGCGAAGCTGATGCCCGGCACCGGCTGCTGTGCGCTGACCGATACCGTGCGCCTCACGCGGGCCGCCGTCCGCGCCGGCTGCGCGGGCGTGCTCGTGCTGCCGCCGTTCTATTACAAGGGAATCAGCGAGGACGGGTTGTTCCGCAGCTTCGCCGAAGTCATCGAGCGCGTCGGCGACGCGCGGCTGCGCGTGTACCTGTACCACATCCCGCCCGTGGCGCAGGTCGGCTTCACCCTGAAGCTGGTCGAGCGCCTCGTCACCGCCTATCCGCGGACGGTGGCGGGCATGAAGGACAGCTCGGGCGACTGGAACAACACCAAGGCGATGCTCGACGCGTTCGCGCGCTCCGGATTCGACGTGTTCGCCGGCAGCGAGCGCTTCCTGCTCGCCAACCTGCGCAACGGCGGCGCGGGCTGCATCACGGCGACCGGCAACGTGAACGCCGCGGCGATCGCCCGGCTCTTCCGCGAGTGGCGCTCGCCGGGCGCCGAGCAGCTCCAGGAGTCGCTCAACGCGCTTCGAGGCGCCGTCGAGAAGCATCCGGTCATCCCGGCGCTCAAGGCGATCGTCGCGCACCATTCAGGCGACGCCGCGTGGCGCACGCTGCGTCCGCCGCTCGTGGAGCTGCCCGGCGCGCAGGCGGAGGCGTTGCTGGGCGACTTGCGGCGCCTTGGCTTCGAGAGGCCGGGCCTCGAAGCCTGACCGCGCGGCAATTTTTCCCAAGCCCCGCCGTCGCGGACACGCTACCCTTGCGCCCCATGCATCCGAGCAGCCCGCAGGCCCGGGAGATGGCCGACGAGTCGATGGTGCGCAACCTCTCGGCCCAGGCCGAGGCGATCTGGCCGCAGGAGGAGCCGATCTTCGCGCGCGATCCACCGCCCGAGGGAGCGCGCGCGCTGGACGTCGGCTGCGGCACCGGCGAGATCGTCGCCCGGCTCGCGGGACGCTTCCCCCGGGCGTCGTTCGTGGGCGTCGATCTCGAGGAGTCCCACCTGGAGCGGGCGCGCGAGCGATGCGCCGCGTTCGGCCCGCGCGTCCGCTTCCAGCGGGACGACGCCCTGGCGCTCTCGTTCCCGGCGGCGGAGTTCGACCTGGTGGTGTGCCGGCACATGCTGCAGGCGGTGCCCGATGCCCGCCGCGCGGTTGCGGAGATGGTGCGCGTCACCCGGCCCGGCGGCCGGCTGCACCTCATCGCCGAGGACTACGGGATGCTCTGGTGCCACCCGACGGCGCTCGACTCCGACGGGTTCTGGCAGCGCATCCCCATTCTCTATGGCGCGGCGATCGGCTGCGACCTGCACATCGGGCGCAAGATGTTCACGCTGCTCTCCGACCTGGGCCTGCGCGGCATCGCGGTCGACTACGTGGTGGTGGACACCCTGCGCGTCGAGCGCGAGACGTTCGCCCGCATCTGGGAGGCCTGGCGCGATGGCTACACCGACCCGCTGGTCCAGCACACCGGCATCCCGCGTTCGGAGATCGAGCAGCGCTTTCGCGAGATGATCGACTGCGTCCGCGACCCGCGCGGCTACGCCTTGTGGCAGGTGCCGGTCTGGACCGCGCGAAAACCCTGACGCGGATCGGGTCCTCTTCTAACGCGCCCTGCCCGGGTGAAACGCCATCTCGGAGCGACCGCCGTGTGCATGCCTGAACGCAGCGCGTGCCGCCCCGGCGCGGATGATCCTGCACTCACCCTGACGGAATCCCGGGACCGGCTGCAAGCCGGTCGACCGATGCGCGCGCTCGCTCCATGAACGCGCGACCGTACATCTGGTCCGCGGCGTGTTGGTTGTGCAATCACCGGACGGATCAGGACATCGTCGGCCGCCGGATAGGGCGGCGCTGTGCAGCTCGTGGCGCGGACTTCAGGGCATCCGCTCCGGCAACGGCAGCTGCGCCTCGATCGGCTCCAGCGATCCCAGCACCGCGGCGCCATGCGCGGAGGCGCGCGCGCACGCCTGGTCGAGCGGAAGGCCCAGCGCGGCGTACCAGGTGAGCGCCCCGGCGAAGCTGTCTCCCGCTCCGTAGGACCCGCCGCGCGTCGGAGCGGCGCGGGGAGCTGCGAATCGGCGCGTTCCCTCGCCCGTCTCGATCCGGCCGCCCGCCGCGCCCTCGGTCATGACCAGCGCACCGGGCCTGACGGCATAGTCCGCCAGCGAGGAAGCCTCCCGCGGGTCGGCGGCGCTCCCCACCACGACGTCGGCGCGAACGCCGGAGGCGATCAGGGCCGCGCGGCGGCGCGCGGTCACCACCAGCAGGCGCGCGGCGCGGGCCGCCCGCAAAGCGTCGGCATCCTGCGCGGTGAAGTACGCGGCGTCGCAAGAGGCCAGAAGCTCCCACGGCAACGGGTCCCGCTTCTCCGGGTGGAGCGGCTCGCCGAGGACGACGATGGTGCGCTCGCCGTCAGGGGTGATGAGGACCAGATCGCGCGTGTGCGGCGCGGCGCGCTGCGCGGCATGGATGCGCGCGCCCGTCGCCTCGACCCGCGCGCGCACCTGCGCCGCCGCCTCGTCCGCGCCAAGCGCCGTGAAGAGGTGCACCTCGCCGGGAGACTTCGCCAGCTGGAAGAAGGCGATCCCTCCGCCGCCACCGGGGAAGATCCGCATGTCCTCCGCGTGCGCGATCTCGCCCGGCACGGGCACGCGCGGCACGCGGCCCAGCGTGATGTGCTCGACGTGCCCGATGACCGCGACGCGCATCTCTCGCCAGACCTATCAGCGAGTTGCCGCGCCCGCGACCCTTCCCGCCCGGCGCGCACCCGCGGTACAAGGGATCGGGGGCTTCATGAAAGCCGGGCTGGTGGGTTTTCCGCTCGCGGGCAAGACCACGCTGTTCAACGCCATCACCACGCTGCACAAGGCCGGCGACTCGCACCTGCACCTCGGGGCGATCAAGGTGCCGGACCGGCGCGTCGACCAGCTCGCGGCGCTCTACAAGCCGCGCAAGGTGACCTACGCGGAGGTCCGCTTCGTCGACCTGCCAGGGCCGCGCGGCAAGGGCATGGATGCCGAGTCGCTCCGCGCGCTGTCCGACGTGGACGCGCTCTGCCTGGTGGTGCGGGGCTTCGCCGGGGTGGATGGCGCCGCGCCGGAGCCGCTGCGCGATCTGCGCGAGTTCGACGCCGAGCTGGTGCTGTCCGACCTGGGCGTCGTGGAGCGCAGGCTCGAC
>DASWGQ010000147.1:0-6032 GCA_036393595.1 Myxococcales bacterium | reverse complement strand
TCGAGCTTGAGCGTGCCCCGCCGGATGTGGTCGTACACGCGCCCGGGCGTGCCCACGATCACCTCGGCGCCCGCTTGCAGCGCCTGGGTCTGGACGCCCATCGGCGCTCCGCCGTACACGGCGATCACCGAGATGTTCTTGTGCCGCGCCAGCGATTCCAGCTCCTGCGAGACCTGCAGCGCCAGCTCGCGCGTGTTACACAGGACCAGCGCGCTGGCCTTGCGCGTCCCGCCTGGGATGCGCTCGAGCAGCGGGATGCCGAACGCGGCGGTCTTGCCGGTGCCGGTCTTGCTGCGGCAGATGACGTCCCGGCCGGCCAGGATGGGGCCGAACACGGCCGCCTGGACCGGCGTCGGCGTGGTGTATCCGCGGTCGCCGATGCCGAGGCGCAGCTCGTCGGAGATCGGAAGGTCCGCAAAGGTCGTACTGCTGACGTAATCGCTCATTCTTGAACCGCGAAAAGTTTGCCTGTATAGCACCGCGACTCGCGGGAAGATAGACGATCACCCATGCCCAGCAACCGGCGACGGCCGGGCAAGCGTCCGAGAGCAGACCCGGCGCCCAGAGCGGAGAAGAAGAAGCGCGCGCTGGCGGCGGGGCCCGAGCCGCGCGCGGCCGAGCCTGAAGTGGTCGAGCCGGAGGCGGTCGAGCCGGAGGCCGCCGAGCCCGAGGTGCTGCCGCCGGAGGGCGGCGAGGAGACGACCCTTCCGGTCCGCGTCGAGCCCGACCTCGAGCACGCCGACGCCATGCAGCGGTACATGGCGGAGGTCTCGCGCCACCCGCTCCTGACCCGCGAAGAGGAGCACGATCTGGCGGTGAGGTTCCGCGAGACGCAGGACCCCAGGATCGCCTACCGCCTGGTCACGGCCAACCTGCGCCTGGTGGTCAAGATCGCGCACGAATACCGCCGGGCCGCCTTCAACCTGCTCGACCTCATCCAGGAGGGGAACGTCGGGCTGATGCAGGCCGTGCAGAAGTACGACCCGTTCCGCGGCGTGAAGCTCTCCTCCTACGCGGCCTGGTGGATCCGCGCCTACATCCTGCGCTACCTGATGGACAACTGGCGCATGGTGAAGCTCGGGACCACGCAGGCGCAGCGCAAGCTGTTCTTCAACCTGCGCAAGGAGCAGGACAGGCTGATGGCGCAGGGCTTCGAGCCCGCGCCCAAGCTGCTCGCCGACCGCCTCGACGTGACGGAGCAGGACGTGCGCGAGATGGACCAGCGCCTCGCGAACGACGAGTTCTCGCTCGACACGCCGGTGGCCGGGGTGGACGACGCGCGGCAGACCTACGGCGATCGGATCGTCGAGACGTCCCGGCCCGCCGAGGAGCAGCTCGCGGACGAGGAGCTGCGCCGGATCTTCAAGGAGAAGCTCGCCGAGTTCGGCAAGACGCTCACCGATCCCAAGGACCGGTTCCTCTTCGAGCACCGCCTCTCCTTGCCCGACGGCGCGGAGCCGATGACGCTGCAGGAGGTCGGGAACCGGTTCGGCTTCACGCGCGAGCGCGCCCGCCAGCTGGAGGCGCGCCTGACCGACCGGCTCCGCGACCACATCCGGCGCGAGCTGCCCGATTTCGCCGAGCTGTCCGTCAAGCGGCGGGAGGAGTAGCCGCCGCCGTATTCGGCGGCGCTGCGCTTTTCATGGCACGGACACTGTGACATGCAACAAAGAGTGGCCTTACCCCTCGCCCTGCGCGATCACCCGCTGCGCCGGCCGCGCATCCTGGTCCCGGTCCTCGCGCTCCTCTTCGCCGTCCACCTGCCGTTCCTGCACGCCTGGCTGCGCGGCCCGGCCGAGGTGACCGCGGCGGTGCCGTTCCGCGACGACTTCGAGCGCGCCACCCTGGGCGAGGCCTACTGGTCGAACGGCGGCCACTGGCGCATCGCGCGGGGGCAGGTCTACTCGCCGGGGGTGGGGAACAATCCGCTCTGGCTCAAGGCGCGGCTGCCCCGCGACGTGCGCATCGAGTTCGACGTGCGCAGCGAGGCGCAGGACGGGGACGTCAAGTGGGAGGCGTTCGGCGACGGCCGCAACCATGCCACCGGCTACGTCTTCATCTTCGGCGGGTGGCACAACCGCGAGGTGCGCATCGCGAAGCTCGACGAGCACGCGCCCACCGAGTCCGAGCTGCGGGCCCAGCTCGCCAACCTGGCGCAGCCCTACGCGCGCAAGCTCGAAGGCCTCGAGGCGCTCTGGGAGCGCCTGCGCGGTCCCTTCGTCAGGTCCTCGGCGCGGGCCGACCTGGACCGGCTGGAGAAGGGCACCTACTACCAGCCCGACACGCCGCGGGTGGTGAAGCGGCTGGACCTCAAGGTCGAGCGGGGCCGCACCTATCACGAGACCGTCACCCGGCGGGGCGGGCTCATCCGCTGGGAGCAGGACGGCCAGCTCGTCCTGGAGATGAACGATGGCGCGCCGCTCCCCATCGAGGGCCACGATCGATTCGGCTTCTCCAGCTGGCAGAACGACACCTACTTCGACAATCTGAAGATCGATCCGATCCCGTGACTCACCTGCCGTTGGTCGCGAAGTACATCAGCATCAGACCGAACAGGATGAGGAAGGCCACCGCCGCGGCGATCGGCCCGTGGTCGATCGCGGTGCGATCGAGCAGGTCGCCCGCCTCCATGCGCGCCTCGGGCGAGATGTCCTTCGCCTTGAAGACCCTCTTCGCCGCCCTGCGCGCCGCCCCGTAGTCGCCCTCGTCGAAGAGAGCGCGCGCCTGCTCCATCTCCTTCGTCTGCAGCAGCTCGGTGGCCCGCTTCGCGTCGGGGATGTACTCCCGCTTGGTGGTGGTGAAGAGCGGGGGCGCGACGGGATTCTCGTTGGCGGTCCCTGGGACGCTGTTGCGGGAGGCGGTCGCGGACTGGGTGTTCTGGGCCATGGCGCGGGCACCGTACCGCGAACCGCGAGCGAGGTCGACTTCGCGGCCGACGGTTTGTTTCGGGGCGCTGCCGGGCGTCTTGCGTTAGCCTTGTCCGCGATGGCCGGGTGGTCGCGAAGGACCCTGCTCAAGGCCGCGCTCGCCGCCGGGCTGGCCTGGCCCCTGCGCGCCCGCGCGTTCGGAGACCCCTCGCGCCTCGTCTTCGCGCAGCTCCGCCATGGCGGCCGGTGGGATCCGCGCCCTGACGGCCTCCCCCGCCTGGCCTGGGAAGTCGCCAAGCGGACCAGCATCGAAACCTCTCCGATCGTCCGGGCGCTCTCGGCGGCCGATCCGGACCTCTTCCGCCACCCTTTCACGGTCCTCTCCTCGGACGTCGCGCTGCCGCCGATGGCCGACGCGGAGGTGTCCGCGCTCCGGCGGTACATCAGCTACGGCGGGTTCCTGCTGGTCGACGACGCGAGCGCGCAGAGCGGCGGCCCCTTCGAGATGTCCGCCCGCGAGCTGCTCGCGCGCATGCTCCCGGCCGGAAAGCTCACGCGGGTCCCCCGCGAGCACGTCCTGTACAAGTCGTTCTACCTGCTCGACGGTCCCACCGGCCGCAGCGTCACGCGCCCGGACGTCGAGGCCATCGACGTGGGCGGCCGCCTGGCGGTCCTCTACTCCCCCAACGACCTGGTGGGCGCCTTCGCCCGCGATTCGCTCGGGACGTGGGAGCTGGAAGTGGTGCCGGGCGGGGAAGGGCAGCGCGAGAAGGCCATCCGCCTGGGCGTAAATCTAGCGATGTACGCGCTGTGCCTCGACTACAAGGAAGACCAGGTCCACATCCCCTTCATCATGAAGCGCAGGCGAATCTGAGCATGGACGGAACCAGCTACAACGCCTGGCGGCTCACCTCGCTGTCGACCCTGCCGGGGTGGGTGCTGGTGCTCGCCTGTGCCGTGCTCTGCGCGGCCATCTGGCTCAGCTTCCGCGGCATCCGCGCGGAACCCTCGGCGCGGCGCCGGCGCATCCTCATCGGCCTGCGCATCGCCGCCGGCGCGCTGCTCCTCGTGCTCCTGCTCGAGCCCGGCGTCGAGCTGCGCGCCGAGAGCCGGGTGCGCGCGCGCATCGCCGTGCTCCTCGATACCTCGCGGTCGATGCGCTTCCCCGCCGCGCCCGGCGGACCCTCGCGCGCCGAGGTGATGCTGGGGTGGCTCAAGTCGCGCCTGCCCGATCTCTCGGCGCTCGCCTCGCGCTTCCAGATCGACGTCTACGGATTCGACAAGGAGCTGCAGCCGCAGGATCCGGAGAAGCTCGCCGCCTCGGTGGGACAGGCCGATCAGCTCGCCCAGGGACCGTCGACCGACCTCCTCGGCGCGCTGGGCAGCGCCGCCGCGGCGGGCACCGGAGGCCGGCCGCTGGCGGGTCTGGTGGTGGCGAGCGACGGCGCGGACAACGCCGAGCTGATCGAGGGGATGACGCCGCAGGGCTCCGCCGAGCTGCAGAAGCTCCAGGCGCCGGTGTTCGCGCTGCCGGTCGGAGCGCAGGCCCTGCGGGACCTGGCCATCGACAAGGTCGTGGTGGACGACTTCGCCTTCGTGCGCAACCAGGTCACGGTCGACGTGACGGTCAGCGCGCGCGGCTTCCCCTCGATCGACGTGCCGCTGGTGGTCAAGCGCGAGGGCCAGATCGTCGCCCAGAAGACGGTGCGCGTCGGCGGCGGCACGCAGCGCGCCGAGGCCAAGCTCTCGTTCGTCCCCGATCGCACGGGGAAGTTCGCCTTCCAGGTGGCCGCGCCCGTGTACGAGGGCGAGGCGCTCGCGCAGAACAACTCGCGCAGCTTCGTCCTCAAGGTCATCCGCGACCGCGTGCGCGTGGTGCTGGTGGTGGGCCGTCCGAGCTGGGACGTGCGCTTCCTCCGGCAGCTGCTCAAGCGCGATCCGAACGTCGACCTGATCAGCTTCTTCATCCTGCGCACACCGGGAGACGACACGCGGTCGTCGCAGGACGAGCTGTCGCTCATCCCGTTCCCCACCCAGGAGATCTTCCAGGAGCAGCTCAAGACCTTCGACCTGGTGATCTTCCAGGACTTCGGGAACCGGCCCTGGTACCACCTCTCGCAGTACCTCGACGGGATCGCTTCCTACGTCCGCGACGGCGGGGCGCTGGCGGTGATCGGCGGCGAGCAGGCGTTCTCCGCCAGCGACTTCGGCGGCACGGCGATCGACGCGGTCCTGCCGGTGAGCCTCGCATCCTCTGCTCCGCCCGTGGAGGAGACGCCCGCGCAGGTGCGGCTCACCGACGCCGGCAAGCGCCACCCCATGACGGAGCTGGTGCCCGGCGCGGCCGCCAACGAGCACGCCTGGGCGCGGCTGCCGCAGCTGCCCGGCCTGAACACGGTGGGCTCGGTGAAGGACAGCGCGCAGACGCTGCTCACCTCGCAGGACGGCCGGCCCGTGCTGGTGGTGGGCGAGGTCGGGCGCGGGCGCACCCTGGCGCTCACGACCGACGCCTCCTGGTACTGGAGCTTCGTGGCCGCCGGGCAGGAGATGGGCCCCCGCGCCTACGAGACCTTCTGGCATGGCGCGATCCGCTGGCTGGTGCGCGATCCGGCGCTGACGCCGATGCGGGTGGCCTCGGAGCGGACCACCTTCGACCCCGGTGGCGATCCGCCCGCGCTGGACGTGCAGGTGCGGGGCAGCGATTACGGCGCGGCGGCTGGCGCGGAGCTCCGCGCGCAGCTCTCCTCGGCGGAGGACGCCACCCAGCGTCCGGTCGGCCAGGCGGTGGCCGGGCCCGACGGCACGGCGCGGATCACGCTGCCGCTGCTCCCGCCCGGCGCGTACAAGGCCGTGGTCACCGCCAAGCGGCCCGACGGCGGCGAGGTGGGCGAGGCCGAGGAGGCGTTCGTGGTGCAGCCCTCGGGCGCGGAGCTGCTCCAGCCGGCGCCCCGGCCCGACGTGTTGCGGGCGATCGCCGAGGCGACGCGCGGGAAGGTGCTGGACGAGAGCGATCGGCTCGACACGCTGCCCTTCCGGGACCCGGAGCGCGTCGAGGTGGGCCAGCGCAAGTCCCGCCCGCTCTGGGACCGCTGGGGCGTCCTGGCCGCTTTGTGCTGCATCGTCGGCGTCGAATGGACCTTGCGCCGCCGCTGGGGCTACGCCTGA
>DASWGQ010000146.1:0-8346 GCA_036393595.1 Myxococcales bacterium | reverse complement strand
AGCCCCAGCCCGAGCAGCAGCGCGGTGTGCAGCGGATCCCCCGCCATTTCACCGCAGATCGCGAGCTCCCGGCCGGCGCTCCTCGCGCCCTCGACCACCGACTCGATGAGGCGGAGGACCGCAGGGTGCAAGGGCTGGTAGCGACCGCGGAATCGAGGCGCCGGCGCTCGCCGTCCACTTCGGCCGCTCGGATGCTTCGCTGCGGGACGGCGGAGCGGTAGCCACAGGTCAACACGTACGCCGTGCCCTGCGCCACGCCGGCGGATACCCCTGTCCCCCTCAGCACCATGGCGATCCTTTGACGCCGGACTTCGCGGGACGTTTCTCCCAGCGGCTCGGTCTGGCACACCTCCGCGACCTGGGTAAGCTCGCTCGTCCGTCGGGCGTGGGTGGCTCGGCCTGCACACTGCATCCTTGCTCACGTCACTCGCTCTGGCGGCGCTCTTGACTCCGATCGCGGTCGGGGGAGCCCGGCTCGGTGCTCGCGGCGGACCCTCAGCGTGAATCGACCCGCCAATCGGCCGGGACCTCGACGTAAGACGGCCCCAGCTCCGCGATCGAGGCGCAACCCAGCAGCTTGAGCGTTCGTGCCAGGTCGGAGCGCAGGATCTCGATGGCGCGCGCCACGCCAGCTCCCCCGCCGGCGCCCAGGCCATAGGCGTAGGCTCGCCCCACGAGGACCGCCCGCGCGCCCAGGCAGAGCGCCTTGACGATGTCGCTCCCGCGCCGGATGCCTCCATCCATCAGGACCTCGGCCCGTCCTCGCACCGCCGACACCACTTCCGGCAATGCCCGCAGGGTGGCAGCCACGCCGTCCAGCTGGCGCCCGCCGTGATTCGACACCACGACAGCTTCCACGCCCTCGTCGACGGCACGCCGCGCATCTTCTGCCGTGAGCACGCCCTTGACGACGACCGGGCCGTTCCAGGCCTCGCGGATCCACTTGAGGTCGGCCCACGACACCACCGACTGTTCGAGCGCAGCGCCCACGTCCGCGTAAGCCATCGGGCCGTCGGGGCGCACGACGTTCGGAAAGCGCATCATCCCCCCGTCGGACAGGAAGCCGGCCAGCCATCGGGGCCGGGCCAGGAATTGCCAGACGAAGGGCAGCATGGTCCACGGCCGGCGGCTGACGAGCTCCTTGGTGCCATTGCGCACGTCGCGCTCGCGGAGCCCTGCCACGGGGGTGTCGATGGTGACCACCAGCGCCGAAAACCCCGCGGCTCGTGCCCGCTCGATGGCCGCGCGGGTGACCTCGCGGCCACCCACCAGGTAGACCTGATACCAGCAGGGGCCAGCGGTGGCGGCTTTGACCTCCTCGAGCTTGCATCCGGAGAGCGTCGAGAGGACGTAAGCGGTGCCGGCCTCGCCGCCGGCCTGCGCGGCCACTGCTTCGCCGCGCGGATAGAACATGCGCGTGCTCCCCACCGGCGCGAGCAGGAACGGCAGCGCGAGCGTGGTGCCGAGAACGGTCGTCTGCAAGTCCGTCTTCGGCGCGGCCACCGCCCCGCGAGGACGGAAGGTCACCTGGTCGAAGGCCCGGCAGTTCTCACGGAGGGTGACTTCGCTCTCCGCCCCACCGTCGATGTAGTCGAAAACGACCCTGGGCAGTCGACGCTTCGCCAGCCGACGCAGGTCGGCGATGTTGACGACGCGAGGCGCTGCCAGGGTCCGAGCCACGTGCGGTCCCGGGGATACCAGAGAGGCGGTCTCGCTGCCACTGCGCGGGTCCGGCAACCTTGAGCAGGCGGCTGGGTCGTTCTCGCGGCTCGGCGGAGTTACGCCTCCACATCGCCGCCCAGGTAGGCGGCCTTCAGCCGCTCGTCCCGGGCCAGCTCGCGGGCCGGACCGTCCAGCACGATCTCCCCGCGCTCCAGGACGTAAGCGTGCTCGGACACCGCGAGCGCCGCGCGCGCGTTCTGCTCGACCAGCAGCAGCGCGATCCCGTCTCGCTGGATGCCCGCGAGGATCTCGAAGACCTGCCGCACCAGCACCGGCGAAAGGCCCATCGACGGCTCGTCCAGGAGCAACAGGCGCGGGCGCTGCAGGAGGGCCCGCGCGATGGCCAGCATCTGCTGCTCTCCGCCCGAGAGCTGGCCCGCGGGCAGCGCCCGGCGCCGCTCGAGCGAAGGGAACCGCCGGAGCTGCGCCTCGACGCGCTCGCGCAGGTCGCGCCCGGGGTGCATCTCGGCGGCGACCTTCAGGTTCTCCTCGACAGTCATGCGCTGCAGGATCCCGCGCCCCTCGGGGACCAGCACGGCGCCCGTGCGCGCCACCTGGTGCGCGCGCAGGCCGGTCAACGGCTGGCCGTCGAGCAGCACTTCGCCGGCGTCGGGTCGGAGCAGGCCGGCGATGGCGTTCAGGGTGCTGCTCTTCCCGGCGCCGTTGGGCCCGATGAGAGTCGCGATCTGGCCGCGCCGCACGGCCAGCGAGACGCCGCGCACCGCGTGCACGTGGCCGTAGAGCACGTGCAGCCCGCGGACCTCGAGGAGCGGCGCCTCACCGGCGAGGTCGCCGCATGAAGAGCTGGACACAGGATGTCTCACGCGTCGCTCCCCAGGTAGGCCGCGATCACCTCGGGATGGCTGGCGACGTGCTGCGGCTCGCCGTGCGCGATCACCTTGCCGAAGTTCAGCACCGTGATCCGGTCGCAAACCTGCATGACGAGCTGCACGTTGTGCTCGACCAGCACCACCGACTGGCCCTGCTTCGCGACTTCGCGGATCACCGCTGCGACCGCCTGCACCTCGGCCGCGTTCATCCCGGCGGTCGGCTCGTCGAGCAGCACCAGCCGCGGCGACGAGGCGAGAGCGCGGGCGATCTCGACGCGCCGCTGGTCGCCGTAGGAGAGGCCGGACACGCGGTGGTGCGCGCGATCGCTCAGCCCGACACGGGCGAGGAGCTGCAGCGCGGTCTCGCGCGCCCGGGCCTCGTCGGCGCGCGCCGAGGGCAGGAAGAGCATGCGGCGCAGCGTGTCCCCGCGCCGGACGAGGTGCGCGCCGACCATCACGTTCTCCAGGGCGGACAGCCCGGAGAACAGGCGGATGTTCTGGTACGTGCGGGTGATGCCCAGGGCCGCGATGCGGTGGGACGGCAGCCCGTCGATGCGCTCGCCGCCCAGCACGATGCGCCCGCGCGTGGGGCGGAAGAGCCCGGAGATGACGTTGAGCAGCGTGGTCTTTCCCGCTCCGTTGGGCCCGATGAGCCCGTGCACCTCGCCGGGGGCCACCTGGACCGCGGCGCCGTCGAGCGCTCGCACCCCGCCGAAGCTCCGCTCCAGCTCCTCAACCGAGAGCAGCACGCGAGGCCTTCCGCATCCGCCGCTCGCGCAGCGTGCGCGGCAAGGAGACGATGCCGTTCGGGAGGAAGAGGATCACCGCCAGCAGGATGGCGCCGTTGAGGAACAGCCGGAGAGGCCCCGGCGAGAGGCCCAGCGCGCGGCCGGCGCCGCGCAGCCCCTCGGGGAGCACGGTGAGGAACGCCGCTCCGGCGGCGGGGCCGTAGAACACCGCGTCGCCGCCCACCACGGCGTAGACGAGCATGTCCACCGCGCGCGAGAAGCCGTAGCCGTTCGGCGCCACCATGTACGTCAGGTGCGCCTCCAGCACGCCTGCGAATCCGGCGATCGCCGCCCCCAGCACGAACATGGACAGCTTGTAGTGCGTGCTGGCGATCCCCATGGTCCGCGCCGCGGCCTCGTCCTCGCGGATCGCTTCCAGCGCGTACCCCGCGCGCGAGCCGCGCAGCCGGGCGAGCGCGAACATGACGGCGGCCAGCGCCACCCAGATCATCCACAGCCGGGTCTTCTGCGGGATGGCGACCAGGCCCAGCGCGCCGTTGGTATAGCTCCAGTTGACGAAGGCGAGCCGCACGACCTCGCCGAACCCGATGGTGGCGATGGCCAGGAACACGCCGCGCAGCCGCAGCACGGGCAGCCCCAGGGGCACGGCGATCATCGCCGGGAGGACCGCGCCGGCGAGCAGAGCGAGGGGGAAGGGGGCGTGCGCGTTCTGCGTCAGCAGCGCTCCCGTGTAGGCGCCGATGGCCATGAACCCGGCGTTGGCGAGCGAGAGCTGGCCGCAGCACAGCGTGCAGTAGACGGACAGCGCGAGCAGGCCGTTCAACCCGATGAAGGCGAAGAGCGACTGGTAGGTGAGGAAGAAGCTGCCGAAGTCGGGCACTTCAGGCCTCGCGGATGGCGGCCTTGCCGAGCAGACCGGACGGCCGCACCAGCAGCACGAGGAACAGCACGCCGAACGAGACCGCGTCGCGCCAGCTGGAGCCCAGCTGCACGACGGTGAGGACCTCGAGCAGGCCGAGCGCGAACCCGGCGATGACCGCGCCCGCGATGCTGCCCATGCCGCCGAGGATGATCACCGCGAGGCCTTTCAGCTCCACGCTCCGGCCCATGTCGGGCGAGACGCTGTTGAAGGCCACACCGAAGAGCACGCCCGCCGCCCCGCCGAGCGCGGAGGAGAGGAAGAACGACCAGGCGATCACCCGGTCCACGTCGACGCCGAGGATGCGCGCGGCGCGCGGCGACTCGGCCACTGCCCGGATCTGCCGCCCCAGGCGCGTCGCCCGCAAGACCGCCGTCAGCGCGGCCATCAGCGCCACCGAGACCGCGATGATGGTGAGCTGGAGCGCGGAGACCGTCGCGCCCAGGACGTGCAGCGGCTTGTCCGGGAACGTGCCCTGCGGAAAGCGCTGCACATCGGGCCCCCAGATCTGCAGCGCGATCGCCTCCAGGATGGTGGCAGCCGCCAGCGAGCTGATCAGCCCCGAGATGTTCGAGTCGGCCCGCCCGCGGAGCGGACGGAACGCGACCCGCTCCAGCCCGATGCCGATCAGGCCGGCGGCGAGCAGCGAGACGGGCAGGGCGATCGCCAGGGGCATGTTCCCTCCGGCGACGAAGGCGAGCGCGATGAACGCGCTCAGCGTGAAGACCGCCTGGTGGGCGAGGTTGAGGATGTCCAGCACGCCGAACACCAGGGCGTACCCGACGGCGAACAGCGCGTAGATCGCGCCGAGGAAGACGCCGTTGATCGCCTGCTGCCACATCCAGACGGATCCCCCAAGCGCGGCGGCCGGAACCATGCAACGACGTCCGCGTCCGAAAAAGCATAGCGCCGCCCTATCGGCGGCGGCTACTGGACGATCTCGAACTTCCCGTTCTTGACCTGCTGCACGGCGGGCTCGTGCTGCGCGTCGCGCGTCGGGGTGAAGGAGAACTTGCCCAGCGGGGTGTCCAGGTCCTTCACCTGCGCGAACCCGTTCTTGACCTCGTCGCGGCCCGTCTTGAAGCCCGCCTTGCGCACCGCCTCGGCGACGATGAGCACGCCCGAATACGCCTGCGCGGAAAACTGGTCGGGGTTCACGCCGCGCTTCTGCATCAGCTCCTTGAAGCGCTGGTTGGCGGGAGCGGTGCTGGCGGAGTTCCAGGAAGTGCCGACCAGGACGCCCTCGGCGGCCGGCCCGGCGTTCTTGATGAACGCGGGGCTGTTGAACCCGTTCCCGCCGAGGATGGCCCCCGCGTACCCGAGCTGGCGGGCCTGCGCGACGATCGCCGCCGCGTTGTCGGCCAGCGCCGAGACGACCACGATCTCCGGGTTCTTGCCCTTGATGGCGGTGAGCTGCGCGCTGAAGTCCCGGTCCGGCTTGGCGAACGTCTGCGTGTCCACCACCGTGACGGTCTCGTCCGCCAGCGCTTTCTTCATCACGTCGTAGCCCGCCTTGGTGAAGACGTCGTCGTTGCCGTAGAGGACGGCGGCGGTCTTGAAGCCGATCTTCGCCTTGGCCTTCTTCACCGCTCCGGGGACCACCTGGGCCTCGGTCAAGGAGTCGCGCCAGATGTAGTCGCCGATGTCGGTAATGCCCGTGGGCGAGGTGTTGGAGATGGCCAGCACCGGGACGCGCGCCTGCTGCGCCAGCGGGTCGGCCGCGGTCGCGGTGGTGGAGAGCGTGGGGCCGATGATCACGCTGACCTTGTCGGTGTTGATGAACCGCTGGAACACGTTGATGCCCTGCTCTTTGCTGGTCGCGTCGTCCTCGACCAGCAGCTCGAGCTTGATGCCTTGCAGGGTGTTCCCGCCGTTCACTTCCTCGGTCGCCGCTTCGAGCCCGTTCTTCTGCGACTGCCCGTAGGTGGCGGCGGCGCCGGTCATGCTCAGCGCCGCGCCCATCTTGAGCGAACCGCCCTTCGCCGGCGCGCCGCTCGCGCCGCCCGCATCGCCGGCGCCGCCTCCGCCCTTGCAGGCGGCGAGCACGAGAGGGAGTGCGACGGCGGCCAGGCGAAGGCTCCAGCGTCCGAGGCGCATCACGGGCCTCCAGGGGCAGGCGGGCAGGCGGAATCCGTACACCAGCGCCGGCCGGCCCGGCAAGCAGGGCGCCCGTTGGGCCGTCCCCGTGCGGTTTCCTATCGACCGGCCCGTGCGTATCTACAAGGTCCACGTCCACTCGCGACGCCCGCGCGCCACGCGGACCGCATCCAGGTGACGAAGGACGCCGGGAAGAAGCAGCAGTAGCGTAGCCGGCAACGAACGGCCTCCTACCTTCGGCGAGGTACCGGTGTCGCTTTCGCGCGCTTTCGTCCAGCGGGAGCGCTGCCGAAGTGCGGCTTGCGTTTTGACGGCCGTTTTGGAGAAGATGCCGCGAATATCGACGCGGCGATCCCACGCGCCGCGAAATTCCGAGAGGAGAAATCATGAAAGGGCCACGCATCCTGCGCTCGGTGCTGCTCTTTGCGATCGCGATCGCGGGCAGCACTCCCGCCGTCGCGCAGGAGAAGTCCGACTTCACCTTTGCCTTCCACGGCTACATCGCCGGCTCGCTGTACTACCAGGACCAGCAGGTGTTCCCGGGGAACGGGCAGCAGGCGTGGCTCGTCCTCTCCCAGGCGAACACGCACAACCGGCTGTTCGGCAGCGACGTGCGCACCTCGCGCCTGAACTTCTCGCTCGCGGGCCCCAAGGTGTTCGCGGCCGCGACTCCCAAGGGAGTGGTGGAGTTCGACTTCTCCAACAACGCTGGCCCCGGCACTTTCGGCGACGCCTCCCTCTTGCCGCGCCTGCGCCTGGCCTTCGCCGAGCTGAACTGGGGCAACACCGTGGTCCGGTTCGGGCAGGATCACCAACTGCTCATCGGCAGCTCGCCTTGGCAGGCGCCCTTCGTGCCGGCCAGCGCCGGTCACCTGGCGTATCCGCTGAGCTACCAGGCGGGCGAGATCGGCTGGCGCCTTCCGACACTTGCGGTCTACCAGAACATGCCGGTGGGCGGCGGGTTCAACGCCGAGTTCGCGCTCGCCGTGATGCGCTCGCAGTGGAGGGCGCCCATCGACGTGGTGGCGACGGTCCCCGGGACCGGCAGCGCGGCGGCCACCGCGGTGGTCCCCGAGTGGAGCACTCCGGTCACCAGCCACGGCGAGGAGTCCGGGCTGCCCGCGGTCGAGGCGCGCGTGCAGGTGGCGAGCAAGGATTACCGCCTGTTCGTCGCGGGCCACTACGGCCAGGCGCACCGCGCCGGGTTCGGCGTCGACGAGGCCGTGGGCCGGCCGAACGACATCGACATCATCGCCGGCCAGGTCGGCGGAAGGGCGATCATCGGACCGGTGGTGGTGCAGGCGGAGGCGTACACGGGCAAGAACCTGGCCCCGTTCGTCGCCAACCTCGTCCAGTTCCAGGCGGACGACCGCGGCAACGTGCACGAGTGGGGCGCCTGGGGCCAGGTCGGGTTCAACTTCTCGACCGAATGGAGCGTCTGGGCGTTCGCCGGCACCTCGGACCCGAACGATCAGGACATCCGCAACGCGGGGCTGACCAGACTCCAGAACCGCACCTACTCGGGCATGGTGCGCTACTTGCACGGCGGGTTCATGATCGGTCTGGAGTACCTGCACTGGCTGACGAACACGACCAACGCGGGAACTCCGGAAGCGAACCAGTACATGGTGACCGGCGCGTACGTGTTCTAGCCGGCCTGCGGAACACCGTCAGGCCCCGAGTTGGCGCAAGCCACTCGGAGCCTGGCAGCGCTGCCTACTTCTCGATCTGCCCCCGCACCTCGCCCGGCTTGTTGTTCGCGGTGTGCACGTTCACGTAGGTCCCCCCCGACCGCATCGCCGCCAGAACGTCGTCGAGCGTCATGGCGGAGCCGTCGGCCTTCTTCCCCTTCACGCCCGACGCGTCGAAGGTGCCTTCGCCAGCGGCGGTGCCCGCCGCCGCGCCCGCCGCGACGTTGAGCGGCACGATCACCGGCCCGGCCGCTCCTGGCGCGCCGAGGTGGATGTGCGCCATCAGCGGGGCGCTGCTCAGGCCCGACGCGCTCAGCTTGTAGACCACGGTCGTCCCG
>DASWGQ010000145.1:0-6405 GCA_036393595.1 Myxococcales bacterium | reverse complement strand
AGAAGCGGATGTCGCGGTTCAGCCGGTAGAGGCTGCCGCCCACCCGCGGCACGAAGACCAGGCGCGGCATCGCGTCGGAGAGCCGCTCGCACAGGGCGCCGCACCAGGCCAGCATGGCCGGGACGATCTGCTCGTCCCAGGTGGCGCGGTGCGCCTCGAACCAGTCGCGGTCGTTGTGCTCGCCGAGCTCCGCGAGGAACTCGAGCCCCTCCCGGGGAAATCCGTCGAACTCCACGTTTGAACACTACCCCAAGCTCGCTTGAGTTGACCGCTCTGCCAGTGGTGCGACGCTCTTCGATCCGGCGCCTCCGGCGCCGCACCCTTGCACCTGAACCGATGTTTAGCTAGATCGATCGCGTGACGTTCCTCGCGCGCCGGCTCCCGAAGGACCCCCGCGCGCTCGAAGATCTGCTCCGGACCGGGCAGGTGCGGCGGGCGCCCGCGGTCTCTCCAGGCGCGTCGCGTCCCCTCTCCACCGGCATTCCCAGCCTCGACGCCGCGCTCGGGGGCGGCCTGATGCGGGGGCAGCTGCACGAGATCGTCGCGCCGCCCGGCGCGGGCGGGACGGCGTTGCTCCGCGCCGCCCTGGGCGCGGCGACCCGGGCGGGCGAGCTGTGCGCGCTGATCGACCCGGCCGACGCGTTCGACCCGCGGCCGCGCGGGATCGATCTGCGCCGGCTCCTCTGGGCGCGCCCGTGGGGCGCCGTGCAAGCGCTGCGCGCCGCGGAGATCGCGCTGGAGGCGCGCTTCGCGCTGGTGGCGCTCGATCTGGCCGACGCGGGCCCGAAGCAGTGCCGGCCGCGCGGGGTGATCGAGGTGGTCCGCTTCGAAAAGAAGCCGCCGTCGCCGGGCGCATCGCCGTGGGCACGTCTCGCCCGGCGCGCCGAGAAGCACGGAGGGGCGCTGCTGCTCCTGGGCCGCGCCGCGCAGGCCGGCACCTTCGCCTCGGCGACCATCGAGCTGGAACGCGGCCCCTCGCTGTGGGACGGCGCCGCGGGCGCGCCCGGCCGGCTGCTGCGCGGCGTGCGCGCGGTGGGCGCGGTGGCACGGCACAAGAGGATGCCGCCCTCCGGGCCTCTGCCCTTGCACCTCCCTCTCGAGGCGCCGTGACCCGCCATGCCGCGCATCGCTTGCCTGTGGGTGCCCGATCTGCCGCTGTGCGCCGCGCTGCGCGCCGAGCCCCGGCTCGCCGAGGCGCCGCTGGCGGTGGTGCAGGCGGGCGACCTCGGCGGCCGCGCGCACGTCCTGGGCGCCACTCCGCAAGCCTTTGGCGTCGAGGTGGGGCAGACGCTCGCACAGGCGCGGGCCATCTGCCCGCAGCTCATGCACCGGAAGGCCTCGCCGGAGCGTGAGCGGGCGGCGGCGCAGGCGGCGCTGGAAGCAGCCGCGGCGGTGTCGCCCCGTGTCGAGGAGGCCGCGCCGGGCCTCGTCCATCTCGACGCCGGAGGGCTCTCCCGGCTGTTCGGCGACGATCGCGGCGTGGCGCGCGCGCTGGTGGCGGCCGCGGAGCGCGTCGGTCTGCGCGCGGCGGTCGGCGTCGGGGCGGGCAAGTCCACAGCGCTCCTCGCCGCTCGCGCCGCCGCGCCGGACCTGACCTTCGAGCCGACGCGGCACGGGCTCGGCGGCGGCGCGTACCGCGCGGTGGCGCCGGAGGAGCAGGCCGCCTTCCTCGCCGGCTTGCCGCTGCTCGCGCTGGACTTGCCGGACGAGCTGCAGCAGACGCTGCGCCGCTTCGGCCTGCACACGCTGGGCGAAGTGGCGCGCCTCCCGCCCGGACCGCTCGCCGCGCGGCTGGGGCCCGAGGGGGCCGTGCTGTGGCGGCTCTCCCGGGGCGAGGACGGACCCGCGCTCGCGCCGCGCCCGCCGCCTTCGCGTTTCGAGGAGGGCGAGGAGCTGGAGTGGGACGCGCAGTCCATCGAGCCGCTGCTGTTCGTCTGGAAGGCGCTGCTCGACCGCCTGGCGCAGCGGCTGCGGGCGCGCGGGCTGATGGCGCGCGAGCTGTCCTTGCAGCTCCGGCTCGCGGACGCGTCGTGGGACGAGCGGACGCTGGACCTCGCGGCGCCGACGCGCGAGGTGGGACCCCTGTTGCAGCTCTTGCGGCTGGCGGTCGAAGGGCGGCCGCCGGCAGCCGGCGTCACCGCGGTGCGGCTCTGCGCGGTCCCCGTACCGGAGGTGCTCGATCAGCTCCCGCTCTTCGGGCCGCGCGGCGCGAGCCCGACCCAACTCGCGGCGGCGGTGGCGCGGCTCTCGGCGCTGATGGGGCCCGAGCGCGTCGGCCAGCCGGTCGCTCCGGATCGATGGACCCCGTTCGCCGCCGAGGTGGCCCGCTTCGCTCCGCCGCCGCCTCCGGAGATGTCCGAGCCGCTGCCGGCAGGGGAGGTGGAGCTGGTCGCGCGCGCCCTGCGGCCGCCGCGCACCGCCGAGGTGCGCTGCGACGCGGCGGGCAGGCCGCTCCTGGTGATCGGAGAGGGCGCCCTCGGCGGGCGAGTGGTGGCCAGCGCCGGCCCGTGGCGCACGGTGGCCGGGTGGTGGACCGACGCGCCGGTCGCGATCGACTCGTACGATCTGGAGGTGGCGGGCGGCCTGCTGCTGCGCGCCTCGCGCGAGCTGTCGTCGGGCGCGTGGTGGATCGAGGCCGTGTATGACTGAAGCTTACGTCGAGCTGCACGCGCGCAGCGCGTTCAGCTTCCTGCACGCGGCCTCGCTGCCCGAGGACCTCGCCGCGGCGGCCGCCGAGGCCGGGCACGCGGTGTTCGGGCTGGCCGACCTGGGCGGCGTCTACGGCGCGCCGCGCTTCCACACCGCCGCGCGCGGCGCCGGGCTGCGCCCCCTGGTCGGCGCCGAGCTGGAAGCCGAGGGCGCGGGCACGCTGGCGCTCTTGTGCGAGGACCGCCAGGGCTACAAGAACCTCTGCCGTCTGCTCACCCTGGGGCACGACGGGCGGGAGAAGGGCCAGTGCCGGGTGACGCTCGCGCAGCTCGCCGATTTCCGCCGCGGGCTCGTGGCGCTGTCGGCCGGCGCGCCCGACGAGCTGGTGGCGGCCGCGAGCGCGCTCGGCACCGAGGCCCTGTATGCCGAGGTGCAGCGCCACCTCGATCCCGGCGAGGAGCGCGAGAACCGCCGCCGCCTCGACGCCGCGCGGGCGCGAGGGCTGCGCGTGGTCGCCGGCGGCGGGATCCGCCACGCGACGCCGCAGCTGAAGCCGCTCCACGACGCCCTCACCTGCATCCGCCTCAAGACCACGCTGGACGCGGCGGGCCGGGCGCTCTCCCGGAACGCGGAGCGCCACGTCCGCCCGGCCGCCGAGACCGCCGCGCTGTTTCGCGACCTCCCCGAGGCGGTCCGCAATACCCGCGCCGTGGCGGACCGCTGCGCCTTCACGCTCGAGGACCTGGGCTACGAGTTCCCCGATCCGCAGCTCACTTACTCGACGACGCTGGACGGCGAGCTGTGGCACCGCACCCTGGAGGGCGCGCGCGTCCGCTACGGCGGGCCCGGGAGCCCGCGCTGGCCGAAGGCCGTGGCGCAGATCGAGCGGGAGCTGTCGCTCATCCGCAAGCTCGGCCTCGCCGGGTACTTCCTCATCGTCCACGACCTGGTCCAGTTCTGCGGGCGCGAGAACGTCCTCGTCCAGGGCCGCGGATCGGCGGCGAACAGCGCCGTCTGCTACTCGCTGGGGATCACCGCCGTGGACCCGGTCGGGATGGGTCTCCTCTTCGAGCGCTTCCTCTCCGAGGAACGGACGGACGTCCGCGGGCAGAAGTGCTGGCCGGACATCGACCTCGATCTGCCTTCCGGCGGTCAGCGCGAGAAGGTCATCCAGCACGTCTACCAGCGTTTCGGGAAGGCCGGCGCGGCGATGACCGCCAACGTGATCACCTACCGGGCGCGCTCGGCGTCGCGCGAGATCGGCAAGGTGCTGGGGCTGCCGCAGGCCGAGCTGGACCGGCTCTCGAACCTGCTGCCGCACTTCGAGTTCGTCACCGAGAACGACGATCTGGCGAACCGCGCCGCCGAGGCGGGATTCGCGCGCGACGATCGCCGCGTGCAGCTCTTCCTCACCCTGTGCCGCCAGATCGCGGGGCTGCCGCGTCACCTGGGGCAGCACTCGGGCGGCATGGTGATCGCCAAGACCCGGCTCGACGAGGTGGTGCCGCTCGAGCCGGCCTCGATGCCCGGGCGCGTGGTGGTGCAGTGGGACAAGGACGACTGCGCCGACCTGGGGATCATCAAGGTGGACCTGCTCGGACTGGGGATGATGGCGGTCCTGGAGCAGGCGGTCCCGCTGGTGCGCGCGCACGAGGGGGTGACGGTGGACCTCGCGCAGCTGCCCGAAGGCGATCCCGGCGTCTACGAGCTGCTCCAGAAGGCGGACACGGTCGGCGTCTTCCAGGTCGAGTCGCGCGCGCAGATGGCCACGTTGCCGCGCATGCGGCCGGCCAGCTTCTACGACATCGTGGTGGAGGTGGCGATCATCCGCCCCGGTCCCATCGTGGGGCAGATGGTGAACCCGTACCTGGAGCGCCGCGCGAAGCGCCAGCCGGTCACCGTGCCGCATCCCAGCCTGTGGCCGGTGCTGGAGCGGACGCTGGGCGTGCCGCTCTTCCAGGAGCAGATGATGCGCATCGCGATGGTGGCGGCGAGCTTCACCGGCGGCGAGGCGGACGAGCTGCGCCGCGCGATGGGCAGCAAGCGCAGCATGGACCGGATGAAGCGCATCGAGGAACGCCTCCGCGCGGGCATGACCGCGAACGGCATCGCGACGGCGGCGCAGGACGAGATCGTGCAGGGCATCTCCAGCTTCGCGTTGTACGGGTTCCCCGAGAGCCACGCCGCGTCGTTCGCGCTGCTCGTCTACGCCAGCGCGTACCTCAAGGTGCACCACCCGCAGGCCTTCTACGCCGCCATGCTGAACTGCTGGCCGATGGGCTTCTACAGCCCCGCCACGCTGGTGAAGGACGCCCAGCGCCGCGGCGTGCGAGTGAAGCCGATCGACGTGGCCCGCTCCGACTGGCTGTGCACGCTGGAGCGGCAAGGGCCCGAGGAAGAGTTGCGGCTGCGGCTCGGGCTGCGCTACGTGCGCGGCCTGCGCGAGGAGACGGCGAAGAAGCTCGCCGCCGAGCGGGCGGCGCGCCCCTTCGCCAGCATCGCGGACCTCTCCGCGCGGATCCCGCTGCGCCGCGAGGAGCTGGCCACCTTGGCCGAGATCGGCGCGCTCGCCTCGCTCCCCGTCCACCCCGGCTCCTCCCCCGGCACCCGCCGCGCCGCTTTGTGGCAATGCGAAGCCGCCCTCCGCCGCCCCCCCGGCCTCTTCGCCCGGATCGAGCCGTCCAACGAATCCTCGACCTCGACCTCGACCTCGACCTCGACCTCTCACGAAGAACGCGTCTCGACAGCGCCGTCTCCTCTGCCGGAGATGAGCGTGCGCGAGCGCACCGCGGCGGACCTGCGCGGCGCGGGCATGACGGTGGGGCCGCATCCGGTGGCGCTGGAGAGGGAGAGGTTGCGGCGGATGGGGGTGCGCAGCGCGGCGGAGCTTGTGCTCCTGCGCAACGGGCAGCGCGTGCGCGCCGGCGGGCTGTGCATCGTGCGCCAGCGGCCCGGCACCGCGAAGGGGTTCGTCTTCCTCTCGCTGGAGGACGAGACGGGCATCTCCAACATCGTGATCGACCCGCCCACCTTCGAGCGGAACCGCCGGCCGGTCCTGTGCAGCGCGCTGCTCGTGGTGGAAGGGCGCCTGGAGAGGTACGACGGCGTGACCAGCGTGAAGGGAGACCGCTTCTGGTCCTTGGAAGACGCGCTCACCTTGCCATCGCGCGATTTCCGATAGGTCCGTCGCCTCCGGACTACAGTGCCGCGATGCTCGAGGCGGTCATCTTCGACCTGGACGGGACGCTGGTCGACACGCCCAAGGTGATCGTCGAGACGGCGCTCGCCGCTCTCGACGGCCGCGCGCGCTCGATGCCCGAGCCACAGGCGATCCGCGCCACGATCGGCCTGCCCCTCAGCGTGGCCTTCTCCGGGCTGCTCGGCCTGCCGGAGGGCTCACCCGAGGTGGAGGAGGTGGTCCGGGAGTACCGGCGCCTGTGGCGGGGGAACGTCATCCCCCGCTCCGCCGAGCTGCTCTATCCGGGCGTCGCCGAAGGCGTGCAACTCCTGCACGACCTGCGCCTGCGGCTGGCGGTGGCGACCTCGAAGGCGCGGAGCGGTGCGGTGATGCAGCTCGAGGCCGCGGGCATCGCGAAGCACTTCGACGTCATCGCCGGCTACGATTCCGTCGAACGTCCCAAGCCCGATCCACAGATGGCGCTGCACGTGCTCGAGCGGCTCGCCGCGGCGCCGCAGCGCAGCGTGGTGGTGGGCGATACGACCCACGATCTGCTGATGGCGCACGGCGCGGGCCTG
>DASWGQ010000144.1:0-2782 GCA_036393595.1 Myxococcales bacterium | reverse complement strand
CCGCGGGCCGGACCGCCGCTTCGGGTCAGGCCGGGTTCTGGGGCGGCGGCATCGGCTCCGCACGCCGCCGGGTGGGAATGTATTCGACCGAGGGCTGGCGCCGCACCGGTTGGGGGAAGAGGCTCATCAGCTGCAGGAACTGGGTGCGGGTCATCGCGCGGGGCGCCGGGATGTGCAAGGGAGCTCCGACTTCCGCCCGATGCCCGGACACCGTCGGCCGCGGGCGGCGCGAAGAGGCCAGCCGGACGCCGAGCCATGGGCACTGGGGAGACCCCCCAGCCGCCGCGTTATTCCCGACGGAATGACGGAACCGCGGGACGGTCCGCCTCTCCGAAGCCGCCTGGCGCGGCGCAACGAGGAGAGACGTCATGGCTGTGAGGACGCGGCGCGAGTTCCTGCAGATCGCAGGAGTCGGGGGAGTGGTCTTCGCTTCGGGCTTGCTCGGCGGTTGCTCGACGCCCGGGCGTCCCGCCGGAGCGCAGGACGACTTCTACTTCGTCCAGCTTTCCGATACGCACTGGGGGTACCAGGGGCCCGCGAACCCCGAAGCCACCGTCGAGCTGCCCCGGGCGGTGGAGCTGGTCAACGCGCTGCCCCGCGCACCCGACTTCGTCGTCTTCACCGGCGATCTCACGCACACCACCGACGACGACCAGGAGCGCCGACGCCGGATGGCGCAGTTCCGGGAGCACCTGGGTCGCTTGCGGGTGCGGACCGTCCGGCTGATGGCCGGCGAGCACGATGCCTCGCTGGACCGCGGCGCCGCGTTCCAGGAATTCTTCGGGCCCCTCCGGTACTCCTTCGACCACAAGGGCGTGCACTTCGTGGTGCTCGACAACGTCTCCCACCCCAAGGGAATCCTGGGCGACGCGCAGATCGACTGGCTGAGCAGCGATTTGAAGGCGCAGCCGGCGGGCGCGCCGATCGTGGTCTTCACCCACCGGCCCCTGTTCGATCTCAAGGCCGACTGGGACTGGACGACGGCGGACGGCTCCAGGGCCATCGACGTGCTGCACGCCTACCCGCACGTCACCGTCTTCTACGGGCACATCCACCAGGAGCATCACCACCGGACCGATCACATCGAGCATCACGCGGCGCGCTCGCTGGTTTTTCCGCTGCCCGCGCCCGGCTCGCAGCCGAATCGCGCGCCCGTGCCCTGGGATCCGTCCCACCCCGGCCGCGGCCTCGGGCTGCGCGACGTCGATGCCGACCCGCGCCTGCCGTCGTACCGGCTGCGCGAGGTCCCGCTCGCGCAGGAGGCCTGAGATGCGTGTCATCGAAGGGAGCGGCCGGTGCGCGTTGACGCGGTGAGCTGGTGGCGGGCGCGGAGCCTGAACGAACGGGTAGTCGCCGCCGTGCTCGCCGGCTCGGCGCTCCTCCTGGCCGAGGTGCGCTTCGAGCATCGAGAGGTCCTGGGCGAGACGTGGCGGGCCTGGCTCCCGCTCGGCTACGGCGCCTCGTTGCTCCTCGCCGGCAGCGTGGCGCTCCTCCGCTGGCGGCGGGGCGGCCGCCCGGTGCTCGCGGCGCTCTTCACGCTCGCGCTGGCGCTCGGAGCCCTGGGCATCTGGTTCCACTCCGGCGGACACCCGCTGACGCAGCTCGTGCGGGTGCTCTCGGCGTGGCGGCTTCCACCCGGCCAGGACGGTGGAATGAAGATCGGAAGCGCTCCCCCGGCGCTCGCGCCCGGCGCCTTCTCGGGCCTCGGCCTGATCGGCCTCATCGCCTGCCTACGCGATGGACCGGACCACTCCGCCGTCGGCGCGCAGCGCGGAGCCGGTGATGGCTGACGCGAGGGGGCTGGCGAGAAAGACGACCAGCGGCGCGATCTCCTCCGGCGACTCGAAGCGCTTGAGCAGGGACGTGGGTCGCAGGTCGCGGAAGAACTCGCGCTCCACCTGCTCGGCGGACACGCCTTTCGAGCGGGCCAGCCCTTCGACGAAGGCGCCCACTCCCTCCGAGCGCGTCGGACCGGGGAGCACGACGTTCACGGTCACGCCGGTGCCGGCCACGGTCTCGGCCAGGCCTCGGGAGAGCGCCAGCTGCGCCGTCTTGGTGACGCCGTAGTGGATCATCTCGGCGGGGATCTGCAGCGCCGACTCGCTGGAGATGAAGATCACGCGCCCCCACCCGGCGCGCACCATGCCCGGCAGGTACCCGCGCGAGAGGCGGACGCCGGAGAGCACGTTGGTCTCGAAGAGGCGCAGCCAATCCTCGTCCGGGATCTCGGTGAACGGCTTGGCCTCGAAGATGCCGACGTTGTTCACCAGGACGTCGACCTCGGGCAGCTCAGCGAGCAGGCGCGCCGCCCCGCGGGCCGTGCCCAGGTCGGCGGCGATGCCCCGTGCCCCGCCGCCGATCTCGCGCACCGCGGCGTCGACGCGTTCCTGCGTGCGGCCGTTCACGATCACCTGGGCGCCCTCGCGCGCGAGCGCCCGCGCGATGGCGAACCCGATGCCGGCCGTCGACCCGGTGACCAGCGCCCTCTTGCCCCGAAGTTGCAGCTCCATGCGGAGGTCCTCACTGCGGCGGCGCGCCGATCACAACTGGAGGATCTCGAGCGGTCCCCCGCGGCGCCTGAACCCTACGATGCCGATCCGGCCGCCAGGTCGCGACGCGGGCGGACACGTACGCTCGGGCGGCGCCTCAGCGCGGGAACGCCGCGGCGATGCCGCCGTCGACGGGCAACGTGGCTCCGGTGGTGGGCGTCTGGTTGGAGGCGAAGAACACCACCGCTCGCCCGACGTGCGCGCCGGTGACCTCGGCGTGCAAGAGATTTCGC
>DASWGQ010000143.1:0-1643 GCA_036393595.1 Myxococcales bacterium | reverse complement strand
GCTCTTCGACCTGTAACTTCAACTCCACAAGTGAGCGGAAAATGAACTCCAGCTCCTGCGCGCCCACCGCCCCCGTCCCCCCCACGTCGCGGCTCGGACCGAGCAGCCGCATCGGCAGCAGGCTGCCATGCTCGCGGATGTCCTTGGGGATGTCGCTGGCGCGGATTTCCCCTTCCGGCGCGAGCACCACCATCGACTCGATGAGGTTGCGCAGCTGGCGGATGTTGCCCGGCCACTCGGCGTCCACCAGGATCTGCAGCGCCTCGGGCGTGATGCCCTTGAAGCTGCGGCCGTGCTGTTTCGCGAAGTCGGCGACGAAGCGCCGCACCAGCAGCGGGATGTCGGTCTTGCGCTCGCGCAACGGCGGCAGATAGATGTGGAGGACGTTGAGCCGGTAGAACAGGTCGTCGCGGAACCGCCCCAGCGCGACCTCTTCCTTGAGCGACTTGTTGGTCGCGGCGATGACCCGCACGTCCACCTTGATCGCCTGCGTGCCGCCCACCCGGAAGAAGGTGCGGTCCTCGAGCACGCGCAGGGTCTTGACCTGGGTGGCGGGCGCCATCTCCCCCACCTCGTCGAGGAAGATGGTGCCGCCGTCCGCCAGCTCGAACCGGCCCAGCCGCCGCTCCGCGGCCCCGGTGAACGCGCCCTTCTCGTGGCCGAACAGCTCGCTCTCGAGCAGGGTGTCGGGGATGGCGGCGCAGTTCACCGCGATGAACGGCTTGGCGCGGCGCGGCGACAGGTCGTGGATCGCGCGCGCCACCAGCTCCTTTCCCGTGCCCGACTCGCCTTCGATCAGCACTGTGGAGCTCACGGGCGCCATCTGCTCGATCTTGACGAGCACTTCCTGGATGGCGGGCGACTCGCCGATGATGCCGGTGCGCTGCTGCAGCTTGCGGCGCTCGATCAGACGGCGCACCGTCGCGGTCACCTCGGCCGGGTCGGCGGGCTTTTCGAGGTAGCCGGTGAGGCCGAGCCGGCGGGCCAGGCCCTTGGCGTCGGGCTCGGTGTCCTCCACCAGGCCCAGGGTCGAGACCGAGCGGTCGCGCGCCAGGGTGAGGAGCTGCGCGGCTCCGGACTCGTGCAGCCCGCCCGTCACGACCACGCAGTCGGGGGGCGGGTCGCGGCGCAGCGCCTGGCGCGCTTCGTCCAGCGTGTGCGCCAGCGTCGTATGGAAGCCCGCCGCCTCTACGCCTGCGTTGATGCGGACCGCGTGCTCCAGGTCGTCGGTGGTGATGAGGATGCGGTCAGGCATGGCTCGTCCGCTCTCCGGTCCCGAGCTCCACGGCGTGATCCAGGAATAACTCCAACACATCCAATCCATCGGCCACACCACCGGTCGATCCGGGGAGGTTGACGATCAGCGTCTTGCCCCGCGTGCCCGCGACGCCGCGCGACAGCCAGGCGCGCGGGAATTGGGGCGCCGCAACGCTGCGCAGCGCTTCGGCAATCCCGGGCGCGAGTCGGTCCAGCACCGCCTCCGTCGCCTCGGGCGTTACGTCCCGCGCGGTGAGCCCGGTGCCGCCGGTGGTGAGGATCACGTCCACTTCACCGGAATCCGCCCAGCGCGCCAGCTTCCCCGCGATGCGGTCGGTCTCGTCGGGCACCACGCTGCGCACCGCCACCTCGTAGCCGCGCGCGCC
>DASWGQ010000142.1:0-5511 GCA_036393595.1 Myxococcales bacterium | reverse complement strand
AGATCGCGGGGCGGTACCGGAACGTGCTGGTGCCCGAGCTGAACCTGGGGCAGCTGCGCCTCCACCTGCGCGGGCAGCTGGGGCTGGAGACGGTCGGCCTCAACAAGGTGCAGGGCAAGCCCTTCCACGTGGCCGAGGTGCGGAGCGCGATCGAGAAGCTCGCGCCGCGGGCCAAGGAGATCGCATGACCGGCAAGCTGAACCTCGCCAAGAAGGACTTCATCAGCGATCAGGAAGTGCGCTGGTGCCCGGGCTGCGCCGACTTCGCCATCCTCGCCACCGTGCAGAAGGTGATGCCGGAGCTGGAGGTGCCGCGCGAGAACATCGTGTTCGTCAGCGGCATCGGCTGCTCGAGCCGTTTCCCCTACTACATGAACACCTACGGGATGCACGGCATCCACGGCCGCGCTCCCGCCATCGCCACGGGCCTGAAGATGGCGCGGCCCGAGCTGACGGTCTTCGTCGTCACCGGCGACGGCGACGGGCTGTCGATCGGCGGCAACCACCTCATCCATGCCCTGCGCCGCAACGTGGATCTGAAGATCCTGCTCTTCGACAACCGCATCTACGGGCTCACCAAGGGCCAGGCCTCGCCGACCAGCGAGCTGGGCAAGAAGACCAAGTCGAGCCCCTACGGCACGGTGGATCGCCCCTTCAACCCGCTCACCCTGGCGCTCGGCGCCGGCGCGACGTTCGTGGCCCGGAGCGTGGCGACGGACACCGCCCACCTCGCGCAGGTGCTGCGGCGCGCGGCCGCGCACAAGGGCGCCGCGTTCGTCCACATCTGGCAGAACTGCCCGGTGTTCAACGACGCGGCCTTCGACGAGTGGTCCGCGCGCGAGGTCCGCGACGACGCGCTGCTCAAGCTGGAGCACGGAAAGCCGCTGGTGTTCGGCAAGGCGAAAGAGAAGGCGCTGCGGATCGGCGACGGCTTCCGCCTGGAGACGGGCCCGGCCGGCGCCAGCGCGCTGGTGCACGACGAGACCCGCGACGACCTGGCGCTGGCGATGGCGCTGGCGGCCCTCGAGCCTCCCCTTCCGCAACCGATGGGCGTCCTGCGCGCCGTGCAGCGGCCCACCGTGGACGCCCTGGCGCGCCAGCAGGAGGAAGAGGCGGCCCACAAGCGCCCTCCGGACCTCCACGCGCTCCTCCACTCCGGCGACGTCTGGGACGTCGGCACCGATTGACGAGGTTGCGCTCCGGCCACGGGCAGAGCACTTCTGCGCCATGCGCAGACGATTCGGACCCCTCGATGCATCGGTCCCGCCCATCGGGCAGGGGACCTGGCAGCTGGAGCACCACGATCGCGCCGAGGTGGTGAGGGCGCTCGGGCGCGGGCTCGATCTGGGCCTCACCCACGTCGACACCGCGGAGATGTACGGCGACGGCAAGGTCGAGGAGATGGTCGCCGAGGCGATCGAGGGGCGGCGCGACGAGGTGTTCCTCGTCTCCAAGGTGCTCCCCTCCAATGCCTCGCGGCGCGGGACGGTCGCCGCCTGCGAGCGCTCGCTGCGGCGGCTCCGCACCGACCGGCTGGACTGCTATCTGCTCCACTGGCCCTCGGAGCAATACCCGATCGAGGACACGCTCGCGGCGTTCGAGGAGCTGCGCCGCGGAGGCGCGATCCGATCCTACGGAGTGAGCAATTTCGACGAGGACCTGCTCCGCAAGGCCGCCTCGTTCGCCGGTACCGCCAAGATTGCCTGCAACCAGGTGCTCTACCACCTCGAGGAGCGCCACGCCGACGCAGGCCTCATCCCGCTGTGCGAGGAGCTGGGCATCGCCTTCGTCGGCTACAGCCCGTTCGGGTCGGGCAGCTTCCCCTCGCCGCAGTCCCGCGGAGGCAAGGTGCTGGCCGGGGTCGCCCGCGCGCACGGCGCGACCCGGCGGCAGGTGGCCCTCGCCTTCCTCACCCGGCGCCCCTCGCTGTTCACCATCCCGCGGTCGAGCCGGGTCGAGCACACCGAGGAGAACGCCGGCGCCCTGAAGCTGAAGCTCACCCCGGAACAGGTGGCGAGGATCGACGCCGCCTTCCCGGTGCGCCGCCACCGCGAGCTGCCGACCTTGTGAAGACCAACGCGGCGCGCATTTTGGACGGCCTCGGCATCCGGTACGAGCTGCGCGACTATGCGGTCGACGAGGAGGACCTCTCGGCGGAGAATGCGTCCTATTCGAAGTGCGCGTTCGCGATGGGCAGCACCTTGAGGCCGGCGGGATTGTTGTCTGCCCAGTTCACCAGACCGATCTGCACTCCGTTCAGCCGCGAAGCGTAGTTCACCAGCCCGATGGCGAGCCCGCGCTGCTCGCCCAGCACGCGGTTGAAGGCGCTGATCGAGACGCCGTCGAACCGGCCGCCCTCGGCGAGGTGGAAATACGCCGGCGCGATCACCGCGCCCTGGACTTCCTTGCCTCCGGCGGCCAGCGCGATCGCGAGACCCTGGATGCGCGGAGCGCCGACGCCCAGGCCCGCGATCGCGACGCCCTGGATCGTGCCTCCCGCTCCGGCCGCCAGTCCGGCCACCGCAAGGCCCTGCATGTCGCGGCCGGTTCCCACGGCGAGCCCGCCGACGACGAGGCCTTGCACGCCGTCGCCGGCGCCCACACCCAGGCCGCCCAGCGCGATGCCGCGCAGCCGGCCGCCGGTCCCCACGCCGGCGCCGCCGAGCGCAATGCCGTCGAGACCACCGCCGGCGCCTGCGCCGAGACCTCCGACGAACAGGCCGCGCGCTCGCCCGCCCGCGCCGATGCCCAGGCCGCCCAGGCCGATCCCGGTGAAGTCGCCGCCCGCGCCCGCGCCGAGGCCTCCGGCGAGCAGCCCGTACACGTCGCCCCCCGCGCCGGCGCCCAGGCCTCCCGCCGCGATGCCGATGACGTTCCCGCCCGTCCCCGCGCCGAGCCCTCCGAGCAGGATGCCACGCATCCCGCCCCCCGAGCCCACGCCGAGCACGCCCGCCGCCACGCCGTCGATCGTCTTGTCCGCCGCCACGCCGAATCCGAGCGCCAGCCCCCGCACCTTGCCGGCGCCGGTCAGCGGCAGGCCGAGGGCGAGCCCGTCGACCTCGCTCTTCGCGCCTTCCTTGCCGGGGATCCAGATGGTGGCGTTCACCCCGTGCGCGACGAAGGGTGCGGTGTCGCGGAAGTTCAGCCGCAGTCCGTCGATGTGGCGCGAGTTCCCGATGCCGATGCCGACGTCGTGGACGGTGAGGTCGAGGCTCCAAGGCCGCGGCCCTTCCTGCTGGGCGCGCGCGGCGCCGCAGAGGAGCGCGGCGGCGAGCAGCGCGGCGGCCTGAAATCGGATCGGTGGCGCGCGCACGCGACGATCATACGCGCGGCGGGCCGCTCCATTTCGGCCCGCCCGACTGAGGGGCGAAACGGCTGTGGCACAGCGCGTCGCTTTGGACTAGATCCCGCAGCGAACGGAGAAGGACATCATGCCCAGCCCGTACCTGAAGGAGTTCCGCGCGGGAAGCAAGATTGCGCGCCTCGCCTCGCTCCCCGCCGCCCGCGAGAAGTTCCCCGGCGTCGCGCGGATGCCCGTCAGCCTGCGCATCGTGCTCGAGTCGCTGCTGCGCAACCTGGACGGCAAGCGGGTGCGCGACGAGGACGTGAAGAACCTCGCCTCCTGGCAGCCGCGCGGCGAGCGGGTGGAGGAGATCCCCTTCGTGGTCTCGCGCGTCCTCCTGCAGGACTTCACCGGCGTGCCGCTGGTCGTCGACCTGGCCGCCATGCGCAGCGCCGTGAAGCGCGCCGGGCAGGACCCGAAGCTCGTGGAACCCGAGGTGCCGGTCGACCTGGTGGTGGATCACAGCGTGCAGGTCGACTTCACGCGCGTGGCGAATGCACTGCAGCTCAACATGGCCATCGAGTTCAAGCGCAACCGGCCCCGGTACGAGTTCCTCAAGTGGGGCATGCAAGCGTACGACGGGCTCACCATCGTCCCTCCCGGCATTGGCATCGTGCACCAGGTGAACCTCGAGCACCTCGCCAAGGGCATCCTCGAGCAGGACGGGGTGGTCTACCCCGACACGCTGGTCGGCACCGATTCGCACACCACCATGATCAACGGCCTGGGCATCGTCGCCTGGGGCGTGGGCGGCATCGAGGCCGAAGCTGCCATGCTGGGCCAGCCGGTCTACATCCTCACGCCCGACGTGGTGGGCGTGAGCCTCTCTGGGAAGATCCGCGCGGGCGTCACCGCCACCGACCTGGTGCTCACCGTCACCGAGATGCTCCGCAAGGCGAAGGTAGTGGGCAAGTTCGTCGAGTTCCACGGCGAGGGTGCCGCCGCGCTCGCCGTGCCCGAGCGCGCCACCATCGCCAACATGGCGCCCGAATACGGCGCCACGATGGGCTACTTCCCCGTCGACGAGCTGACTTGCCAGTACCTCCTGGCGACGGGCCGCCCCAAGGAGCTGGTCGACCGCCTCCGCGCCTACTACCAGGCGCAGGACCTCTTCGGCATTCCGAAGAAGGGACAGATCGACTACACGCAGGTCCTCGATCTGGACCTCGGCTCGGTGAAGCCCAGCGTCAGCGGGCCCAAGCGGCCCCAGGACCGGATCGAGCTGCCCTCGCTGAAGGGGAAGTTCCTCGATCTGCTGCAGGCGCCGGCGCCCAACGGCTACGGCAAGCCGAAGGACGAGATCGGCAAGCGCTTCCACGAGGTCGCCGAGCCCTTGCCGGTGGAGACCGTCACCGGCGGCGGCGCGCAGGACCCGGAGACCGTGCCGGAGGTGAAGACCAACGGCCTCACGCACAAGGACACCAACCCGCTCACCGAGACCGAGATGATGACCAACCGGCCCACGCCCGACCGCGTGCCGCCGCAAGAGCTGCACCCGATCAAGGTGCCGGTGGACATCGGGCACGGCGACGTGCTCATCGCGGCCATCACCTCCTGCACCAACACCTCGAATCCGTCGGTGATGCTCGCCGCCGGCATCCTGGCGAAGAAGGCGGTCGAGAAGGGCCTCAACGTGCGGCCCGAGGTGAAGACCTCGCTCGCGCCCGGCTCGCGCGTCGTCTCGCGCTACCTGGAGAAGACGGGCCTGCAGCCTTACCTCGACAAGCTCGGCTTCGTGACGGTCGGCTACGGGTGCACGACCTGCATCGGCAACTCCGGTCCGCTCGAGCCGCACGTCGAGCAGATCGTCACCAAGAACGACGTGGTGGCGGCGAGCGTGCTCTCCGGCAACCGCAACTTCGAGGCGCGCGTCCACCAGAGCATCAAGGCGAACTTCCTCATGAGCCCGCCGCTGGTGGTCGCGTTCGCCATCGCCGGCCGGGTGGACATCGACCTCGACAAGGACCCCATCGGCCTGGGCCGCGACGGCAAGCCCGTCTACCTGCGCGACGTGTGGCCCACCCCCGAGGAGCTGAACCAGGCCCTGGGCGCGGTGGCGGACGCCGACATGTACCGGAAGAACTACGGCGGCGACCTGTCCCGCGAGAGCCGGGAGTGGTCCGAGATCCCCGCCGGCACCGGCCTCGTCTACGCCTGGAACCCTCAGTC
>DASWGQ010000141.1:0-7279 GCA_036393595.1 Myxococcales bacterium | reverse complement strand
AAGGGGCTCAAGGCGGCGCTGGGGTGCGGCGGCGCCGTCGAGGACGACGCGCTGGTGCTGCAAGGCGACCATCGCGACCGGGTGCGCGCGCTCCTCGAGGAGCGCGGGGTGCGGCGGATCTCCGTCGGCTGACGCTGATCTGCAGGGCGAACAGCTCGTCGTTCAGCTCCTGGAAACGGGCCTGCCCTTCGGGCTTCTGGATCTTGTTCGGCGGGCGCGCGGAGATCTTGTCGAGCCGCACCTTGGCGCCGGGCGAGTCGAAAACGATCACGTGCTTCATGTAGGCAAGAGTAGCAGGCTTCCCTTCAGGGCCGCCTATCTGCGAGCATACACATGGCCCAGGCGGGAGGGGATGATGCGGGTGCTCGTGGTGCAGGCCGACGAGAGCGCTCGCGCCTCGCAGCGCGACCTGCTGTCGGGGGCTGAGTTGACCGTCGCGGCCGCGGCGAGCGGCGCCGAGGCGCTCGAGAAGCTGCGCGAGGGCGCGCCCCACCTGGTGGTCCTGGGCCGGTCGCTTCCGGACATGGACGGCCTCGACCTCCTCCCGCAGCTCAAGGGCATGCACGACCAGTTCACCCCGGTGCTGATCGCGAGCCACCGCAGCACGACGGCCGAGCGCGTGCTGGGGCTGCAGAGGGGCGCGGACGACTACCTGCCGCTGCCCTGCGATCCGGACGAGCTGCTCGCCCGGGTGCGCGCGCTCCTGCGCGTGAAGGAGATGCACGACCGCGTGGTCTCCATCCAGCACGAGCTGGAACGGCTGGTGGTCTCCGACCCGCTCACCGGCCTCTACAACCGCCGCTACCTCGTCGATCGCCTGGCCCAGGAGATGAACCGCGTCGACCGATACGGCGGCACGCTCGCGTTCGCGATGATCGACCTCGACGAGTTCAAGCCGGTCAACGACAAGTACGGCCACGTTTTCGGCGACCGCCTGCTGCGGGCCGTGGCCTCCGGGATCTCGCGCTCGCTGCGCACCCCGGACGTGGCGGCCCGCTACGGCGGAGACGAGTTCGCCGTCATCCTGCCGCACACGCAGCCCGAGGGCGCGCTGCGCGTGTGCGAACGCATCCGCAAGGCGGTCGAGCAGCTCGCGGTGAACGCCGGCGACGCGCCCGTTTCGGTGACTGCCACGCTGGGCGTCGCCGAGTATCCCGCGGGCCTCATCTCCACCGCCGAGGAGCTGATCCACGCCGCGGACGAGGCGCTCTACGGCGCCAAGCGCGGCGGGAAGAACCGCTACTCGGCCGTCCGCGCGCTCCCCTGAGGCAAGAGCTGCGGAACCTCGCCGGTGATGAGCCGCGCGCCGCGCTCGTGGCGCAGGTACGTCCAGGCCCATTGCGCCAGGACCAGGACCCGGTTGCGGAAGCCGATCAGCATGAAGATGTGGACCACGAGCCACAGCACCCAGGCGAGGAAGCCCTCGGTGCGGAGCCGGCCGATCTGCGCCACGGCGGCGTTGCGTCCGATGGTCGCCAGGGTCCCCTTGTCCAGGTAGCGGAACGGCTCGCGTGGCTCGCCGCGCAGCGTGCGCAGGATCTGGCGCGCCGCGTGGCGGCCGCCCTGGATGGCGGGTGGCGCCAGCCCCGGCACGGGCCTCCCCTGCGCATCCTCCACCGCCGCGAGATCGCCGATGACGAAGACCTCCGGGGCGCCCGGGATGGAGAGGTCCCGCTCGACCTTCACGCGGCCCACCCGGTCGAGGGGAACGCCGAGCGAGCGCGCGATCGGCGAAGGCGCAACGCCCGCGGCCCAGATCACGCAGCGCGAGCGGATCCGGCGCCCGCCCGCGACGACGCCCTCGGCGTCCACGGCGGTCACCGGCGTCCCGACCAGGACCTCGCAGCCCATCCGCCGCAGGCGCGCCGCGGCCTTCTCCGCCAGCTCCGGCGCGTAGGCCGGCAGGATGCGCGGACCCGCCTCGACGAGCACTACCCGCGCCGTGCGTGCGTCGATGCGCCGGAAGTCCTCCGGCAGGTCGTGGCGCGCGATCTCCGCCAGCGCTCCCGCCAGCTCGACGCCCGTCGGGCCGCCGCCCACCACGACGAAGGTGAGCCACTCCTCCCGGCGCGCCGGATCGTCCTCGCGCTCCGCCGCTTCGTAGGCGAGCAGCACGCGCCGGCGGATGCCGATCGCGTCCTCCAGGCTCTTGAGCCCCGGCGCGTCCTTCTCCCAGTCCGGGTGGCCGAAGTAGGCGTGCGTGGCGCCGGTCGCGATCACCAGGAAGTCGTAGGGCACGACGCCATCGCGGAGCAGGACGCGCCTGCCCGGCACGTCGATGGCGGCCGCCTCGCCCAGGATCACCTCGGCGTTCCCCTGGCGGCGCAGGACGCGCCGGATGGGCGTCGCGATGTCGCTCGGGTTCAGCGCCGCCGTGGCCACCTGGTAGAGCAGCGGCTGGAACAGGTGGTGGTTGCGCCGGTCGACCAGCGTCACCTGCACCGGCGCGCGGCGCAGCGCCTTGGCGGCGTTGAGGCCGCCGAATCCGCCGCCCAGGATCGCCACGCGTGGCACCGGCATGGCGGACATTCTAAGCCGCCGGACCTTCCCCGCACCCCGGCCGCGTACCAGATTGTGCCGATGCGCCTGCGCCCTTCCGCCGTGCTCCTCGCTCTGCTCGCCGCCTGTGCCCAGGCCCCGGTGGCGCGCGAGCCTGCGCCGGAAGCAGCCCCGGCCCGGAGGGCGGCGCAGGACGGGATGGCGTCGTATTACGGACAGGACTTCGCCGGACGGCGAACCGCGAGCGGCGAGCGCTTCGATCCGCGCGCGCTCACCGCGGCCCACCGGCAGCTTCCGTTCGGCACGCGGGTGCGCGTCACGAATCTGGAGAACGGCCGCTCCGTGACCGTGCGCATCAACGACCGCGGACCGTTCGCCGGCGGCCGCATCGTCGATCTCTCCTGGGAGGCCGCGCGCGAGCTGGGCATGCTGCGCGCCGGCGTCGCTCGCGTGCGCGTCGAAGTCGTTCCAGACTGATAACTCGACTCCCCTGGGCGGGTCCGCCACACTGCCCCCATGCGGCTGGCCCTCCTGCTGGTGCTCGCACCCCTCGCCGCGCGCGCCTGGGACCCGACCGATGCGGCCTCCATCGACGCCCGGATCCAGGCGCTGAAGGCGGACTGGGCGGGCAAGGACGCCGCCGCGGTGGGGAACGACAAGCTCAAGCGCGCGCGGCAGGGGACGAAGCCGGCCTGGGTGTCTCGGGCCGCCTTCCGCATCGACGAGGGACCCCGCCGCCTCTACCTCGGCGTGGGCTCGGCGAAGCTGCCGGCGGCGGCGGCGCAGCTGCTCGCGCTGCAGGACGCCCTGCCCTCGCCACAGGGCGCAACGCCCCTGGACTGGTACCTGGACGAGGCCACCGGCACGCTCTATGCGCTGGCCGTGGAGGAGCGACGCTGATCATTGCTTCACCAGCGTCCGGAGCGCGACCGCCCCGAGCACCACCGCGCCGCCGGCGATGGACCACGGGCCGGGCCGCTCTCCCGTGCCGAGCAGCACCCAGAGCGGGTTGCAGACCGGCTCCAGCATCGAGATGAGGCTCGCCTCGGCGGCGGGCACCTGGCGGACGCCGCGGGCGAAGAGCCAGTACGAGACGCCGAGTTGCATCACGCCCAGGTACAGCAGGACCAGAGCTCCGGCGCCCGACAGGTGCGCGAGCGCGCCCGCGAACGGGGCGGTGCCCAGCGCAGCGAGCACGTTGCCCAGCGTCATGGAGGGCATCGCGTCCCCGGAGCCGCTCTTCGCGTCACGGCGGATGAGCAGGACCGTGAAGGCGAAGAACACGCCGCTGAGCGTGGCGAGCAGGTTCCCGGAGAGCTGTCCCGCCTCGAGCTTGTCGATGAAGAAGAGCGACATGCCGGCCAGCGAGAGCGCGACGCAGATGGCGTCGATGGGCCGGAACGGCTCGTCGAGAAGGAACGGCGAGAGCAGCAGGACGTACGCGGGGCCGGTGTACTGCAGGAAGATGGCGTTCGCCGCGGTGGTGAGCTTCGTCGCCGTCACGAACGTCACCACGCAGCCCGCATACGCAAGCGCCGTGGTGAAGCGCGCCTTGCGGAGGTCGGGTCGCAGCACCGCCAGGTAGAAGAGCGTGGCGATGAGCGCGCGTCCGCAGGCCACCGCCAGCGCGGGCATCGGCGCGATCTTGATGAACAGCCCGCCGCTCGACCAGAGAAGCGCCGCCGCGGCGACGAGCAGCACCGCGCGGCGCGACGGACCAGGCTCCATGGCGCCGCACCATACCCGACGCTCAGTCGCCGCCGTACGGCGGCGCTGGGCTTTTCAAGGCAGCGACCGCAGCACGGCGAGACCGCCCTCGGTGGGCACCAGCAGCTGGGGCGGATCGACCCTGCGGTCCAGCGAGATGCGGATTGTCGAAAGCGGGCACGAATGGATTGTCCGGCGCCCGTTGGAATCGACGGGGCGACCGCAAGGATCAGTGAGTCGCCCTCAGGCGTCGGCGACCAGCAGCGATCGCTGGAGCGCCAGGCGGTGCTCGACCTCGTCGAATGCCGCCCGCTCGTCGTCGCCCAGGCATTCGATCGGCGGGATGCGCACGCGCGCGTCCACCGGCACGTAAGTGAGGAAGGCGCGCAGCGTCTCTTCCTGCTCGCCGGCGAGCGGCTGCTCCGAATCGACGTTCACGAGGACTGTCAGCGAGTCGGCCGCCGTGTGCGCCACCACCGAGCGCACGTGCACGAACACGTGGCGCCGCACCGGGCGGATGAAGGTGAGCCCGTGCAGGCCGCCGAGGCGCACGGGTACGCCGTCGAGATAGGCGCGCGCGGAGAGGTTCGCGGTGGTCTCGATCCACTTCATCAAGGTCCCGCCGTACAGTGTGCCGTTGAAGTTCAGCCTGCTGGCGCGCACCGGCTCGATCTTGTGCACGTACGAGACGTGCCGGCGGCGAGGCTCGAGCGCGTCGCCCCGGCCGATGGGCAAGAGCGAGCGCGGCAGCAGCTTGAGCAGCTCGCGCACGAAGAGCGCCTGCTCGCGGCCGGTGGGCGGAGGCGGCGCCGGAAGCTGTCCCGAGCGCAGCTTGCTGCGGAACTCGCGGCGCACGTTGCCCTCGCGGAAGCGGGCCACCTCGGCGGGGGTCTGCGGCCGCAGCTGCGGAACGGGGCCCGGCTTGCCCCGCGGGTCCAGAGCCACGAAGGTCATGTACCCGGTCAGCGAGCGCTGCTCGGCAGCCGGCATCCCGTGCCGCATCGAGACCGACACACCCAGCGAGCGCGCCGAGGTGTACCCGACGGAGGCGGTCATCGTGACGCGCTCGCCCACCCGGATGGGGTGCAGCAGCTCCATCCCGTCCACCGAGGCGGTCGCGACCGGGCGGCGGCAGTGGCGGCTCGCCGCCAGCACGCCGACCACGTCCATCCACTCGAGGATCTTCCCGGCCCGGAGGAAGCCGCGTTCGTCCGCGATGTCGGGAGCGACCCACTCGTCGAGGTGCGCCTCGGAACCCGGGCGGCTCTCTTCGGGCAGCCGCGCCGCCTCACCGGAGGTGTTCGTGTTCTCTGCAGTCATGGCGATGACGCTAAGCGCCATGACTCCACGACGCAACGCACAATCGTGTAGCTGTTCGGGATCAGCCCAGCTGGGCCTTGACCGACAGCTTCACGTTGTTCTTGAGGGCCTGCGAGATCGGGCAGCCGTCCTTCGCCGCCTCCGCGGCCTTCTGGAACGCAGCGGCGTCCATGCCCTGGACCGAGCCGCGCACCTCGAGCGCGCTTTCCTGGACCGAGAACCCGCCGCCCTGCTTGGGACCGAACGTGACGGTGGCGGTCACGTCCAATTTCTGCGGCGCCTTGCCCGCCTGCGCCAGGCCGTGCGAGAGCGCCATCGCGAAGCAGCTCGCGTGCGCCGCGGCCAGCAGCTCCTCGGGCGTCGTGTTCCCGCCTGCGACCTCGGTCCGTGACTTCCAGGACAGCCCCGCGTCGCGGAGCACGCCGCTCGTCCGCGAGCTCACCTTGCCCTTGCCGGACATCAGGTCGCCTTCCCAGACCGCTTGCGCTCGGCTCTGCATGGCTGGCCTCCTTCAGCCGCCGCGATGGGGCGGCGCTGCGCTTTGGAGAACGGACTTATCGGACGAGTCCGAGCGACATTGCAACGCCCGCGGCAATTGACCTGAACGCATGTTCCGTGCAGTAGATCCAGGCGTGCTGAAGCCGATCTCCAACCCGCCCAACCCGTGGTCCACCACCGAGGTCGAGTACCTCGAAGAGGCCCCGCCCGCGCGGCTCGAGGTCTACGAGGACCACACGCGCGAGATCCTCTCGCACAACGACAGCCCCGACGTCGGCTTCGCCTGGAGCGTCAACCCGTACCGTGGATGCTTCCATGCATGTGCCTACTGCTATGCTCGGCCGTCGCACGAGTACCTCGGGTTCGGCGCCGGCACGGACTTCGATCGCAAGATCACCGTCAAGCCCGAGGCGCCGCGGCTGTTGCGCGACGCCTTCGAGCGCCCGAGCTGGAAGGGCGAGCTGATCGTCTTCTCCGGCGTGACCGACTGCTACCAGCCGCTCGAGGCGAGCTACCGGCTCACGCGCGGGTGCCTGGAGGTTTGCGCCGAGTACCGCAACCCGGTGGGCATCATCACCAAGTCGCCTCTCATCGAGCGCGACCTCGACGTGCTGCAGGCGCTGGCGAAGGTCGCCGACGTCGGCGTGACCGTCAGCATTCCTCTCTGGGATCGCGAGCACGCGCACGCCGTCGAGCCGCACGTCGCCTCGCCGCAGCGGCGGATGCAGATCATCGAGCGGCTCGCGGCGGCCGGGCTGGACGTCGGCGTGAACGTCGCGCCGATGATCCCCGGGCTCGGGGACGAAGACATCGCGCGCATCCTGGCAGCAGCCGCCGCGGCGGGCGCCCGCCGCGCGGGGTTCGTCTTCTTGCGGCTGCCGGGCAGCGTCGCGCCCGTGTTCGAAGAGCGCCTGCGCCAGGCCTTGCCGCTCCGCGCCGAGCGCGTGCTGGCCCGCGTGCGCGAGGCGCGCGGCGGAAAGCTGTACGACTCCCGGTGGGGCGTCCGCGGCCGCGGCGAAGGTCGCTACGCGGAGGCGGCGCGGGCGCTCTTCGAGTCCACCGCCCGCCGCGTGGGGCTCGCGACCGGGTGCATGGGAGGAGACGACAGCACCACCTTCCGCCGGCCGGATCGGCCGGGCCGGCAGCTCCCGCTCCTCTGACGCGGACAACCAGCATGCCGCGGAGCAGATCTAGGGGCGCGCGCTCGAGCACCAGATCGTGCATTCCGCGTCCGAGGAGGAGAGTGGCGCTGGGT
>DASWGQ010000140.1:0-12163 GCA_036393595.1 Myxococcales bacterium | reverse complement strand
CGTGCTCGCGGAGCACGCGCTCCAGCGAGGAGAGCGGCACCGCGCCGTGGGCGAGCACGGCGTCGTGGAAGGCGCGCAGGTCGAAGCGGTCGCCCATGCGCTTGCGCGCCTCGTCGCGCAGCCGGAACAGCTCCAGCTGTCCCACCATGTACGCGAGCGCCTGCGCCGGGTGGATCGCGTAGCGGTCGATCTCGTTCGCCGCCTCGTCGGGCGAGAGCGTGGTGTGCTCGCGCAGGTACGAAAGCGCCCGCTCGCGGTCCCACTTGAGCGCGTGCATCCCCGTGTCGACCACCAGCCGGGACGCGCGCCAGGCCTGGTACCCCAGCATCCCGAAGCGCGCGGGGGAGCCCGAGTACAGGTGCAGGTCCTGGTCGCTCATCCGCTCGGTGTACAGCGCCCACCCTTCGACGAAGGCCGTCTCGCCGGTGTGGCGGCGGAAGTCGGGCAAGTCGCGAAGCTCCTGGGCCAGGGCGATCTGCAGGTGGTGGCCGGGGACGGTCTCGTGGAAGCAGAGCGCCTCCTCGTTGTAGAGCGGCCGCGTCTCCGGGCGCAGCGTGTTGACGTAGTACACGGCGGGGCGAGAGCCGTCGCCGGCCGCCGGCTGGTAGAAGGCCGGCGGGCTGGAGGCCGCGCGGTACGCCTCGATGGGGCGCGTCTCGATCGCTGCCCGGGGAAGCCGGCCGAACCCCTGCGGCAGCGCCGCCTGGGCGCGCGCCAGCGTGGCGCGGTTCCACTGCAGCAAAGCCGCCGCGGTCCTCTGGAACTGCTCGCGGCTCCCGTCCAGCCTCGCGCGGTACTCCTTGGCGTCGCGCGCCCCCTCGGAGCGGGCGATGCGCTCCATCTCGGCCTCGATGGAGGCGAGCGTCTGGAGCCCGAGGTCGTGCAGCTGCTGCGGAGTCCGCTTGGTCCCGGTGTGGTGCGCGACCAGGGCCGCGTAGCAGGGCTCGCCTCCGGGCAGCGCCCACAACCCCACCTCCTTGCGCGCCGTGGGCAACACCTCGCCGGCGAGGAACGCCCGGTAGCGCCGCATCCCGGGCAGCACCTGCTCGACGATGGCCGCGCGGATCCGCTCGCGGGCCGCGCGCCGCTCTCCCTCGGGAAGCCCGGAGAAGCGCTCCTCGGCGGGCAGCAGCACCGAGCTGGACGCGTCCTGCTTCAACAGGTCGTCGAGCGAGGCGATCACCCGCTCGACGTTCACGCGGGGCGAGGTGCGATCCTGGACGAGCCCGCGCCCGAGGTTCGCGACGATCTGATCGAAGTACCGCCCGGCCTGCCCGTAGCGGGCGGCCAGGTCGGCGGCACCCTTCGCGGTGCCCAGCGGGTAGTACTGGCCGGTCTGCGCCAGCGTCACGTGCGGCCCGCCCATCTGGTCCACCACCCACGCGGGCGCGGAGCACGCCTCCACCGCGTCGGCGTCGGCGAGCTGCCGCCGCAGCATCTCCAGCGTGAGCTGCTCCTCGCCGGACAGCTCCGACGGGCCGAGCGTCGTCAGCTCCGCCCGGAGCTGCGCGAGCGCGTCGATCACCTTCCGGTGGGCATCGGGCGAGAGGTCATCCAGCTTTGCGTCGAAGCGGTGGTCGCCGAGCGCGGTGGCGAAGAGCGGACCGCCCATGCCGCCCCCGCCGAGCTGCGGCAGGGGCGCGGTCTCGAGCAGGGCCGTCCAGTAGCGCCGCGCGATGCTGTCGAGCTGCGCGGAAGCCCCCGGCGCGGTGTGCGGCGCTGACGCGGGCACCGACAGGCGCGCGGGCGGCGGCATCGGCCGCGTGGCGCAGGCGGCGGCGAAGGCGGCGGCGATCCACGGCGCGCGCATGGCCGCCGACCCTGCTGCCGCCGGGCGCGTCCGTCAAGCCCCGGCGGCAGCTTCCGGCCTGGAGTATCGTCCGCGCGATGGCCCCCTCGCTCGAGTCCGCTTCCCGGATCAACCTGCGCTGGATCGTGCGGCTCCGGTGGGGGGCGGTGGTCGGGCAGGTCGTCACCATCGTGTTCGCCGCGCGCATGGTGCACGAGGCGCTGCCCGTCAAGCCGCTGCTCGCCGTCTGCGGCGCCCTCGCCCTGGCGAACCTCGCCACCCACGTGTGGCTCCTGCGCGGCGGCAATCCCAGCGAGCGCGCCAGCGGGCTCAACCTGCTCGGCGACGTGCTGGCGCTGACGGCGCTGCTCGCCCTCTCGGGCGGCGCCTACAACCCGTTCGCGGTCCTGTACCTGGTGCACATCACCATCGCGGCCGTGGTGCTGCCCGCGCGCTGGAGCCTGCCGCTGACGGCGACCAGCATCGCCGCGTACACGCTCCTGCAGCTCTTGCCGGAAGGGCCGCTGCTCTCGCTCGGCGGGCAGGAGCAGCTGCTGCTCCACGCCCGGGGCAGGTGGGTGGCGTTCGTGGTCGCGGCAGTCTTCATCGGCACCTTCACCCTGCGCATGAGCGCCTCGCTCCGGCGGCGCGAGGCGGAGCTGGAGCGCACGCGCTCCGACGCCGAGGCGGCCGAGCGGCTCGCCGCCCTCGGCACGCTGGCCGCGGGCACGGCCCACGAGCTGAACACCCCGCTGGGGACCATCGCCATCCTCGCCGGCGAGCTGGCCGCGCAGCTCGACGGCGACCGCCGCGCCGAGGCCGAGGAGATCCGCAACCAGGTGCGGCGCTGCAAGCAGATCATCACCGGCATGCTCGCGCCGCGCGGCGGGGCCGACCTCGAGGAGCCCAAGGAGGTCGAGGTCGCGCCGGTGCTGGAAGCCGCGGTGAAGCGCTGGCAGGAAGGCCGCCCTGGACCGAAGCCGGTGGTGGAGATCCAGCCGCAGGCGGCGCGCGCGCGGGCGCGCCTGCCCGTGCACGCCTTCGAGCGGGCGATCGCCAACCTGCTCGACAACGCGGCCGAGGCGACCGAAAACCGCTCCGCGCGCGACGTGCGCATCTCCCTGACGCGGGGGCGGGGCGACCTGCGCATCCAGGTGAGCGACAACGGCGTCGGCGTCCCGGAATCGCTCCTGCGCCGCATCGGCGAGCCCTTCTTCACCACCAAGGAGCTGGGCCGCGGCACCGGGCTGGGGCTGTACCTGGCGCGGCACGTGGTGGAGAGGCAGGGAGGCGAGATGAGCGTCGCCTCCGCCGAGGGCCGCGGCACGGAGGTCACCTTGACGGTCCCGGAAGCGGGCGCTTAAACACAGCGCGATGCCGCGAATCCTCATCGTGGATGACGACGAGCCCTTCCGCGTGGCGATGCGCAACGCTTTCCTGCGCCGCGGCTACGAGGTGTCCCTGGCCGGAAGCGCCGGCGAGGCCCAGGCTTTGCTGCGGCAGGAGACGCCCGACTACGCGGTGGTGGACCTGCGCATGCCGGGCCCGAGCGGCCTGGAGGTGGTGCGGGCACTGCGCGCGCTCCCCAGCCCGCCCGAGGTGGTGGTGCTGACCGGCTACGGCACCATCGGCACCGCCGTCGAGGCCATCCGGCTCGGCGCCATCAACTACCTCAACAAGCCGGCCGATGCGGACGAGGTCGAGGCGGCCCTCCTCGGGAAGCGGCCGCCGCCGCCGGTGCACGAGGTCCCTTCCCTGGACCGCCAGGAATGGGAGTACCTGAACCGCATCCTGGCGGACTGCAACGGCAACATCTCCGAGGCCGCGCGGCGGCTGAAGATGCACCGCCGCACCCTCCAGCGGAAGCTGCAGAAGCACCCGCCCAAGGTCTGACGCCCATGCGCATCGCCGCCGCCTCCCTGTGCGCGCTCGCCCTCGCCTGCGCGGCCGCGAAACCTGCGCCCCAAGCGGCGCAGGCGCCGCGCGCTCCCGTGCCGCTCGACGAGTACCTCAAGGCTCGCCGGTACGGCGCGCTGTCGCTCGAGATGAGCTTCTCGCACGACGGCCGGCTCGCCGCCTTCCAGAGCGATGCCGGCGGCCGCCTCGACCTGTGGGTGAAGCCGCTCGACGGCGGCCCCGCGCGGCAGGTCACGCGCGTGGAGGGCTTCATCGGCGTCGCAGGAATGGCTGGTGCGCCAACGCGCCTGACCGGCGACTCAGCCGCCGCGCTCCATCTCGCGGATGGCTTCCAGCTCGGCGATCACCTCGAAGTCCTTGGGGCGGCCCGCGGCCCGCTTGACGTCGATGAGCTTGTCCAAGCCAAGCACGGGGCAGCGGGTGCCGAACAGCTCCAGCTCGGAAGAGTGCCGCACCAGCTCGTCGTAACCTCCTCCACCGGTTACCTCGCCGAGCAGATCGATCCAACCCAAGTCGGTGACCAAGGTGAAGTTGAGACCCGCGCGGAGCGTGGATTCGTCCAGAACGAACGGGAGGCCCGCCGGAGCGCCCCGCAAATAAGGACGGTGCGATGACAACGCCTTGACCAACCGCCGCATGTTCTCGGGTGTGCGGCGGTAGGCGACATCCAGATCCTGCGTGAGTCTCACCGAACCGCGGGCGACCGCTGCTGCCCCACCCACGACCACGAACTCGACTCCGGCTTCCGAGAGCGCGCGCAGCAGCTCGGGGAAGCGAGTGGGCATCATCGCGCGGCCCGGGCGGCCCGGCGCAATTCGACGGCGAACCGCTGCATTTCCATCAGCGCGCGCAGTCTCTCCTCCGGAGTCCGGCGCAGGTTTTCCCGGATGAGGGTCCGATCGAGATCCTTCTTGTAGGCCTCGATGACGGGGTCGACGTAGCGCTCGCTCGACCGTTCCATCGTCTAGATGTAACCCGGACCGAATGGCATGCAAAGCGGGGCGCGCCGTGTTAGACGCAGCACCCCCCGCTTTGCAGGAAACGTGCTGAGATGATCCAGGTCACGAACGTCACCAAGGCGTTCGCCGGCAAGAAGCTGTTCGAGAGCGTGTCCACCACCTTTCCGCCCGGCCGCCGTTACGGCCTGACCGGGCCGAATGGCGCGGGGAAGACCACGTTCATGAAGATCCTCTCCGGCGACCTCGAGCCGGACACGGGGACCGTGTCGCGGCCGAAGCGCCTCTCGGTGCTCAAGCAGGACCAGTACGGCTACGAGGACAAGCGCGTCCTGGACGTGGTCCTGATGGGCAACCGCATTCTCTGGGACGCGATGCACGAGAAGGAGAAGCTGCTCGCGAAGCGCGAGTTGTCCAACGAGGAGGGTGCGCGCCTCGGCGAATTGGAGGGCGTGATCGCCGAGGAGGACGGATACTCCGCCGAGGCCCAGGCCGCCACGCTGCTCGACGGCCTGGGCGTCTTCGAGAGCGATCACCAGCGGCTGATGCGCGAGGTCACCGGCGGCGACAAGGTGCGGGTGCTGCTCGCGCAGGCCCTGTTCGGCAAGCCCACCGCGCTCCTCCTCGACGAGCCCACCAACTCGCTGGACATCGACTCCATCCACTGGCTGGAGGACTTCCTGGAGAACTACGAGGGGACGCTGGTGGTGATCTCCCACGACCGGCACTTCCTCAACGCCATCTCCACGCACATCGCCGACATCGATTATGAGACCATCATCACCTACGTCGGCGCGTACGACGACATGGTGCGCGCCAAGGCGCAGGTCCGCTCGCGCATCGAGTCGGAGAACGCCGACAAGATGAAGAAGCGCGAGCAGCTGCAGGAGTTCGTGGCGCGCTTCTCCGCCGGCACCCGCGCCTCGCAGGTGCAGAGCCGCATCAAGCAGTTGGAGAAGCTGTCGCTCAGCGACATCAAGAAGTCGAACATCGCCCGGCCCTTCATCAAGTTCGAGCAGAAGCGGCCCAGCGGAAAGCAAACCCTCACCATCGAGGGTCTGACCAAGGGGTTCGAGAAGAAGAAGCCGCTCTTCAAGGAGTTCAGCGCCCTCATCACCAAGGGCGAGAAGGTCGCCATCGTCGGGCGGAACGGCATGGGCAAGACCACCTTCCTGCGCACCGTCCTGGGCGAGCTGAAGCCCGAGTCAGGGACCGCGGTGTGGGGGCACGAGGCGCAGATCGGATACATGCCGCAGGACGTGCGGCCGATCATCCCGGACAACACGACCTGCTTCGACTACCTGCACGACATCGACCCGAGCGCCGGCAACGAGCAGATCCGCGGCCTCCTCGGGCGAATGCTCTTCCGCGGCGACGAGGGCATGAAGCCGACCAAGGCGCTCTCCGGCGGCGAAGCGGTGCGGCTGCTCTTCTGCAAGCTGATGCTGGTACAGCCGAACATCCTCGTCCTGGACGAGCCGACCAGCCACCTCGACCTGGAGTCGATCAGCGCGCTCGCCGACGGGTTGCAGAACTACCCGGGCACGGTGCTCTTCGTCGCCCACGATCGCGACCTGATCAGCTCCACCGCCTCCCGCATCTTCGCCTTCACCCACGGCCAGCTGGAGGACTTCCCGGGCGACTACGAGGCCTTCCTGGCGAAGCACGGCGGGTTCGTGGACGCGCACTGACCCGTCATCGGGCGTCGCTCGGTCTCTGGAACCAGGCCCGGCTGGGTGAAGCCGGCAGTTGCGCTCAGTGCTCCAGCAGCTCGTCGAGCTTCTCGGGCTCCAGCACCACCTGGAACTCCTTCGCCCCGTGCGACTTGGCCTGCTGCTGCCAGGAGGCGAGGCGCTGCCGGTAGACGGTCGGGTTCACGTTGTCCGCGTTCAGCTTCTTCACGTTCATGGCGAGGATCCGCATGCCGGCGAACTCGTCCGGCGCGAGCGTGCGCTTCACGCCCTTGGGCAGGTCCTCCTCCATGTCGCTGAACACCACCATGGTGCGCAACCCCGCGCCGGTCTCCTTGAGGTACTCGGAGGCGAGCATCATGGCGCCGCGGATGTCCGTGTGCCTGGAGCGCTGGTGCTTCGCCGCGAAGTGGTCCATCTGGGTGGCGAACGCCAGCTTCTGCGCGTTGGCCCTGGAGGGCCGCACGTCCAGCGTCATCCCGCCTTCGACGTTCGCCTTCTTGTAGCTCTCGTCGTCGATGCGGATGACGAAGAGGCTGTCCCCGGGCTGGAGCTTGGGCAGGATGCCGCGCTTGATGACGTTCACCACCTCCGGCTTCTGGTCGGCGTAGGTGCCGGACACGTCGACGAGGGCAACCACCGCCTGCGCGTAGTTCTTGCTGCTCGAGCAGGACAGGAGCAGCGGCACGGCGAGAAGGCTGAGCTTCTTCATGGACGGGCCCCTTGCTTGGCAGTCGACATCGGGGGCCGCGCGCCGGTCGCCAGCCGCTCGATCTGCAGCGGCAGCACGATGTAGATGTCGTAGACGTGCCGCGCGCCCTCGAGCAGGTAGCGCGACCCGTGCCCGAGCAGCCGGGCGATGGTCCCGATCAGGGCCAGGACGCCGGCCGTGAGCGTCAGGAAGATGTGGCCGCCGGTCGCGATCAGCGTCTCGAGCGGGACCGCCACCATGGCGAGGATCCAGGGGAGGATGAAGCCCAGCACCGCCTGGCCCACCACCGGGATGCGCGAGGCGGCGGGATCCGAGACGGCCTTCTCGTGGACGCCGGCCAGCGACTGCTTCAGCGCGGTGGCCGAGTCGACGAGCTGCTCGCGGAGCACCGCCAGCGAGGACTCGATGCAGGCGAGCAGCAGCAGGCCCCCGAGCGAGACGACCAGGATGATGCGCCGGCGCGAGGCGGGCAGGAGATCCAGCTTGGGGAAGAAGCTGGTGATGCCCAGCATCTCCATCGCGAAGATGCCCGCCGCGACCTCCATCAGCACCACCACCAGCGCGGCGACGGTGGACACGGGCATGCCGCCGATGCGGCTGCCGGCGGGCACCAGCTCGGACATCGGGAGCGCGATGAGGTTGAAGTTCACGAACGCGCCGCCGACGGCGACGCCGAGCACCAGCAGCGAGGCGACGAAGAGCTGCGTGGACTGCCAGCCCATCGCGCGCACGGCCTTGTCCTCGCCCTTGCGAATCTGCTCGTACGCGGTCATGTGGGCGTCGATGCGCTTGGTCGTCTCCAGCGCCGCGCCGACCGACTTGCCGGCATCCGCCGCGTTCTCCTTCAGCTCCTTCAACATCGGCGCCATGCCGTTCAGGATCTTGTGCCGCTTGGCGGTGGCGTCGCGGTACTCCTGCAACGCCTTCTTCTCGCCCGACTTCGCGGTGTTGTGGATCTCTTCCAGGACCTTCTTCACCACGTTGTCGCCGTTCGCCGGCATCTTGGCGACGGCGGCGGTCGCCTCGGCCCAGCCGGGAGGCGTGGGCGCGGCGTTCCCGCACTCCTTGTAGTCGGCGTCGAGGCGCGCGGCGAGGTCGTCCATCTTGCGGTGCAGCTCGGGATAGCGCCCCAGCTCCTTGGCGAAGCTGACCTCCACCCGGCGGAACTCGCGCGCGACCTTCGACTCCGCGTCGCCCCTCCCCATCTCCAGCACCATCTCGCGGTCGCGCTTGGCGACGGAGACGGAGACCGCCTTGCACCAGCGCGCGGTGATGCGGAACGCGCCGGCGACCACGCGCCCCAGGGCCCGGAACGCCCGGTGCACCGGCGCGCGCGCGGCCCAGCAGAAGAGCTGGCTGAGCAGCCAGAGCGCCAGCAACGAGGCGGCCGGGCGTGCCGGCCAGAGGTACAGACTCTCCATGTCGAACTCCTGGGTTGGAGCGAACCAACAAGCTCCGGAGGTTAGGAGTCCGGGATGTGGGTCTGCGAGACCCTCAGGTGGGCAGCGCGCGCAGGAAGTGCGCCACCAATTTCTACTTGCCCAGAATCCAGTCCATTAGCCCTCGCCACGAGGGGGAGAGGCGGAACTGAGCGCCCCGGAGCCTGCGCAAATTCCTTCCCTTCACCCACATGCGCATCTCGCGCAAAAGCTTCTCCGCGTCGCGCCTTTGCCCCTCGGCGGCGAGAAGCTTCGCCAGATCGAGGGTGGCGTCGAAGTGGAAGGCGTCGAGCGTGAGCACCTGGCGCAAGAGCGTCATGGCGAGCGGCCTCTGCGCCTTCTTGGTCAGCTGCTCGCGCCCTTCCAGGAGCGACTGCACGGCGTCGGCCTTGCGCCCGCGCTTCACCTGCTCGTTGGCGACGCGCTCCCAGTACTCGACGTCCTCGGGGAAGGTCTTCGCGGCCACCTTCCAGATGGCGATGGCCTTGTCCGCGAACCCCACCTTGAGGAACCCGATGCCCGCCGCGTCGAAGGAAAGGCGCGCTTCGTGCCAGCGCTTGGTTCGGGCGAGGAGCGGCGCGATGCGCGCGTGCACCTGGTGATCGTTGGGATCCTGCGCGAGGATCTGCGAGTAGCCGGCGATCGCTTTGCGGACGCGCCCGCGGCCGCGCGCCTTGTCGGCGGCATCGAGGACGGCGGAACGGTCGTAGGCCTTCTTGCGCCAGAACACGTCCCGGCAGTGTACAAGGAAACATGGCCGTTTCGCAGCGCCTCGGGATTATTGGCCTGGGCCTGATCGGCGGCTCACTGGCGCTGGCGCTGCGCCGCGCGCGGCCCGACCTGCGCATCCTGGGCGTGGACGTGGACGCGGGTGCGCTGAAGGAGGCGCTGGCCGCGCGCGCGATCGACGCCTCGGCGCCGCCCGGGTCCGCTCCGCTCGCCGACTGCGACGTGGTGGTGCTCGCCCAGCCGGCCGCAGCTCTCCTCGAGAGCATCCTGCCCACCGCCGGCCGCATGCGCCCCGGCGCCGTGCTCACCGACGTGTGCGGATCGAAAGAGGCCGTCTGCGCGCGGGCCGCCGGGCAGGATCGAGTCGTCTTCGTCGGCGCGCACCCGATGGCCGGCACCGAGTTCCGTGGTTTCGCGGCCGCCAGCCCGGTCCTCTTCGAGGGCGCCACCGTGGCGGTCTGCCCGCCGGTCGGAGCGCGCGCCGGACGCGAGCCCGCGGCGGCGGCGGTGAAGGACCTCTGGAGCGCCGCCGGATCCTGCAAGCTGCTGGACGTCGATCCCGCCGGGCACGACGGCGCCGTCACCTTCGCCTCGCACCTTCCCTACCTCGCCGCGGCGATGGTGGTCGAGTCGCTCTCGAAGGTGGCCGACCTGGCGCCGCTCGCGGCGGAGCTGGCGGCGGGCGGCTTCCGCGACACCACGCGGCTCGCCGGGGACGGCACGGTCGGCGGCGCCGCCGCGCTCAACCGGCACGTCCCGGGCGCCGCGCGCGAGCTCGCCGACCGCCTCCGCGCGCTGGCGGACGAGCTGACCCGGCACCCGGAGAAGGCCCTCGAGCGCCTCGGCCGCCTCGCCGACGCCCGCCGCCGCATGCGCCTCCCCCCGGTCCGCACGAAGTAAGGACTCGTTTTGCCGTGCCCTCGAAGTGACCCTCGGCTACGGAAAGCGCGCGTGAGGGCCGGGGCGGCAGCGCTGGTGATCGTGTGCGCCGGAGCCGCGACCGCGCAGCCCGTCCCGGATCCGCAGCCGGAGGAGAAAGCGGCGGCGCCGCCTTTGCCGATCACCCCGCCCCAGCCCGTCGGCCCGCCGGTCGAGGCGGAGTACCCTGGCGGGGAGACGGGCGGCGCGCGGGTCGTGCTCGAGCTGGAGGTGGACGCGCAGGGGCAGGTGGCGGCTGCGCGCGTGGTGGGCCCGCCGCGGCCACGGTTCGACGAGGCCGCGCTCGCCGCCGCGCGGCGGCTGCGCTTCGAGCCCGCCCGCCGGGGTGACGAGCCGCTCGCCGTGCGCATCCAGTTCGCGTTCAACTTCGCGCCGCCGCCCGCGCCCGCCGCGCCCGCCGAGCAGGCGGTGAACGTCTCCGGGACGGTCCGCGAGCGCGGCTCCCGCCGGCGCCTCTCCGGCATCGAGGTCGCGGTGCCCGCGGCGGGGCTGGTAGCGGTCACCGACGCGCAAGGCCGATTCGAGCTGCGCGGCGTCCCGCCCGGCGACGCCGAGCTGGTGGTCACAGCGCCCGGATACCAGCGACTCGCCTCCCCGGTCACCGTCGAGCCCGGGAAGCGCACCGACACTTCCCTGCTGCTGGAGCCCCTCTTCGCCAACCCGTTCGAGGCGACGGTCGAGGGCGAACGCGACCGCGAGGAGCTGAGCCGCACCACGATCAGCACCTCGGAGATCCAGCGCATCCCCGGCGCGCAGGGCGACGCGCTCAAGGTGATCGAGGACCTGCCCGGGGTCGCGCGCACCAGCCCGATCGGCGGCGGCCTGCTGGTCATCCGCGGCTCGAATCCGGGCGACTCCCTGGTCTACCTCGACGGCGAGCCGATCCCGCTCCTGTACCACTTCGGCGCCATCTCCAGCACCGTCAACCCCGACCTCCTCGAGGGCATCGACTTCATCCCGGGAAACTTCAGCGCCAGCTACGGCGACCTGGTGGGCGGGCTGGTGGAGGTGCGCTCGCGGAAGCTGCGCGACGAGCCGCACGGGTACGCAAACCTGAACCTGCTCGAGGCCAGCGGAATGGTCGAGAGCAGCGTCCCCGGCGTGCCCGGGCTCAGCTTCGCGCTGGCGGGACGCCGTAGCTACATTGATTATATTCTGCGCGCCGCGGTGTCGGAGGGCGACGTCCGCTTCACCGTCGCGCCCCGCTACTACGACGCGCAGCTGCGCGTCGACTGGCGCCCGCCCGGCTCCAATCACGCGCTGCAATTCCTCGCGCTCACCTCCGACGACAAGCTCGGGCTGCTCGTCGCGCGGCCGATCGACCAGGACCCGAACATCAGTGGCAACATCGACACCGAGACGGGATTCCAGCAGCTCCGCCTGAAGCATTCCTGGAGAAGCGGCTCGCTGGCCGTCGACTCGATCGCGATGTTCGAGCGGCTGCTCCTGCGATTCGCCGTCGCGCAGCAGGACCTCGACTTCCTCAGCCGCGACCTGTTCCTGCGCAGCACGGTCCGCCTGGAGGCCGGAGGCGCCGTGTCGCTCTCCGCGGGCATCGATCTGGCCAACCGGCGCGCGCTCGTATCGGCCAGCTTCCAGCAGTCGCTCGCGGTCCGCGAGGGCGAGTTCAACAACCAAGGGCCGCGCATCGACGAGCCGCTGACCACGCTGCCGCCCACGCTGGTCAACCGGTTCAGCCCCGGGTTGTGGGCGGAGGCGCGCATCCGGCCGCTGCCGGGGCTCACCATCACTCCGGGCGTGCGCCTCGACGCGTACGTGTACGGCGTGGCCGCGCGCGACCGCACGACCACGGCCACGCTGTCGCCCCGCCTGGCGGTCCGCTGGGAAGCGAGCCCGGTCTGGGCGTTCAAGGCCGGCGCCGGGCTCTACTCGCAAGGCGCGCGCAACGGCGATCCGGTGCGCCCCTTCGGAAACCCGGAGGTGCTGCCCGAGCGCGCGTTCCAGCTCACGGCGGGCGCGGAGATGCGGCC
>DASWGQ010000139.1:0-2061 GCA_036393595.1 Myxococcales bacterium | reverse complement strand
TACGCGACGCTCGAAGGGGTGGGCAGCGCGCGGGCGCTGGCGCGGCTGTGCGAGGAGCACGACGCGTATCGGTGGATCTGTGGCGGCGTCTCGGTGAACTACCACACCCTGGCGGACTTCCGGGTCGACCCCGCCGAGGTGCTCGACGGGTTGCTCACGACGAGCGTGGCGGCGCTGTTGGCGGAGGGGTTGGTGGAGTTGACCCGCGTGGCGCAGGATGGCGTGAAGATCCGCGCCAGCGCCGGCGGCGCCTCGTTTCGTCGGGGGGAGCGGTTGACGCAGTGTCTGGCGGAGGCCGCGGCGCAGGTGGCGGCCCTGCGCGAACAACTGGAGGCGCCTCCCGCCGGCGGGTCGCGGCGGGAGGCGGCGGCGCGGCAGCGAGCCGCCGAGGAGCGCCGCCAGCGCGTGGCCGAGGCGTTGGCGCAGCTGCCGGGGCTCGAAGCCCGCCGGCGGAAGGCCGGCGTGAAGGGGCCCGCCCGACTGTCGACGACGGATCCCGAGGCGCGAGTGATGAAGATGGCCGATGGCGGGTTCCGCCCGGCGTTCAACGCCCAACTGATGACCGCGACCCAGGGCCAGGTCATCGTGGGCGTCGAGATGACCAACGCGGGGACGGACCAAGGGCAGTTGCGCCCGATGGTGGAGCAAGTGCAGCGGCGCTATGGCCGCGCGCCGACGGACGTGCTGGCGGACGGAGGCTACGTGGATCTCGACGACCTCCGCGCGGTGGCCGGTTCCGACCTCGGGTGCCGGGTGTACGCGCCGCCGCCGGGGTCCGACGATCCGACCCGTGCGCAGCGCCCGCTCTGGCGCGTCGATGACGTGCTCGTTGCGGAGTGGCGGCAGCGCATGGGCACGGCGGCGGCGAAGGCCGTCTATCGCGACCGCGCAGCGACGAGTGAGTGCGTCAATGCCCTGGCCCGCAATCGGGGGCTGCGGCACGTCGTCGTCCGCGGGCTCAGGAAGGCGCGGGCGGTGCTGCTGTGGTTCGCCCTCGCGCACAACCTGATGCGGGCGGCACGGCTGCGGGGCGCCGTCGCGCTGGCGACCTGAATACCGGCCGTAAAGTAGGCCGCGGACCGGTGAGTGGGGGCGAGGAGACGGCGAGCGGGCCGAGGGGGGTGCAACGAGCGGCACCCCTCACGGCCGCACTCGGGTTTCGGACGAGCCAGGTAGGACTCGGGCCGATTCGTTCACAACCTCAAAGCCCGCGCTCGAGCGGCGGTCAGTCCGACCCGCCGCTAGCGTCGCGTCTGCAAAATCATGTTAACGATAGCGCGGCGGGGCCGACGGGCGCGCGCGACAGGGGTCGGGGGGACCCGTTCCCGCCCACAGGCGACGGACCCCGCGTGCCCAGGTGGAGCCCAGCCGCAACGGGCCAGCGGACGCGTGCCGCGTGGTCAACGCGACCCCTGTCGTGCGTGCCCGTCGGCTCATCTAACGCCGGCGCCTGAGCGATCGCAGGAGGGCGAGATTGCGCCGGTCGGCGGCCGGCTCGGGCTCCTTCGGGGTCTCCAGCACCTTCGGCACCCGACGAAACCGTCGATCCGTCAGGAGACGCGCGAACGGCGCCAGCCCGAGGTGTCCCCGCCCGATGTGCTCGTGACGGTCGAGCCCCGAGCCGAGGGGCGCCTTGGCGTCGTTCAGGTGGAACGCGAGCACGCGTGCGAAGCCCACCGCCTCGCCACACTCCCCGATCGCCTGCCGGTAGCCCGACGCGCGTCGCACGTCGTAGCCTGCGGCAAAGAGGTGGCAGGTGTCGATGCAAATCCCGATGCGCTCAGGCCGCGCCGCGCGCGCGCAGAGCGCGCCGAGCTCCGCGAACGTGCGGCCGATGACATGGCCCGCGCCCGCGGTGTTCTCGAGCGCGATCTTGACCTTGTGGCCCGGTGTCCGTCGCGTCACCTCGTCGAGGGCGGCCACGACCCGCGCCAGGCCAGCCTCGACGCCCGCTCCGAGATGGGAGCCGGGGTGAATGACGACGCAGGACAGGGCCAGCGCTTCCGCGCGCTCGAGCTCGTCGGTGAAGGCGTCCACGGCCTGGCGCCACGCCGCGTCGCC
>DASWGQ010000138.1:0-13414 GCA_036393595.1 Myxococcales bacterium | reverse complement strand
CGAGGTGAACTGGGCCAGCGTGGTGACGTTGTCCACGTTGGTGGTCACCACCGTGTCCCAGCCCTGCGTCCGGTAGTCGAGCAGCAGGCCGTAGTTCACCACCCACTGGCCGGCGTCGAGCTTGCGCTTCACCACCTCCGGCGAATCGAGCCGGGTGATCGACAGGCCGAGCCGGTAGCCGTCGTCGAGCGTGTCCAGGTCGACGCTGCGGCCCAGCTCGCCGAATTCGCCGGTGGTCGACGCTCCCTTCGAGAGCAGGTCGAACATGAAGGTGAAGGTGTGGCCCTTGATCTCGCGGGGGGCGAAGGCGATGCGATCGTAGGTATCGCCGTAGTCGCAGTCGAGGCAGTTCCCGTCGTTGTGCAGGATCCCCAGTCCCCAGTGGTAGCCCATGCGCCCGAAGAGCAGCTCGCCCAGCTGGGTGTTGACGCGCCCCCAGACGCGCTTGAGCTTGACCACGTCCGCGACGCGCGTCGACTCCAGCACGTGCAGCGGGGTGAACGGGTCGAGGAACGGGTCGGACTTGGGATTGGAGCCGAGCAGCACGTTGTCGAGCAGGTCCATCTGCACGTAGACGGACAGGTCCTCGCTGACCTCGAACGTCGGCTCGAAGCGGAAGCGCAAGTTGGCGTCGGACTGCGAGTGGTTCCCGCCGGTGCCGATGAACGGACCCGGGAAGAGCGTGTGCCCGGTCTGGTCCGGCCCGCGGCCCAGGTCCAGGTTGTTGAAGAACTCGCCGCGCAGCCGCAGGTACCCGTGCGGCTGGAAGAGGTTGACGCGCTGCCGCAGCGACTCGACCGCCTCGCTGTCCTGCACGCGCGCGGCGCTGTCCTGCTCGATCCAGGCGGTCTGCTGCTTCACCTCGTCCTTGGCCTTCTGCAGCTCGCGGCGGACCTCCTCCATCACTTGACGCCGGAATTCCTCGGGGTCGGTCTGGCTCGCGCTCGGCGGCTTCTGGCTGGCGCCCTCGGACGAGGTGGAGGTCTGCGGCGCCGCGGCGGACGAGCCCGCGGCGGCGGAGGTGGAGCGGTTCTCGGGTACGGCGGCGGTGCCGCTCTCCCCGGTCGTCGCCGGGGTGGCCGGCTGCGCGGCGTCGCTCGCGGAAGGATTGGCGGGCGCCTTGGGCTTCTGCTTCGCGGCTGCGCGGCTGCGCGGCGCGGGAGAGGTCTGCGCCAGGACCGCGCAAGGGAGGAGCAGGCACACGGCGGCGAGCGCGAAGGTGCGACGCATGCGTTCCCTTTCGACCCGGACGGAGGCGGCGCAGGTAACATGGAGAGGGGGGAGGGTCAAGAAGAGCAATCGCCAGCCGGTTCGCGCAGATCGGCCGGCAAATTGTCCGCGACGCGTTCTCGTGCCATGCACGTGCGCGATGAACGTCGTCTTCGTCCTGCTGCTCGTCGGGGCGCTGGTCGCGGCCGCGGTGCGCGGCGACGTGAAGTCGGTCGGCACCGGCGCGCTGGAGGGGGCCGGCAACGCGGTCACGCTGGCGATCGGGCTCATCGGCGTCATGTCGCTGTGGCTCGGCCTGCTCAAGATCGCGGAGAAATCGGGCCTCGTCGACAAGCTGGCGCGCGCGGCGCGACCCGTCTTCCGGCCGCTGTTCCGCGCGGTGCCCGACGGGCACCCCGCCATCTCGGCCATGCTCCTCAACATCGCCGCCAACATGCTGGGCCTGGGGAACGCGGCCACGCCGTTCGGGATCAAGGCGATGGAGGAGCTGGAGAAGCTGAACCCCCACCCCGGGACCGCCACCAACGCCCAGGCGCTGTTCGTCGCCATCAACACCGCGAGCCTCCAACTCGTCCCCACCACCGTGATCGCCCTGCGCGCCGCCGCGCACTCCAGCGACCCGGCCGGCATCCTGCTGCCCACGCTCGCCTCCACCGCCTGCGCGCTCACCGTGGCGATCGTTTCGGCCAAGCTCCTCGAACGGGTGGTCCGGTGACCCTCCGCCACTTCCTCGAGAGCGGCTCCAACTGGGCCCTCGCGGCAATCCTGGTGGGCATCCCCCTCTACGGATGGCTGAAGGGCGTGAAGGTCTACGAAGCCTTCATCGAAGGCGCCAAGGAGGGCTTCCAGGTGGCGGTGCGGATCATCCCTTACCTGGTCGCCATCCTCGCCACCGTGGGCGCGTTCCGCGCCGCCGGTGCCATGGACGCGCTGGCGCGGATCCTGGCCCCGGTGACGAGCCGCCTGGGACTGCCGCCGGAGGTGCTGCCGATGGCCATCGTGCGGCCGCTCTCGGGCGGCGGCGCGCTGGGGATCCTCGGCAGCATCTTCTCCACCCCGGGCCTGGGCCCCGACTCGTATGCCGGCCGGCTCGCCTCGGTGCTGCAGGGATCCACCGAGACGACGTTCTACGTGCTCAGCGTGTACTGCGGGTCGGTCGGGATCGTGCGCTACCGCCACGCGCTGGCCGCCGGCCTGCTCGCCGACGGGGCCGGGCTGGTGGCCAGCATCGTCATCGCCCGGATCGTCTGGGGCTGACGGCTCGCCGTTCGCGAAGGCGTCGCTGGTCAGCCCCAGGTCCCCCGAAGGCTCGACTCCGAGGCGGCGGAGGGAGAGCCGCTGCTCGCCGGCGCGTTCGCGCGGAACGCCTCCGACGAGAAGGTGGGGAAGGCCGCGGAGGAGCGAGCGGACGACATGCTGGGTCTCGTGGAGTTGCATGCGCCAACCTGCGGCTTTCGCCCGCGCCCGGCCCGGCCGCCGACCTCGCAGGCGGCGGAGGGCGCCCCGGCGAAAGGTTCGTTTGAACCGCGGCGGTGTCCTGCTAACGTGCGCCGCCCCATGAAGCGCGCCGCCGCCCTCCTGCTGGTCCTCTCGCTGCCGTCGTGCAAGCGCACCGAGGACCAGGCGGCCAAGCAGCGCATCTTCTCGCCGGAGGAACCGGTCGGGGCGCTCGCGGAGGCGAAGGAGGCGCTCGATGCCGGGCGGCTGGCGGAGGACCCCCGGCTGGCCGAGCGCGTGGTGCGCATGGCGCAGGCGGAGGTCGCCGCCCGCCTGGGCGCGCACAAGGCGCAGACGCGGGTGCAGTTCGCCTGGTTCCGCGGCCCCGGGGCGCCCGACGGCGGCAGCGACGTGGCCCTCGCCGAGGAGACCACCCTGCTCCAGGCCGCGAACGGGGACTTCTCGGTGCGCCAGGAGAATGACCGCAACCAGGGATTGGAGCTGGTCTGGGTCAAGGGCGAGGTGTTCGTCCGCGGGCTGTTCGGTCCGTTCCGCAAGCGCCGCACCGACCGCACCGATCCCGAGCGCGTCCGCGAGCTGGCCATGGGCGCGCTGCCCACCTTCGAGCGGCTCGCCCGCGGGCTCAAGCTGCAGAAGTCCGGCGAGGCCACGGTGGAAGGACGGCGGGTGGTGCGCTACCACGTCACGGGGAGCGCCGGGCGGCCGCCGCCGGCCGAGCGCAACGAGCTTCCCAAGCTGGAGTACCCGCTGCAGCCTGGAGGCAGCCGCGGTCCGGACGCGGATACCGCGCGGCGCCTGGAGGTCTGGCAGAAGGAGGAGCCCACGCGGGTCGCCGGCACGCTGGTGGTCGACGCGCAGACGGCCGTCGCCATCGCCGCCGACCTGCAAGGGCACTTCCGGGTCCCCGGAGAAGGAGGGCCCGCCGCGGAGCTGGATCTCCACTCCGTGCTGACGGTGTCGGGCATCGGCAAGGATCCCGGCGTCCAGCCCCCGCAGTTCGAGCCCGAGCCGTCGGTCCCACACGCGGTGAAGGATCCGCTCCGGTTCCTCGGCAAGGCCCCCGCGGCCGGCACTCCCGAGGAACCCTCGACGGACGAGTCGGACGAAGAGGCCCCCGAACAGACCGCCGAGCAGCCCCCGCGGCAGCGCTGAGCTCGCGCGCGGGACGGCCCACACGGCGTCCCCGGGCAGGTACCGCGACCACCAGGTGCTCGACGAGGCGCGCACCGGCGACAGGGTGTGGAACGGGGCGCAACGACAGCCGCGCCTCAAGGAACGCATCCACGGATACCTGCGCACGCTGTAGGTCATCGTCCGCCGAGACGCCTTGGACGCGCGCGACGCGAGCTCCGAAACGAGCTTCTTCCCGTGCCTCGGACCTGCGCGACAGACCCCTCCCGGAGCGCCCGATCGCAGCTTCGTTCCAGGCGATGATCAGCGCGTCGCCTCGCGGTAAAATACGTGTTGCATCATGGATTTCGATGTATGGTGAGGCGAAAGTTTGACCGGGCACGGACCTGGTGCTGAGCTTGAACGCGTGTTCAGGTGAACGAAGGCACGACGGGATGCGAAAAATTGGATCTCCCGGGCGTCCGGCGTAGGTTGGCACGAAATCAGCGGCCGGCCCCCAGCGAGGTGACGTGGGTATGAGCAACAAGTCCTCCCCAGGCACGATCACGAGCACCGAGGTGCGGGAGATGCTCCGTACCGCCGCCCAGCGACTCAGCGCCCGCGAGGAGAAAGCGATCCGCATGAAGGATGGTGTAGGCCTGGATCCGACAGCGCCGCTGCCCCGCCGTGGTCAGACCCACCCCGAGGCGCGCGCCGAGCTGCTCGCGCTGGAGATCGAGCTCACGCACAAGCTCGAGGACCGCGCCCAGGTGGCCGCCGCGCCGGTGCGCACCAAGGAGAAGGACAAGATCATCCGTGCGCTGCGCCGGCTGAAGTAGCCGTGCGCGCGCTCTGCGCGGCGCTCCTCCTGGCCGCGCGGACCTTCGGCCCGCAAGCGTTGCCGGAGGTCCAGGACGCCGAGGATCCGCTGGTCGACGCTTTGCCCATCGTCCCCGGGCTGGTGGTCCGCCTCGCGTACGCGGGGCCCCGCAACGTGGCGGGCCGGGCGCTCTACCCTCCCGACATGCCGTGCCTGCTGCGCCGGAGCGTCGCGGAGCGGCTGGCGCTCGCGGCGCGATCGCTGCGCGCGCAGGGGTTCCGGATCGTGGCCTACGACTGCTGGCGCGGGCCGCGGGCGCAGAGGGCCCTGTGGAAGGCCCACCCCCATCCTGGATCGGTCGCCGACCCGCGGCGCGGGAGCCTGCACGAGCGGGGCGTCGCCGTCGACGTGGCGCTCGCGGACCTCGAAGGCGAGCCCGTAGAGATGCCCACCGGGTTCGACGCTTTCGGTCCGGAGGCCGCCGCCGACGCGCCCCTTCCCGGGGGACCGGCCAGGGCCCACCGCGAGGCGCTCCGCGCCGCGATGCACGCCGCCGGCTTCCGCGTGAACCCGAGCGAGTGGTGGCACTTCAGCCGGCTGTGGGGCTGGCGCTGGCCCGCCGCCACCCCTCCCGCGCGCTGAGCCGATCTTCACGCGCAGGCGCGAGACAGCTCGGCCGTGAGCGCGTCCAGCGAGGGTTCCCCGCCGGTTTCCGCCCACAGCTCCGCGACAGTCGGACGCCCGCCGCGCGACCAGAGACCCTGCAGGGCCGGCAGCGCGCGGGGGTTGCGCCAGAAATCCTCGTCGAAGCGTTCGCGCAGGAAGTCGCGGAGGTGCGCGGCCAGCGCGCGGCCGCGCAGGTCGGCCCAAGGTCCAAGCCACGGATCCAGCTCGCGCGACGCCAGCGCCGCCGGGATCTCGCTCAGCGCGGCGCGGACATGCAGCTCGCGGTAGGCCTGCTCGGCGCCGGCACCGAGACCGTCCCGCAGCGCCTCCAGAGAGGCCAACGCGCGGGCCGCGTCGAGCCGCGCATCGAGGAGCGCGGCGAGCCCCAGCGCCCGCTCGTCGTCGCGCGGCAGATCGGCCCGCGCGCAGCGGCGCAGCCAGGCCCTGTCGAGCAGGAGCCCCTCGAGGAGCGCGCCGCAAGCGGGCGTGAGCCCCGCGTCGCCGAGCCACAGGTCCTCGGGGGGCGCGTCGGGCGGCGGACCGGCGCGCAGCTGGGCGCGTCCAATCGCGCCCAGCAGCCCGGCGAGGGCGCGCGGCCCCTCCGCCGGGCGAAGCACGACGCGGACCTCGTGCGGCGGGTCCACCGCGACGGCGCGCGATCCGGCGGGCTGCAGCGGGCGCTCCTCCTCCTCGAGCGAGATGGTGCCGCCCGCGCCCAGGTCGAGGCCGAGCATCGCGGCCCAGCGCCGCACGGTGCGGAGCAGCTCGCCGCGAGGGAAGGCGCCGGCGAACCGGGGCGCGTGGAGGAAGTGCAGCAGGTCGTGCCGCTCGGCGCCGCCCGGCGCGGCGCGCGCCCCGGTGTGGCGCTCGAGCAGCCACGCGCCGAGGTCGCGCGCGAGCGGGTCGGTGTCGCGCAGGAACTTCTCGCAGGCCGCCGTCGACGCCTCCGGCTCGGGAGCGGTTGGCGCGGCGGCGCGCAGGAGGGAGGACCCGGCCACGGGGCCCGGCGGCGCGGCAGGCGCCGGCGGCTCCGCGGGCTCCGCCCGGCGGAGCGGGGCGGAGCCGCGCTCGTGCAAAGCGAGCGCAGCCTCCGCCGGCTCGCCGCGCTCCAGCTCCGAGAGCGCCTCTTGCGCCGCCTCCCAGAGAGCGGTACGGACGCCGCCGGCGCTCCGCTCGGCGGCGGCCAGAGCGCTCTCCATTCCCGCGCGCTCCTCCCGCTCGCGCACGAACGGCAGGTCCCGTTCCACGGCGACGGGTGGCAGGGCGCCGTGCAGCCCCGGGTCTCCCAGCAGGCGCACCGACGGCCGCCGCGGCAGCTCCAGCGCCTCCTGCGCGGCGCCCGGCTCCAACTCCAGCGCTCGCGCGCGGACCAGGAAATCGCGCAGCGACGCGAGCCGCGCGATGCGCCCCGCCCCGCTCGCGCCCGCGAGCGCCTCGCGCGCCTGGGCCAGCCCGTCTCGCGAGCACGCCAGCCGGTGCGCGGACAAGACCTGTTCAAGCGTGAGGGGAAAGGGCGTGCCGCGCGCGAAAGCCAGCTCGAGGCGCGCGAGGCCTTTGCACATCGCCGCGGCGTCCTGCCGCAGATCGGCCAGCTCCCGCAGCTCCATGGCGGCAACTGGATACCATGCGCGGCATGCACCGTTTGCTCGCCCTCGCCTTCCTCTGCGCAGCCTCGAGCGCCTGCAAGGACCGGCCGCCGCCTCCCGTGCAGCGGACCGGCATTCCCGGCCACGCCGGCAAGGGCTCGGTGCACGGGACGGTGCGGTTCCGAGGAACGCCTCCCTCGGCGCCCCGCATCTCGCGGGGCTCGTTCGCCGGGTGCGGAAAGACGCCGCCGCGCGCGGGCGCGATCCTCCTCTCGCCGGACGGCGCGGTCGCCGAGGCGTTCGTCTGGGTGAAGCGGGGCATCCCCGACGGAGACTACCCGATCCCCGGCGACCCGGTGATCGTCGACCAGCGCGGCTGCGAGTTCGTCCCCAGGGTTCTGGGCGTGCGCGCGGGGCAGCCGGTCGCCTTCCGCAACGGGGACGAGACGCTGCACAACGTGCACGCGGTCGGCTCCGGGTCGAACCGGTTCAACTTCGGGATGCCGCTCACCGGGATGGAGGTGAAGCGCCAGCTCACCGAGCCGCAGGTCATGGTCACCATCGCGTGCGACGTGCATCCCTGGATGCGCGCCTATCTCGGCGTCGCCCGCCACCCGTTCTTCGCGGTGACGGGCAACGGCGGGAGCTACGCCCTGACCGGGCTGCCCGCCGGCACCTACGTGATCGAGGCGTGGCAGGAAGTTGCGGGCCGCGTCGAGCAGACCGTGACGATCGCCGACGGGGAGCAGCGCAGCCTGGATCTGACGTTCGGAGGGTAGTCGCCGCCTTCTTCGCCGCCGCCGCCGGCGCTGCCGGTCTGCGGGAGCGCAGCCGGGCGGCCGAAAGGCGGTCCCTCTCTCGACGGATCGATCCGCAGACGGTAAGGTGCGCGCCGTCGATTTCGGACCAACCGTGGAGATTCCATGAGCGAGTGGCTGAACGCGATCTTCCGCTGGGCGCACGTGGTCGCGGGCGTGATGTGGATCGGGCACCTGTGGTTCTTCAACTTCGTGAACGCGCAGCTGGCCAAGACGTACGACGCGGACTCCCGCAAGAAGGTGCTGCCGGAGCTGATGCCCCGCGCCCTCTACTGGTTCCGCTGGGGCGCGGCGTACACCTGGGTCACGGGAATCGTGCTCCTCTTCATCGTGTACTGGTTCGGCGGCGCGATGGTGGACGCGGATCAGAAGATGGGCCCGCACGCGGCCGGCGGTATCGGGCTCGTGCTGATCCTCATCGGCTTCGTCGTCTACGACGTGCTGTGGAAGGCGATCAAGAACGAGACCGCCGGAGCCGTGATCTCCTTCGTGCTCGTCGGCGTCTTCGCTTTCGTCCTCACGCGCTTCATGTCCGGACGCGCGATGTACATCCACGTGGGCGGCCTGCTCGGCACCATCATGGCGGCGAACGTCTGGATGCGGATCTGGCCGAATCAGCGCAAGATCATCGCCGGCGTGAAAGGAACCGCCCCGGCGCCGGACCCATCGGTCGCCGCGCTCGCCGCATTGCGGTCCAAGCACAACACCTACATGAGCATGCCGCTCATGTTCCTCATGGTCTCGAACCACTTCCCGAGCGTGTACGGGGGCGATCTGAACTGGGTCATCCTGCTGGTCTTCGTCGCCGTGGGCTGGGGCGTGACCAAGTTCCTGTACCAGAAGTCCGCCAGCCCGGCGCCGGCGCAGTTCTAGAGCGGCGCCCGCGGCCGACCGCGCGCCGGCCTTCCCGGCGCGCGGGTTTGGGTGTACAGGGGCGCGCCCCGGAGGCACCGCCGTGCAGAGCGTGAACCTGATCAGCGACGCCCGATTCTCCGACGACGAGCCCAACACCCTGCACGTGGTCAAGACGGACCAGCTGCTGGTCGACGCGGTCTACCTGAAACCTGGCCAGCGGACCGGCTGGAGGAAGATCGCCGACGCCGACCGGGCCTTCGTCTGCGTCCAGGGCGAGGGCGAGCTGGTGCTGGAGACCGCCGCGGTGGGCAACGAGCTGCGCATCCCGCTGGCCACCGGCGCGGTGGCGTTGGCGCCGCGCGCCACCTTCCACGACCTCGTCGCCGGCCCCGGCGGGATGGTCTGCTCCGCCCTCTCGCGCTTTCCCGTCCGCGTGGTGGAGAAGGGCTGACCTCCCGGTTGCCGCGGCGTCCCGCGCGCCTGCGACTGTTCGCGATCCGGGCGGACGCCGGCGCGCCGCTCGTGCGCTTCGTCGAGGCGCGGGGAGGGGTGAGCGAGGAGCTCGCGCGCGCGGCCATCCTGCGGGGCGGAGCCTTCCTGCGCGGCCGTCGCGTCCGCGATCCGGAGGCGGTGGTGCGCGAGGGAGATCGGGTCGAGGTGGAGCTGCGTGAGCCCGCGCCCGCGGAGCTGCCGCGGATCCTCCACCTCGATCGCCTGGTGCTCGCGGTGGACAAGCCGGCCGGGGTACTCGCGCAGGAGGGGCGCGGCGGTGGACCCGCGCTGCCCGACCTGTGCTCCCGGATGCTCCGCGAGCGCGGCGAGCCGGACGCGGCCCTCCTCGTGCACCGGCTCGACCGCGGGACGACCGGCGTCACCGTCCTCGCGCGCACCAGGGCCGCGCAGACCGCGCTGCTCGGCGAGTTCCGGGAAGGCCGCGCCGCGAAGGAGTACCTGGCCCTCTGCGCCGGCGAGCCGTCCGCGGACGAGCTCGCCAGCGACCTTTCGCTCGGGGCGGATCCCGCCGTGCCCGGAAAGCGGCGCCCCGATCCGCGCGGCGAGCCGGCGCGCACCCGTTTCCGCGTCCTGCGGAGGCTGTCAGGGGCCGCGCTGGTCGCCGCGTTCCCGGAGACCGGCCGCAACCATCAAATCCGCGTCCATCTCGCCGCCCTCGGGCTGCCGCTCGCCGGCGACGCTCGGTACGGTGGGCCGCGCTCGCTCGCGCGGTCGGACGGGCGCCGGCTGGAGCTGTCCCGCCCTCTGCTCCACGCGCTCGGCCTGCGCCTCTGCCACCCCGAAGGGCACGAGCTGTCCCTGCGCGCGCCCACCCCCGCGGACCTCGAGGAAGCGGTCCGGTTCCTCGCTCCGTGACGCCGGCCGACAGCCGCCGCCGTATTCGGCGGCGCTGCGCTTTTCATGGCGCGGACGTTATGGGATGTGTTCTACAGGCGCACGCAACGTCCAGGCTTGAAGGAGGTGCGGGATGGCCGAGTCGGGCGAGGGCGAGAAGAAGGAAGGCGGGCTCCTCATCGTGCAGAGCAAGGTGCGCGAAGCGATCCGGGCCAAGGAGAAGCGCGTTTCCGACGAGTTCATCACCGCGCTCTCGGAGCACGTCCACCAGACCATCGAAAAGGCCATCGCGCGCTGCACCGCGAACGGGCGCAGCACGCTGCGGCCGGAGGACATCTAGCCGTCGACGATCGGGCCGCGTCGCGCGCCTCGGAGCGCGGTCGTCTCGAGATGCCCTCTGGCGGTCTCCTTGCCGGCCTCGCGCTGGTGGCCTTGCGCAAACTCGCCGAGCGCGGCGCGCGGGTCGGCTTCTTGCACGGGCTGCGCTACGCCGTGCGCGGCCCCGCCGGTGCGCCGGAGTTGCTCGTCCTCCACGGCCTCGGCGACTCGATCGCCGGGTGGGCGCGCGTGCTGGGGCCCCTCTCCCGCCGGCACCGGGTCCACATCGTCGACCTCCCCGGACATGGGCTCTCCGCGCCGCCGCCCGATTTCCGGCTGCAGACGCTTCTTACGCCCCTCGCGCGGTACGCCGAAGGACTGCGGGCGCCGGTGCTGGTCGGACACTCCCTCGGCGGATGGCTGGCCGCGCGCCTGGCGCTCCTCCCCGCCGCATCGGCAAGCGGACTCGTCCTGGTGAACCCGGCCGGAGCGGTGCTGCCCGCCGCGCAGTGGACGGCCTTCCGCGAGCCGCTCGACCGGGCCGACGCGCGCGCGTACCTCGAGCGCGCCTTCCACCGGGCGCCGATCGCGCTGCGGCTCTTCCCCGGGGAGATCGCCCGCGCCCTGTCCGCGCCAACCACCCGCGCCTTCCTCGACGCGGTCGCCGCCGGGGACTTCCTGCGCGACGCCGAGCTCGCCTCGCTGCGCATGCCGGCGCGGATCGTCTGGGGCGAGCGCGACCGCCTGCTGCCCGCCGGGACCTTGCCCTTCTTCCGCGCCCACCTGCCGCGGGCCGAGCTCGTGACGCTCCCGCGCGCCGGCCACCTGCCACATCTCGAGGCGCCCGCCGAATTGGCGCGCGCCATCGCCCTGCCGCTGCGCAGTCCCTGACGGGAACCTGCGAACAGGCGGCGGCCGGCGCCCGACCCTGCTACCCTGCCGGCGGTCAGGTGACGCCGCTCGCGTCGCCTGGCTACCTGGACTCCTTGGAGACGAGACCTTGCGCCACCGCCTGCCCGACGGACTGACCGTCCTGGTCGAGGAGAACCACGCCGCCCCCGTGGCGGCGCTCCAGGTATGGGTGCGCGTCGGCAGCGCGGACGAGCTGCCGGGCGAGGCCGGCCTCGCCCACCTGCACGAGCACATGCTCTTCAAGGGGACCGCCCGGCGCGGCCCCGGGGAGATCGCTAGCGCAATCGAGGGCTGCGGGGGCGAGATCAACGCCTGGACCAGCTTCGACCAGACCGTCTACCACGTGGTGGTCGCCAGCCAGTTCCTCGCGCAGGGGATGGACGTCCTCGCCGACGCGATCACCTCGGCGGCCTTCGATCCCGAGGAGCTGCGGCGGGAGATCGAGGTGGTCTGCGAGGAGATCAAGCGCAGCCTCGATTCGCCCACCCGCAAGCTCTCCAAGGAGCTGTTCGCCACCGCGTTCACACGCCATCCGTACGGCCGGCCGGTGATCGGCAGCGAGGAGAGCGTCCGCAGCTTTACCCGCGAGGGGATCCTCCGCTTCTACCGGCGCTGGTACCAGCCGGAGAACTGCGTGCTGGTGGCGGTGGGAGACTTCCGCGAGGCGCAGGTGCTGGAGCTGGCGCAGAAGCTGTTCGCCTGGCCCCGCGCAGATCGGGTGTCCGCCTCGCCGCGCTCGGCCGAGCCGCCGCGCGAAGAGCCGGCGGTCCGCGTCCGGAGCGACGTCCTCAAGGAGGGCTATGTCTCCCTCGCCTGGCCGGCGCCGGCCTTGCGCGGCGAGGACGTGCCGGCGCTCGACGCGCTCTCCTTGGTGCTGGGGCACGGGGAGGCGTCGCGCCTGTTCCGCGCGCTCAAGCGGGACCGCCTGCTCTGCACCGAGGCGCAGGCGAGCTGCTACACGCCGGTCGACCCCGGCCTCACCATCGTGGGGCTCACGCTCCAGCCCGCCCAGCTGCGGGAGGCGGTCCGCGAGGCGCTCCGGCAGACGTACCGGCTGCGCACCGAGGAGGTGACGCTCGAGGAGCTGGGCAACGCCTGCCGGCTGATCGAGAGCGACGCGGTCTACCAGCGCGAGACGGTGCAGGGCCAGGCGCGCAAGCTCGGCTTCTACGAGGCGAGCGCCGGCGGCGTGGAGTTCGAGGCGGAGTACCTGGCGCGCGTCGCCCGGCTCACCCCGGGGGCGCTGCTCGAGGCCGCTGAGCGTCACCTGCGGCCCGAGTCGGCCGTGCTCTGCGCGCTCTTGCCTGACTCGCCCGGCACGGCGGACGACCGCGAGCTGCTGCAGATCGTGCAGGAGGCGGCGGACGAGGCGGGGAAGGCCCGGCGCAACCCCGCCTCGGGGGCGGCCCCCTCCGCCCGGCCGCCGGTGCGCTTCGCCGAGCCGCGCACCGGACCGCTCCGCCGCGAGGAGCTGCCCGGCGGCGGCGTGCTGCTGGTGAAGGAGGAGCGCGCGGTGCCGCTCGTCGCGCTGCGCGCGGTCTGGACCGGGGGCCTGCGCGCGGAATCCGACGAGAGCGCGGGCATCAACATGCTGCTCGCCCGCCTCGCCTCGAAGGGCACGCAGAAGCGCGGCGCCGAGCAGGTGGTGCGCGAGATGGAGGCGATGGGCGGATCGCTGGGCGGCAACTCGGGGCGAAACTCGTTCGGCCTGCGCGCCGAGCTGCTCTCGCGGCACCTGGAGGAAGGGCTGGACCTGTTCGTGGAGGCGCTGGCCGAGCCCGCCTTCCGCGAGGAGGAGGTGGCGCGCGAGCGCACCTTGCAGCTCGACGAGCTGCACGCGCGCGAGGACAACCCGGCCGGGGTGGCCTTCCTGCTCTTCGCCGAGACGATGTACCGGCGCCATCCCTATCGCCTCGACACGCTGGGCACCGCGGGGTCGGTTGCGACGATGACGCCCGATCGGCTCAACGGTTACCGCTCGCAGCGCTACCCGGTGGGCCAGGCCACCCTCTCGGTGGTGGGGGACGTCGATCCCGACCGCGTGTCGCGGCTGCTCCGCGAGCGGCTGGGCCGCCTGCCGCACCCGCCGGCGCCGCGCATCGCTCCGCCGCAGGAGGAGCCGATCTCCGCTCCCCGCGCCGCGGTGCGCAAGCTGGACAAGGCGCAGGCGCACCTCGTCATCGGCTTCCCCGGGGCGCGCCTGAGCGATCCGCTGCGCTGGGAGCTGGAGGTGCTGAGCGCGGTCCTGGCCGGCCAGGGAGGGCGGCTGTTCCTCGAGCTGCGCGACAAGCGGA
>DASWGQ010000137.1:0-11949 GCA_036393595.1 Myxococcales bacterium | reverse complement strand
AGGCGGGGGTGTGGGCAGGTGCGGCGCCCCAAACGGCCGTCGGCAGAGGGGAGCCCCACGGTGGTTGCCGGTGCGCCCGCCGTCCACAGTGAACGCCTCGCGGGCGTTCCGGTACGATGCCGCAAACACTCAGGGTCAGGGGGACCGCATGGGAGTGTTCGGGACAAGGCTCTTCGGGCAGGCCGATCGAGTGCCCGGTTTGTTCTGCGTGCGCACCAGGTTCTTCCACGTGAACTTCGTGCCGCTCGTTCCACTCGCCTCGTACCTCGTCTTCGAGGAGAAAGGCGGCTCGGGCAACCGGGGCGTCGAGCTGAAGAAGCTCCGCTGGAACTCCGTGCTGCTCGCCTGGCTCCGCACCCCGCTCTGGATCGGGTGCGCCGTGGGCACCATCCTCGGGCTAGTGCAAGGAGCGGGCATCCAGCACGACTGGCAGACGGCGGCCCCGGTGCTGGGCGCGGCGCTGGCCGCCGGCGCGGCCTGGTACGCGACCTACCGCTTCTCCACGGCGTCCTTCGAGCGCGCCGCCGAGTTGGCCCGCATGGTCGGCCTGCCCCCGGAATTCACCGCATCCCTCGAGCAACGCTTCGGCCGCAGCTTCGTCCCCGACCCCGCCCAGTAACTTGATCCCAGCGGTCGATTCAGTTGACCGCGATCGCTTGGGGGGTCGAGGGGGGAGCGAGCTCCCCCCTTGTAGAGGCGCCGAAGGCGCCGGATCGAAGAGAGTCACGCGACTGCGGAAAAGCGGTCAACTCAAGCGAGCTGTGCCGTCACGAAACAGCGACGGCGTCCGCCTCGATCTCGATCAGCATGGCGGGGTCGATGAGGGACTTGACCTCGACCATGGTGGTAGTGGGCGGACAGGCGGCGAAGAACTCGCCGTGGGCGCGGCCGTACTCCTGCCAGCGGGAGATGTCGGTCACGAACATGCGGGTGCGCACGATGCGGGTGCGGTCGGCGCCGAGCTTGCCCAGCGCGCGCTCGATCAGCTCCAGGCAGCGCCGGGCCTGCGCGTAGGCGTCGCCGGGCGCGTGCACGCGCTCGCCGGACTCGTCCACGGGCGCGGTGCCGGTCACGTAGATGTGCTGGCCGGCGCGCAGCGCGCGGCAGTAGCCGACCTTCGGCTCCCACGGTGCCTTCGAGAACGCGCGCTGGAAGTCCATCGCCTCACCTCAGGTACTGGTCCACTTCGTAGGCGAGCGCGCCGATCTTCTCGCGGTTGCGGAACTCCGGCGTCAGCTCGAGCCGCGCTCCGCGCACCACCTCGCGCTCGCGCAGCATCACCAGCGAGCTCTCCAGGGTCGCCTTGGAGAGCGACTCCAGCCGCCGCACGCGTCCGGCGAGCCAGGCGGCGCGGCCGCGATCGAGCGCCTGGCGCGTCCACTCGCGCGCCGGGATCGGCCCGGCGAGCAACCGGTCGAGAGCGTCGACGGCCACCAGCATTCCCTCGAGATACGGGCGCAGCAAGTCGCCGAGCAGCTGCCCGAGGCGCACGCCGGAGGGGACGGGCACCACGTCGTCGCCCTCGCGCACCACGATCCCCCAGCGGACCAGGAGCTGCAGCATCTCCTCGACGGTGGACTCGAGCGACCGGCCCGGCTCGAAGATGAACTCGTGCTTGAGCAGCCGGGACAGCTCCCGCGCGCGGGCGAGCACCGCGGTCTGCGGAGCGCGCTGCCCGCCGTAGCTGCGCACGGCCAGGGCGAGGATGGCCGGGGCGACCAGGAAGTGGAGGATCGCGTTCTTGTGGTAGTCGAGCGCCATGCGGCGCTCCTCGGCCACCGAGTAGAAGCGCTGTCCGCCCGCCTCCTGCAGCTTCACGTTCCCGTCCGCCAGGAGCCGCTCCAGCGCGCGCTGCACCAGGCCGGAATCGCGCAGGCTGGCCGCCGGGAGTCCCGGCCCGGCGCTCCCCACCTGCCAGGCGGGAGTGCGCGCGCCGGCGTCGAGCGCGGCCTGGTGGAGGAACTCGGCGCGCGAGAGCACCTCGTCCTCGGACATCCCGCGCCGGTCGTGGCTGAGCAGCCCGGCGGAGACGAGGCCGATCGGCGCCAGCGGCGTGGCGCGGTTGATCCCGGCCGCCACCCGCAGCCCGAGCGCGCGCACCAGGGCGCGGCGCTCCTCCTGGGTGTGGCTCTTCGGATCGACGCCGCGTTCGGCGAACAGCTGCGCCAGGGAGATCGGCTCGCCGACGCGGATGGTGATGCGCCCCAGCCGCGTGCGCAGCACCTTGGTCGCGGAGAGGAGGGCCTTGGCGTCCTCCTTCTGCTTCTCCCCGCCCAACAGCTCGTGCTGGTAGCTGCCCGCCTCGGCGATCTTCTCGTACGAGATGGACACCGGCGCGAAGAGCACGTCCGGGCGCACGCCGGTGAGCCACGCCTCCACCTCCAGCGTCAGCATCCCCAGCTTGGGCGGGAGCAGCTTCCCGGTGCGCGAACGGCCTCCCTCGACGAAGAACTCCTGGGTGAAGCCGTCGCTCAGCAGGCGCTTCACGTAGGCCTGCATCACCGCCGAGTAGACGCGGTCGCCCTTGAAGCTGCGCCGGATGAAGAAGGCGCCGCCCATCCGGAGGAGGCGGCCGACCGGCCAGAAATTCAGGTTGTCGCCGGCCGCGATGTGCGGCGGCTGCAGGCCGTAGTCGTCGCAGACGACCGACAGCACCATGTAGTCGAAGTGGCTCTTGTGCGACGGGCACAGGATCAGCGGCGCGCGCGCGCTCGCCTCCACCAGCCGCTTCATGCCCACCTCGTCCACGTCCACGCCGTCGTAGATGCGGCGGAACATCCACCCGACGATGCGCTTCAAGACGTCGACGGCGAACGGATTGTAGCGGGCGGCGATCTCGCGCAGGACCTTGCGCGCCTGCCTGTCCAGCGACTCCGCACTCACAGGTTTCGTCGCGGCGCTTCCGCGCTCGCGCGCCAGCTCCGCCAGCGTGCGCCGCAGCTGCAGATCGTTGAGCGTCTGATCGATCACCCGCTGCGGCGACTTGAGCGGCGGCCCGGTGACGACACGCGCCTCGCGCGCCAGGTGCTGGTAGAGGGCCCCGCGCACCTGCCGGGCGATCCGGCCCGCGTCGGCTTGCGGCTGCTCCGCCGCCACCGCCGCCAGATCGATCGGCGCGCCCACCTTGAGCATCGCCTGCTTCCGGTGCAGCGCGAAGGCGAGGAAGCTGCGCAGCGCGCCGGGCTCGTCGGGATCGCCGAAGAGGAAGTCGCGCAGGCCGCCGCGCAGCTTCTTGGGACGGCGCCGCCAGACCAGCGTGATGGGGACCAACTGGATGGGGCGCATCGGCTGCTCGCGCTGGAGCGCGGTCAGCCCCGGGAAGGGATCGGCCAGCACCGCCACGGCGCTGGGCAGCGTCCGCGGCATGCGCAGGAAGACGAGGGCCGCCTCGCCCTGGCGGACTGCCTCGATCACCTGGGCGGCCGACCTGTCCTGCGCCGCGGCCGGCGGACGCACCTGCGCGCCGCCCAGGTACCAGCGGGCGAAGGGAGCGAAGATCCGGTACCCCAGCCCGGTGGCGGCGCGCGCGATCGGCAGCCCGAGCCGCCAGAAGCTCCAGTTGAAGAAGAGCAGGTGGAGGAGCGACGAGGAGCGCAGCACGTAGACGGGAGTCCCGCGCGACGACGCGGCCCGGATCGCCTCCTGCGCCTCCTCGGGAAAAGTGATGGAGCGGAACATCCGCGAGAGCAGCCAGCGCGCGAACGGCCCGTAGTGGCCGGCGCGCGCGGGCGCTTGCGGAGTGCTCAGCGTCAGCGAGGTGCCGGGCTCGGCCACGGCCGCGGAGTGTAGCAGCAGCGGCGGTTACCGGGTCGCGCAGCCCGGCGTTCCGCCGAGGCCGGCCAGCTCGGCCACCGCGGAGCGCGGATCCGCCACCAGCGTCGCGACGAGCTGGGCAAGGCGCTGCGCCGCTCCCGGGGTGGCGCGGAGCCACGCGACGCAGCTCGGGCCGCTCCGCTCCACGCGCTCCGAGAGGCCGCGCGCCTCGCGCACCTCGGCGAGCCAGAGCGGGGCGGCGGCGCCTTCCAACGCGGCGGCGAGCCCGCGGCGCGCGGCCAGGTCCCCGGCCGCGTCCAGCTCCGCCTCGTCGGGGTCGAGGCCGTCCTCCTGCGCGCGCGCGGTGTGCGCGTCGAGAGCGGCGGCATCGCCCAGCGCCTCGAGCTCGGCGCGCACCCAGGGGACGAGGAAGCTGGGATCGATGCGGGCCATCAGCGCGGCGTCAGCTGCACGTCCACCGTGGCCGTGCCGCCCGCCGTGACCTGTATCTCTTGTTCCTTCTCGCCGAGCCGCTCGTGCCAGAGCCGCAAGGTGTATTTCCCCGCAGGCACGCCGGAGATGGTGTAGCTCCCCGCCTCGTCCGTCACCGCGAAGGCCGAGGTCGGCAGCACGTGGACCCAGGCGCGCATCCAGGGATGAACGTCGCAGGTGATGCGCAACAGGCCCGGCTGCTTGAGCGGCTTGGGGATCACGTGGTTGGGCACCGGCATCGCGTAGTTGAAGGCGGTCCGGTCGCCTTCGCGGGCGTGCACGTTGTGGAAGAGCTTGTCTCCGTTCACGATCTCCAGCGTGGCCCCGGCCGGAAGCGCGACCAGGTGCGGCACGAACTCGCACTGCTTCTGGTCGAGGGTCACCTTGACCTTCTCCGGCCTGGCCGGCTTGGGGCCGTCGACGATCCACAGCACGGCGTTCTTGACGCCGCCGCCCTGGCCCACCTCGAGCGACTCGTCCGGCTTGCTCGTCCCGCAGGTCTTGATGTCGCGAGTGACCGGCAAGGGAGCGAGCTTGGGCGGCAGCCCGGAAAGCGTCACCTTCCCGCTCACCTGCCCTGCCCCGGGGGCCGTCGCGCCGCGAGGAGGAGGAGCGCTGGCGGCCCCCGCATCGGCCTGGGCGAGGAGCAGGGCGAGGGCGGCGAGCGCGTGCATGCAGGCTCCTTCCGGGAGCGCTGTTAGGTAGACCATGGGACGCCGGGTGACAAGCGGCTTGACAGTGCCGGCCACCTGTCTACATTCCCGGCCCCGTTCCCCGGCGGACAGGTCCGCCTTGCATCCGAGGAGATTTCCATGGCTGCGAAGGAGATCAGCTTCCACCAGGCCGCGCGCGACCAGATCCTGCGCGGCGTCCAGATCCTCAGCGACGCCGTTGCCGTGACGCTGGGTCCCAAGGGTCGCAACGTGGTCCTGGAGAAGTCGTGGGGCGCTCCCACGGTCACCAAGGACGGCGTCACGGTCGCGAAGGAGATCGACCTCGCCGACCACTTCCAGAACATGGGCGCGCAGATGGTGCGCGAGGTGGCCACCAAGACCTCGGAAGTGGCGGGCGACGGCACGACCACGGCGACGGTGCTCGCGGCCGCCATCTACGGCGAGGGCCAGCGCCTCGTCGCCGCGGGGCACAACCCGATGGCGCTCAAGCGCGGCATCGACCAGGCGGTCGAGAAGGTCGTCGGCGAGCTGAAGAAGCTCTCCACCAAGACGCAGGGCAAGACGGAGATCGCGCAGGTCGGCACCATCAGCGCCAACGGCGACGAGACCATCGGCAACATCATCGCCGAGGCGATGGAGAAGGTGGGCAAGGAAGGGGTCATCACCGTCGAGGAGGCGAAGGGACTGGAGACGACGCTGAAGGTCGTCGAGGGAATGCAGTTCGACCGCGGCTACGTCTCGCCGTACTTCGTGACCGACCCGGCCCGCATGGTGGCGGAGCTGGAGGACCCGTACATGCTCATCACCGAGAAGAAGATCTCGGCGATGGCGGACCTGATCCCGCTGCTCGAGCAGGTGGTGCGCACCGGGAAGCCCATCCTCATCATCGCCGAGGAAGTGGAGGGCGAGGCGCTCGCCACCCTGGTGGTGAACAAGCTCCGCGGCACGCTCAAGGTTGCCGCGGTCAAGGCGCCCGGCTTCGGCGACCGCCGCAAGGAGATGCTGCAGGACATCGCGGTCCTGACCGGCGGGAGGGTGATCGCCGACGAGCTGGGCCGCAAGCTCGAGCAGGCGACGCTCGCCGACCTCGGCCGGGCCAAGCGCGTCACCATCGACAAGGACAACACCACCATCGTCGACGGCGCCGGCAAGAAGAGCGACATCGAGGCGCGCATCAAGCAGATCCGGGCGCAAATCGAGGAGACCACCTCCGACTACGATCGCGAGAAGCTCCAGGAGAGGCTCGCCAAGCTGGCCGGCGGCGTCGCGGTGATCCAGGTGGGCGCGGCCACCGAGACGGAGATGAAGGAGAAGAAGGCGCGGGTCGAGGACGCGCTGCACGCGACTCGCGCCGCGGTGGAGGAAGGCATCGTTCCCGGCGGCGGCGTGGCGTTCGTGCGCGCGCAGAAGGCGCTCGAGAAGCTCGGCGGGGGCGACGAGAAGGTCGGCATCCAGATCGTCCGCCGCGCCATCGAGGAGCCGCTGCGGCGGATCGTGCAGAACGCGGGGCTCGAGCCGAGCATCGTCCTGCAGAAGGTGCAGGAGGGGAAGGGCGGCTTCGGCTACAACGCCCGCGCCGACAAGTACGAGGACCTCGTGCAGGCCGGCGTGATCGACCCGACCAAGGTGAGCCGCACCGCCCTGCAGAACGCGGCGAGCGTGGCGGGCCTGCTCCTCACCACCGAGGCGCTGGTGGCCGAGAAGCCGAAGCGGAAGAAGGCCGGAGGCGCCGGCGCCGGGGCAGGCATGGGAGGGATGGGCGGGATGGGAGGGATGGGCGGCATGGACTACGGCGGCGGCGGGGACGACCTGGATTATTAAGAACCCAGAGCTCGCTCGAGTTGACCGCTTCTGCCGGCGGTGCGACGATCTTCGATCCGGCGCCTTCGGCGCCTCCACAAGGGGGGAGCTCGTTCCCCCCTCGACCCCCCAACAGATCACGGTCAACCTCATGGCGAGCGGTGCGGAGTACGAGGCGGTCGCTTTCGACCTGCTCACCGCGCTGGTCGACTCCTGGACCCTCTACACCAGCGTCGCGGGTGGAGAGGCGCTGGGGCGCGCCTGGCGCATCGCCTCGCTTCGTCGGGTGACCGCGCAGGGCTCCTATCGCCCGTACGAGGACATCCTCGCGGAAGCGGCGGCCGATGCCGGCGTGCCGGCGGCGAAGCGCGACGAGCTGGTCGCGTGCTGGGACGAGCTGAGGCCCTGGCCCGAAGCGCCCGCCGTGCTGGAGCGCCTCGCGGGACGGCGGCTCGCCGTGGTGACGAACTGCTCGCAGCGGCTCGCGGAAGTCGCCGCCGCGGCGACCGGCGGGCGGTTCGAGCTGGTGATGAGCGCGGAGCGCGCCGGCGCGTACAAGATCGACCCCCGCGCGTACCAGGCCGCGCTGGATGCGCTGCGGCTGCCTCCCGATCGCGTGCTCTTCGTGGCGGGCTCCGCGCACGACGTCCCGGGCGCTTCGCGGGTGGGCATGCAGGTGTACTGGTCGAACCGTCAGCGCCAGCCGGTGCCGGAGGGAAGCCGGCCGCCGCTGCACGACGAACCCGATCTCCTGCGCCTGCCAGCCGCCGCCAGCCGCCGCCGATAGGGCGGCGCTGTGTTTTTCGGGTCGCGGACCTTCAGGATCTGCGCTCCAGCCAGGGCCGCTCCGCTGGAATTCCGAAAGCTTGCCTGCCTGCGCGAGGACGGGGTACAGGTGGAATGCTCCCTCTCCTGCATCTTTCCGGAGGCGTTCTCAAGTGCCCAAGTCCCTGCTCCTCGCCGACGACTCGGTCACCATCCAGAAGGCCGTGGAGATGACCTTCAAGGCCGAGGACGTGACGCTGACCGTCGTTTCGGACGGGACCGAGGCGCTCTCGCGCGCCCGGGCGGCGAAGCCGGACCTGATCCTCGCGGACGTGAGCATGCCCGGGTTGGGCGGCTACGAATTGTGCGAGAAAGTACGTGCCGATGCGACCATGCGGCACATCCCGGTGTTGCTGCTCGGCGGCGGGACGCCGATCGATCCCGCCAAGGCCATCGCGGTGGGGGCGAACGGCCACATGCCCAAGCCGTTCGATTCGCAGAAGCTGATCGAGCAGGTGAAGCAGATCCTCGCGAATCCCAAGGCCGTTCCGGCCGCCGCGCCGAAGCCCTCGGCGCCTCCGCCCGCCCGGCCCGCCGCCCCGCCGTCGCGCCCTCCGGCGCCCGGCGCGCCCGTCTCGAGGCCACCCCAGCCTGCCGGCGGGCAGGGCAACACGCTGCAGATGGCGCGGCCTGCGACCGTACCCGGGATGAGGCCCGCGGCGCCCGTGTCCCGGCCGCCCGGAGCACCCTCCGGGCCGCCGAGGCCCGGCGCACCCGTGCCGCCCCGCCAACCCATGGTCCCGGGCGCGCGGCCCGCTGCGCCGGCGGCCTCGCGCCCGCCCGCGCCGGCGGCCTCGCGTCCTCCTCCCGCCGCAGGTCCGCGGCCGCCCACGGCCAAGCTGCCTCCAGGCATGGCCAGGCCCGCGCTGCCACAGGCGAAATCGGCACCGCCCGCGCCGCGCGAATACACCGACCGCCTGGCCACCCCAGCCGCGGACGAAGACATCCCGATGGAGGTCGACGACATCGTCGAGGAGGCGCCCGCATCCGCGCCCGCTCCTCTGCGGGCCGTGCCTCCGCCGCCCCCGCCCAAGCAGCCTGCGCTGTCCGTGGTACCCGGGGCCCGCGGCGCCGCGGGAGACGGCGGCGAGGCCCTGCTGCGGGAGGCCCTCTCCAAGGCATCCCGGGAGGTGATCGAGAAGATCGCCTGGGAAGTCGTGCCCGAGCTCGCCGAGACGATCATCCGCGAGGAGCTCGAGCGCCTGATGAAGGAGCGCGGCGCCTAAAGCCGCGACGCGCGGACCCGCCAGGCCCTTCCATCCACTGCCGCATGTGGTATCTCCACGCCGCGCGAGACGTCGCGCTTGGAGGCCCTGTACAGATGGCGGCGACACAGACCGGGATCGCGGTGGGGCCCGAGCTGGACAAGCCCTACGAGCCTTCCCAGGTCGAGCCGCGGTGGGCCCGCGAATGGGAGGAGCGCGGGTACTTCCACGCCCAGGATGCGTCGGACAAGCCGCCCTACTGCATCGTCCTGCCGCCGCCGAACGTGACCGGGAGCCTGCACCTGGGACACGCGCTCACCGCCACCATCGAGGACGCGCTCATCCGCTGGAAGCGCATGAGCGGCTTCAACGCCCTGTGGCAGCCGGGCATCGACCACGCGGGCATCGCCACCCAGATGGTGGTCGAGCGCGAGCTGGTCCGCACCGAGCGGAAGTCGCGCCACGACCTCGGCCGCGCGGAGTTCGTGCGCCGCGTCTGGCAGTGGAAGGAACAGTACGGCAACCGGATCGCGCAGCAGCATCGCGCCCTGGGCGCCTCGCTGGACTGGGACCGCGAGCGCTTCACCATGGACGAGCACTCCTCGCGCGCCGTCCGCGAGGCGTTCGTGCGGCTGTACGACGAAGGGCTGCTCTACCGGTCGGAACGGCTCATCCACTGGTGCGTGAAGGACCGGACGGCTTTGAGCGATCTGGAGGTCGAGCACGAGGAGCACGCGCAGGCCGAGCTGTACAAGTTCGCGTATCCGCTCGCCGACGGGTCCGGGGAGATCGTCGTCGCCACCACGCGCCCGGAGACGATGCTGGGCGACACCGCCGTGGCCGTGCACCCGGACGACGAACGTTACAAGGCGATGATTGGCAAGCAGGTCAAGCACCCGCTGCTCGACCGGACGTTCCCCATCATCGCCGACGCCGAGCTGGTGGACCCGAAGTTCGGGACCGGCGCGGTGAAGGTGACGCCCGCGCATAGCTTCGAGGACTTCGAGGCCGGCAAGCGCAACCGGTTGCCCCTGATCAACATCCTCAACCTGGACGGCACGCTCAACGAGAACGCGGGGCGCTTCCAAGGGCAGGATCGCATCGCCGTTCGGCCCGCGATCCAGGCAGCATTGAGGGAGCTGGGACTCGAGCGCGGGAGCGAGACGCACCACATGTCGCTCGGGCGCTGCCAGCGCTGCGAGAGCGTGGTGGAGCCGCTGCTCAGCAAGCAATGGTTCGTGAAGACCGGGCCGCTGGCCGAGCCGGTGATCGAAGCGGTGGAGGCGGGCCGGATCCGATTCGTGCCGGAGCAGTGGAAGGCGGAGTTCTTCCGCTGGATGCGCAACATCCACGACTGGTGCGTGTCGCGGCAGCTGTGGTGGGGACACCAGATCCCGGCCTGGTACTGCGAGTACGGCCACGTGACGGTGGCGCGGGAGACGCCGCGCGAGTGCGAGACCTGCCACTCCGGCCGGCTGACGCAGGATCCGGACGTGCTCGACACCTGGTTCTCGTCCGGCCTGTGGCCCTTCTCGACCCTCGGGTGGCCGGACGACACGCCCGCGCTGCGCACGTTCTATCCGAACTCGGTGCTGGAGACCGGGTTCGACATCCTCTTCTTCTGGGTCGCCCGGATGGCCATGCTGGGCCGCCACTTCATGGGCGAGGTGCCGTTCCGGGTGGTGTTCCTGCACGCCATGGTGCGCGACAAGCACGGCGAGAAGATGTCCAAGACGCGCGGGAACGTGATCGATCCGCTGGACATCACCGCCAAGTACGGCGCGGACGCGCTGCGGTTCACGCTCGCGTCGATGGCGGGGCAGGGCCGCGACATCAAGCTCGACGAGAAGCGCATCGAGGGCTACCGCGCCTTCGCCAACAAGATCTGGAACGCGGCGCGCTTCGTGCTGCGCAGCGCGGACGGGTACGACCCGGACCATCCGGCGCCGCCGGCCAGCGTCTACGATCGCTGGATCCTCTCCCGGTTCCAGCGCTGCGCGGACGAGACCCGGCAGGCGCTGGAAGAGTTCCGGCTCAACGACGCGGCCAACGGCATCTACCGGTTCGTCTGGGGCGAGCTGTGCGACTGGGCCATCGAGCTGTCCAAGCCGGCGCTGTACGGCGACCGCACTCCCGCGGAGCGCGCCGGAGCGCAGTCGGCGCTGCTCCAGTCGCTCGAGGGCGCGCTGCGCCTCTTGCACCCGTTCATGCCGTTCGTGACCGAGGAAGTGTGGCAGCGCTTGCCCAAGCGCAGGGGCCACGCTCCTTCGATCATGATCGAGCGCTACCCGGCGCCGGACTCGCTCATCGACGCGCGGGCGGAAGCCGAGATGGACGCCCTGGTGCGCGCGATCGACGGCGCGCGCAGCGTCCGCGGCGAGGTGAACCTGCCGCCCAACCAGGCCGTGCCGCTGGTGCTCGCGCCGCGCGATGCGGCGGCGCACCGGCTGTTCGAGACGCATCGCCAGGCCTTCACCCGCCTGGCCAACGCGTCCGAGGTGCAGGTGCTGCCGCCGGGCGCGCCGAGGCCGCGCAAGGCCGCGGTGCACGTCGAGCCCGAGGTGGAGGTGCACCTCCCCCTCGCCGGCCTGATCGACTTCGCCGCCGAGAAGGCGCGCGTGGAGAAGGAGCTGCAGAAGCTGGAAGGGGAGCTCGCCGGCATCGCGAAACGCCTGGACAACCCGGGCTTCCTCGCGCGCGCGCCGGCCGAAGTGGTCGAGAAGGACCGCGCCCGCGCGGCAGAGCTGGAAGAGAAACGGGACAAGCTGACGCGCCATCTGGATCGCGTCACGAGAGCGGAGGATGGAATGAACGAGCAGAAGAGCGGGAGCAACGGCGGCGCGGGCGACGAGAAGCCCGAGCAGGGCCACCGCAGCATGGACCAGATGGGCACCCACGGCGGGCCCGGACATGGAGGCGGAGGCGACGGATCGCGGTCCGAAGGCGGGTCCTCGGAGAGCGGCCAGCCGGGCTCGTCGTCCGGGACGCAGAAGGAGGGTTCCGGCGGCGAAGGCACGGCAGAGCAGGCGCTCTCGCGGGTGAAGAGCCTCGCCCGCGGGCTGATGGAGAAAGCCGCCGGCGCGCTCGAGACCGGCATGCAGTCCGCCGAGGAGAAGCTCGGGGAGCTGGCGAAGGACGCGGTCAAGCTCCAGGAGAAGTTCGCCAAGCAGAGGGCTTCCAAGCCGGCCCGGGCGAAGCCT
>DASWGQ010000136.1:0-5845 GCA_036393595.1 Myxococcales bacterium | reverse complement strand
TCGGGAATCCCGCTGCCGTCCGGGAGCTTCGCGCTCACCGACGACGCCACCGCGCTGGCCAGGAACCCGGCCGCCCTCGGGTTCGCCCGGGGAGTCCTGCTGGAGTACGCCAACGAACGCGGCTACCGCGACGGCTTGCCGCGCGGGGACGGCGCCTACCTGTCGCTGGGCGGCTGGGGCGGGGCGATCGGCGCCTCGCTCGAATGGCTGCACGCGGGCTCGGAGTGCACTCCGGTGACGCTGTGCTCGCGAAGGTTCACCCTGGGCGGCGCGCTCGGCGGCCGGTTCCTGGCCGTCGGAGCGGCGCACCACGGCTTTTCCAGCAGCGAGAGCGCGGACCTGGACCGGCTCGGTTCCTGGGACGTGGGCGCGCTGGCCCGGCCGCTGCGCTGGCTCTCCCTGGGCTACACCGCCCTCGACGTGAACGGGCCCCGGCTGGGCGCCGCCCAGCTTCCACGCCGCCACGTGGCGGCGGTGGCGGTCCGGCCGCTGCGCGAACAGCTCACGCTGGCGGCCGACGCCACCTTCCGCTCGTGCACCGACGACGGCCGGCCTTGCGGCGCCGAGCATCCGGACTGGGCGTTCACCGGCGAGGCGCGCCTCGTCCAGGGCCTGCAGCTCGTGGGACAAGTGGGCCTTTCGGACGGCGGGACCTTCTCCGGACAGGTCGGCGTGCAGCTCGATCTGGCCCGGTTCGGGGTGCGGAGCGCGGCGAGCTTCCCCGGCGCGGGCGCGCCCGGCAGCCAGCTGACCGTGCTCCGCCTGTCGTCCTCCGAATACCCGGGGCTGCGACTCCCGCGGCGCCGCGCGGTCGAGCTGGACCTGGACCGCGCGCTCCGCCGGCCAACCTCCGGAGTGGTCGGCGTGCTGCTCGGGGAGACCCACCGGGACCCGCTCGCCCTGACCATCGAGGAGATGCACCGGCTGGCCCGCGACCCCGAAGTGAAAGCGGTCGTCCTGCGGTCGGGCGGGCTCCCGCTCGCCGGGGGCCGCAGCGAGGAACTCCGGAGCGGAATCGAGGAGTTGCGCGCTGCCGGGAAGACGGTCGCCTTTTACTTGGAATCGGCCGGGGACCTCGACTATAGTGTCGCTTCTGCGGCTGACAGGGTCTATGCGGCCCCGCAGGCGGTCCTGGCGGTCAACGGTTTTTCCGCGACGGCGCTCTTCGCCGCCGCGGGCCTCGACAAGCTCGGTGTGAAGGCGGAGTTCGTCCGCGTCGGCGCCTACAAGAACGCGCCGGACCTCTTCACCCGCAGGGACATGTCGAGCGAGCAACGTGAGGTGGTGAACGCTCTTCTGGACGACGTCTTCGGCCGCTACGTGCGGAGCGTCACCCAGGCGCGGCACCTCGACGAGGAGAAGTTCCGGCGCCTCCTGGATCGCGGGCTCCTGACGCCCCAGGAAGCGCAGGCGCAAGGGCTGGTCGACGGGCTCGTGTACCCGGACCAGCTCGAGGAGGAGGTAGGCAAGCTGGCCGGCGGGCACGTCGCGCTCGAGCAGGTGGGGACGCAGCCTCCCTCGGTGCGGAGTCCCCGCTGGACGCCGCCGCCCACGGTGGCGGTGGTGCGGGTGGAGGGAGACATCGCCCGCGGAGAAGGGGGAGCCGACCCGCTGGGGGTGGTGGAGGTGGCGGGCTCGGAGTCGATCGCGCGGCGCATCCACCGCCTCGCGGACGACCCGTCGGTGAAGGCGATCGTGGTACGGATCGACTCGCCCGGCGGCGACGGCAGCGCCTCGGACCTCATCTGGCGGGAGCTCGTGCGGGCCCGCAAGGAGAAGGGCAAGCCGGTGGTGGCGAGCATGGGGGACGTGGCCGCGTCGGGCGGCTACTACGTCGCGGTGGCGGCGGACGAGATCTACGCCGAGCCCTCGACGGTGACCGGCTCGATCGGCGTGTTCGTGGGGAAGTTCGACCTGGAAGAGCTGTACCGGGAGCTGGGCCTGAAGCTGGTGACCAACAAGCGAGGCAAGAGCGCGGACCTGTTCTCCACCGCGCGCGCGTTGACCGACGAGGAGCGCCGCACGCTGCAGGGCTGGGTGGAGGCGTTCTACGAGCAGTTCGTGGATCGCGTCGCCGAGGGGCGGCACCTGCCGCGCGAGCGGGTGGACGAGCTGGGCCGAGGCCGGGTGTGGACCGGCCACCAGGCGCTGGAGCGCGGGCTGGTCGACAGGATGGGCGGCCTGCGCGAGGCCATCGAGGCCGCCAAGGCGCGCGCCGGCCTCGCGCCCGACGAGCCGGTGCTGCTCGACGACCAGGGCAAGCGCGAGGTGAGCTTCCTGCCCGCTCTTCAGCTCTTGCCCGGCTCGCTGCGGCCGCTGTCCGCGCGGGCGCTGCGCGCGCTCTCGCTCCTGGGAGAGCCCGGAACGCTCCGGGCGGTCCTCCCGTTCGATCTCGAGGTGAACTGAGTGCCGGCATCGGTCCTGATCGTCGAGGACGAGGAGAGCGCCTCGCGACTCATCGCCACCATTTGCGCGGAGCTGGGGCTGCGGACGCAGGTCACGCGCTCCGGAGCGCAGGCGAAGGACCTCCTCGTCCAGGCGGCGCACGCGAATCAGCCCTTCTCCGCGGTGGTGCTCGACCTGGTGCTGGCCGAGCTGGACGGGTTCCAGGTGGGCCAGTTCGCGCGCGGGCAGCCATGGGGCGCGGATCTGCCGCTGATCGTCGTGAGCGGGGTCTACAAGCAGCCCAACGCGGAGCTGATGGCGCGCCTGAAGCCGCACGCCTACTTTGCCAAGCCGTTCGAGATCTCGCGCGTGCGCGACGCGCTGGTTACGGCCTGCAACGTGCCGGGCGTCGCCACCGCGGTGGAGGGCGATCTCGCCCAGAAGCCGCCGGCCGCGCTGTTCGTCGAGCTGTTGCGGCAGAAGGCCAGCTCGCTCCTGACGCTGACGCAGGACACCACCGTGCGGCTGATCCACTTCGACAAGGGCCAGGTCCGCTTCGCGCAGAGCTCGCTGAAGGGCGAGCTCGCAGGCGCCGCCCAGGTCGCTTCGGGGATCGTCAAGCAGGCTTCCTTCGACCGCGCGGTGGCCTTTGCCAAGCAGAACAAGGTGGCGGTGCACGAGGCGCTGGCCTACTCGCGGGTGCTCACGCCCGAGCAGCTCAAGCAGGCGCTCAAGCAGCAGACGGTGGAATCGTCGGTGAACGGGCTGGCCTGGACGCGGGGGACCTTTCGCGTCGATCCGCGGTCGGCGGAGCAGCTCGCGGCGGTCCCCGAGGCACGCACCAGCCCGGTGGCGCTGGTGCTGGAGGCGGCGAAGCGGTTCGGCGCCCACGGCGCCGCGCGCGGCTGGCTGGAAGGGCGCGCGCAGCAGCAGATGAGCCGCTCGCCCGAGCTGGAGCGCGAGATGTTCGCGGTGAAGACGGCCTGGCCGGGCGAAGGCGTGACGCCGCTCGCCACCAACCAGAGGCCTGTGCGGGAGGCGCTCTCCCGGGTGAAGCCGGCCGAGCTGCCGCTGCTCCTGTGGCTGTGCCAGAGCGGGCTCGTCGCCCTCTCGGACGGGGCCAAGGCCGCGGCCGCCTCGGCCAAGGCGGCTGCTCCCGACCCGGAGGACGAGGACACGGGCAAGACGTTCACGCCCGACGAGGACTGGTCCCGGCGGGTGCTCTTCGCCGAGCGCGACCGCCTGCGGGACGCGAATCATTACGAGGTCCTGGGCGTCCAACCTGGTGTCAGCCCGGAAGAGATCAAGGCGGCCTACATCGCGGCGGCGAAGCGGTTCCATTCGGATGCGTTCCCCGGCCAGGAGCTGGGTTCGGCGCGGAGGGTGGCCGAGGGTTTGTTCTCGCGCGTGAGCGAGGCCAACACGGTGCTCGCCAATGCATCGCGCCGCGCCGATTACGACGTCTACCTCGATCGGAAGGCGAAGGGCCTGCCCACCGACGTGGGCGCGATCCTGAGGGCGGAGGGCATCTTCCAGAAGGGCGAGACGCTCTTCAAGGCGGGCAAGTTCGAGGACGCCGCGAGCGTCTTCCGCGAGGCGATCGCGCTCAATCACGCCGAGGCGGAGTTCCACGCGTACCTGGGGATGTGCATCTACCGTGGGCGGGGCAAGGCGCAGGAGGCCCTCGAGCTGGTCGGCAAGGCGCTGGAGATGGACCCGCGGCTGCGCAGCGCGACCGTCTTCGCCGCCCAGCTGCACGAGGCGCTGGGTGACGTGGAGAAGGCGAAGACCCTCTTGCGGAAGGCCATCGCGAAGGATCCGGAGTTCGACGCGGCGAAAGGCGAGCTGTCGCGGATGAGGCGCGCTCCCGCGGAGCAGAAGAAGGGTTTCCTCGATCGTTTGCTCAAGAAGTGAGTCCGCGGCTCGAAGACGAGCCGCGCAAGGTGGAGTGACAGATGAACGGTGAAGGACAGCGACCCCCCGACAACGAGCCTCAGGCCCAGGCGCACGACGCGCCCGAGCCGGGCAACGCGCGGTACCCGCAGCACGCCCCCAACGGCCAGCAGCAGCCGCCGCAGCAGCAGCAGCAGCAGCAGCAGGGAGAAGGCGGCGCCGGGCGGCGCCGGTTCCGCCGGCAGCGGCGCGGTGGGCGCGGGCGCGGACGGAACAAGGGCCAGCACCAGCAGAACGTGCCGGCCCCGCTCGATGCGCAGGGGCGGATCCTGGACGTGGAGAACGAGCTGTCGCCCGACGACGGCGGCCCCGACGCGGTGCCCCAGCCGGGCGAGCCGCAGGCGCTCGCCGCGGCGGGCGAGCCGCAGGGCTCGCAGACAGGCGCGGACATCGCCGGCGGCCCTTCCGCGCCGCCCCAGGGCGGCGCCGAGGCGCAGCAGGGCCAGCCGCAGGGGGGGCCGCAGCAAAGGCCGCAGCAGCAGGGTCAGCACCGCCAGCAGCAGCAGCAGAGGCCGCAGCCGCGGCAGGAGCCGGCCGTCGCCATCGAGGGCGTGCTGGACGTCGATCACCGCGGCAACGGGCGGCTGCGCAGCGCGAAGCTGAACTTCCTGCCCCAGCCGGAGGACCCGGACGTGCCGCGCCACATGATCGAGCGCGACCGCCTGCGCGAAGGGTCGCTGATCACGGGCCAGGCGGTGCGGCGCAACGGGCGGCTGCAGCTCATCCGCACCGAGACGGTCGAGGGGCTCTCGCCGCAGCAGGCCGCGGCGCGCACGCTCTTCCAGAACCTCACCGTGATCGATCCCGACGACCGCCTGGTGATGGAGACCACGACCAAGGAGACGCTCACCCGCGTCATCGACATCGTCTCGCCCATCGGCCTGGGCCAGCGCATGCTGATCGTCTCGCCTCCCAAGGCGGGCAAGACCATCATGTTGCAGAAGATGTGCCTCGCCATCTCGGCCAACCGGCCCGAGGTCATCCAGTTCGTGCTGCTGGTCGACGAGCGCCCGGAGGAGGTGACCGACTTCCGCCGCACGGTGAAGGCGGAGGTGTTCGCCTCGTCCGCCGACCGGCCCACCGAGGAGCACCTGCACGTCGCCGAGATGGCGCTCGAGCGCGCCAAGCGTCTCGTCGAGGGGGGCAAGGACGTGGTGATCCTGCTCGACTCGATCACCCGCCTCTCGCGCGCCTACAACAAGGAGGTCGAGTCCTCGGGCCGCACCCTCTCGGGCGGCGTCGACTCCCGCGCCCTGGAACGGCCCAAGCGGCTCTTCGGCGCGGCCCGCAACGCCGAGGAGGGCGGCTCCCTGACCATCCTCGCCACCGCGCTGGTCGACACCGGCTCGCGCATGGACGAGGTGATCTTCGAGGAGTTCAAGGGCACCGGCAACGCCGAGATCAACCTCGACCGCCAGCTCGCCGAGAAGCGCATCTGGCCGGCCATCAACATCCAGACCTCCGGCACCCGCAAGGAGGAGAAACTCTTCTCCCAGCACGAATACGA
>DASWGQ010000135.1:0-6056 GCA_036393595.1 Myxococcales bacterium | reverse complement strand
CTGGTCGCCTCGACCGGCGGGCCGCCCGCGCTCTCGGTCGTCCTGCGCGGCCTGCCGGCCGACCTGCACGCGCCGGTGCTCATCGCGCAGCACATCGCCGCCGGGTTCACTTCCGGCCTCACGCGCTGGCTCTCCGAGGTGGCCGCGATGCGGGTGCAGGTCGCGCGCGACGGCGAGGCGGCGCAGCCCGGGCGCGTCTACCTGGCGCCCGACGGATGCGACCTGGAGCTGGACGAGGTGGGGCGCCTGAGCACGCCGCGGTCGAGCGGCGTGCACTGCCCTTCGGCGAACCGCCTGCTGCACTCGCTGGCGCGCTCGTTGGGGGCCCGCGCCGTCGGCGTGGTGATGACCGGGATGGGTGACGACGGGTCGCAGGGGCTCCTGGCGATCCGGCACGCGGGCGGCTCCGCCTTCGCGCAAGACGAGGCGAGCAGCGTGGTGTTCGGCATGCCCGCCGCCGCCCGCGCCTGCGGCGCCGCCGAGACGCTGCTTCCCCTGGAAGACATCGCGCCCATGCTCGCGGGGCTCTGCTCCGCACGGCGCACGAATCGAGAGAGGTGACGAGGATGGACACCAAGCTGGTGGCAGGACCCCAGAAAGCGCGCTTCCCCCTGCTCTGGAAGATCTCGCTGCTCGTCGGCACCACCCTGGCGCTGGTCGCGGCGGTGGTGGGTGCCGTGGAGGGCAGCTACTTCGGCAAGGTGCTGGAGAGCGAGGGCCGCTCGCGAGCGAAGGCGATCTCCGTCACCCTCGCCTCGGCGCTGGTGGAAATGCCCGAATCCGCCATCGCCTCGACGATCCAGTCGGTGAAGAAGGACTCCGGGCTGGCCTACATCGAGGTGGTCGGCCCGAACGGCAACCTCATCGCCCACACCTTCGAGGGCAAGGCGCCGGCGCAGGACCCCCGGCAGCTGCGCGAGGGCGAGAAGATCACCGAGGTGACGCTGAACGGCGTGCGCTACGTCGACGTGCCCGCGCCGGTGATGACGGGCGCGCTGGTCCACGTCGGCCTCGACCCGGGCCATATCGCGGCGCGCCTGCGGGAGGCGCAGATGCGCCTGTTCGGCGTGACCGCGCTGGCCATGGTGCTCGCCATCGGCATCGCCTACTTCATGGTCCGCCAGATCATCAGCCCCCTCCGGCGGCTCACCCACCTCACCTCGCGCATCCTCGACGGAGACCTCACCCAGCGCGTCGATGTCACCTCGAGCGACGAGATCGGGGAGCTGGCGGCGGCGTTCGGCGCGATGGTGGAGAAGCTCAAGCAGGTGGTCGGCGCCCTGCAGGACTCGGTGCGCCTGCTCAAGCAGGCCGGCGACGACCTGGGCGCCTCCACCTCCGAGCAGAGCGAGACCATCACCCGCCAGGCGACCGCACTACAAGAAACGCAGGTCACCGCGCAGGAGATCAAGCAGACCTCCCTGCTCGCGGCGCAGAAGGCCGAGGCGGTGCTCAAGCTCACCGAGAAGGCGGACGAGGTGTCCAACTCGGGCGAGACGGCCATCGAGTCCAGCCTGGGAGGCCTGACCGACATCCGCGCCCAGGTGGACGAGATCGCGCACAAGATCGCCCAGCTCTCCGAGCGCACCCAGCAGATCGGAGGGATCACCCAGACGGTGAAGGACCTGGCCGACCAGTCGAACATGCTCGCGCTGAACGCCGCCATCGAGGCGGTGCGCTCGGGCGAGCACGGCAAGGGGTTCGCGGTGGTGGCGCGCGAGATCCGCAGCCTGGCCGATCAGTCCATCCAGGCGACCAACCGGGTGCGCGAGATCCTCGAGGACATCTCGGGGTCGATCCGGGGCGCGGTGGCGATCACCGAGAAGGGAACGCAGAAGATCGAAGGTGGCCTGCAGCAAGTGCGCGTCTCGGGGGAGAACCTCAAGCAGCTGTCCAACATCGTGAAGGACAACTCGGCGGCCGTGCGGCAGATCGCGGCGGCGGTCTCGCAGCAGAACGCCGGCATCACGCAGATCTTCAGCGCGGTCACCGACCAGACCAAGATGATGGACGAGACGATGCGGCGGCTGGAGACCACCACCGCGGCGGCGGGCGTCTTGAAGGACCTTTCCCAGCGCGTCTCGGACGTGGTGCGGGGCTTCAGGGTGTAGAGGTCCGGACTCGGTTCCTGCCCTGCGCCTTGGCCTCGTACAGCGCCGCGTCGGCGCGCTGGATCAGCCCCGCGGCCGGCTCCTTCCCCTGCGCCGCCGCGAGCCCGATGCTGGCGGTCGCGCGCAGCCGCGCTCCGCCGGGCACCTCGAACTCGTGCGCCTCCACGCGGGCGCGCATCCGCTCCGCTACCACCGCCGCCTCCTGTGCGCCCGCTTCCACCAGCACGAAGGCGAACTCGTCGCCGCCGTAGCGCGCCACGATGTCGCTCGACCGCACCGAGGCGATGAGCAGGCTGGCCAGGTGGGCGAGGACCGCGTCGCCGCCGGGGTGCCCGTGGGTGTCGTTGACCTGCTTGAAGTGGTCGACGTCGAGGAGTCCGAGCGAGAGCGCGCTGCCGTACCGGCGGGCGCGGACCAGCTCCTGCTCCAGGCGCATCTTGAAATACTTGTGGTTGTAGCAGCGCGTCAGGCCGTCGCGGATGGCCATCTCGCGCAGCGCCGAGAGGCGGGACAGGTGCGAGCGGACCCGCGCCACCAGCTCCGGCGGATCGAACGGCTTGGCCAGGTAGTCGTTGCCGCCCACCTGCAAGCCGCGCACGCGCTCCTCGACGTCGCCGCGGCGGGTGACGAAGATGATCGGCACGAGCTGCAGCGCCGCATTGGCGCGCACGCGGCGGCACACCTCGAACCCGTCCACCTCGCCGAGGAGCACGTCGAGGATGATGAGGTCCGGGCTCTCGCGCAGGATCGCCTCGTACGCGTCGGCGGGATCGCAGCAGCTGGCGGTGAGGAACCCGGCCGCGCGCAGCACGGCTTCGGTCGCGCGCGCGGTCACCAGGTCGTCGTCGATGACCAGCACCCGGGACGGCACGTCCTCGAGGGCCACGCGCGACCCGCCCGTCTCCTGCTGCAGGACGGGGATGAGGACGCCCAGGGCCGGGGTGCGGGTCTCGAGCACGTCGTCCAAGCCGGCCAGGCCCTCGGCGAAGATGCGCGCGGTGAACTTCGAGAGAGTGCCTTTGCGCTCGAGCTCCTGGTCCGCCGCCAGTTCGCAGGCGCCCGCCAGGCGGGCGAGCATGCCGTGGCCCACGGTCCCGGCGCTGCCCGCGAGCCGGTGGAAGAAGTTGCGCAGCTCGCGCACCGCGGCGGGGTCGCCGGCCTCGCGCCCCGCCCGGGCCAGGGCTTCGCGGGCACGCGCCCGCGCCTCGTGCATCTCGCGAAGGAACACGACCTGGAGGTCGCGCGGATCGAAGAGATCGGACATTCCTGTTGAATCCTATCCGCACGACCGGTACTTCCTCTAGTGCGATGATCGCGGTCGAACGGCTCCGCAAGTCCTACTTCGTCCACCGGCGCGAGCCCGGGCTGCGCGCCGCGCTCCGGTCGCTGGTGCACCGCCCCCGGGAGGAGGTCAAGGCGGTCGACGGCGTGACCTTCCGGGTCGGCGCCGGCGAGCGGGTCGGGTTCCTCGGGCCCAACGGCGCCGGCAAGACGACCACCTTGAAGGTCCTCTCCGGGCTGCTCCATCCCACCTCGGGGCACGTCTCGGTCGCCGGACATACCCCCCAGGACCGCTCGCCCGACTTCCTCCGGCAGATCACGCTGGTGATGGGCCAGAAGCAGCAGCTCCTCTGGGACCTGCCGCCCAGCGAGACCTTCCTGCTCAACCGGGCCATCTACGACATCCCGCGCCCGCAATACGACGAGACCCTGGCCGAGCTGACCGAGTTGCTCGGGCTGCGGGGCCTGCTCGACAAGCCCACCCGGCAGCTCTCCCTGGGCGAGCGGATGAAGTGCGAGCTCGCGGTGGCGCTCCTGCACCGGCCCCGCGTCCTCTTCCTCGACGAGCCGACCATCGGGCTCGACGTCACCATGCAGGCGACGGTCCGCGGGTTCGTGCGCGCCTACAACGAGCGCTTCGGCGCGACCGTGCTCCTCACCAGCCACTACATGGACGACGTGGCCGCCCTCTGCCCGCGCGTCCTGGTCATCGACCACGGGCGGCTCATCTACGACGGATCGCTCGACGAGCTGGTGCGGCGGGTGCGGCCCGACAAGCGCGTGCTCCTCAAGCTCTCGCGCCCGGTGGAGGCGCGGGATCTGACGAAGCTGGGCAGCATCGTCTCCCAGACCGACGCGCAGGCGGTGCTGCAGGTGTCGCAGTCCGAGCTGCAGGGAGCCGTGCAGCGCGCGCTGGCGCAGCTGCCCGTGGTGGACCTGACCGTCGAGGACCCGCCGCTCGAGGAAGTGATGCGCGAGCTGTTCGAGCGCGGCGTCGCCGAAGGGGCCGCGTGAGCCTGCGCGCGGCCGCCAGGGCATATCCGGCGCTCCTGCGGGCGGGTTTCGCCAGCGCGGTCGCTTACCGCGCCGAGTTCGTCATCTGGATGTTCAGCACCAACATGCCGCTCATCATGCTGGCGCTGTGGGCGGCGGTGGCGCGCAGCGGGCCTGTGGCCGGGTACACGCAGCGGGGATTCGCCGCCTACTACCTGTCCACCCTCCTGGTGCGGCTCTTGACCGGGTCGTGGGTGGTGTGGGAGCTGACCATGGAGATTCGCCAGGGCGTCCTGGCGCTGCGGCTCCTCCGGCCGCTCCACCCGCTCATCGCGTACAGCGCCGAGAACCTGGCGGCGGTGCCGCTGCGCGGGATCGTCGCCATCCCGGTGGTCTCCATCCTCTTGTGGACGGCCCGCGGGCAGCTCGGGCACGATCCCCTCCTCTGGCTGATGCTCTTGCCGGCCCTGCTGGGGGCGTGGCTCCTGACCTTCCTGGTCATGGCGCTGATCGGCACGCTCGCCCTGTACGTGGAGAGCGCGGCGAGCCTGTTCGAGGCGTGGCTGGGCGTCTCGGCGGTGCTCTCGGGATACCTGGTCCCGCTGGACCTCTTCCCGCAATCCGTGCAGCGCATCGCCCTGGCGTTGCCGTTCCGCTTCATGCTCTCGTTCCCGGTCGAGGTGATGCTGGGAAAGCACGGCCGCGGGGAGTCGTTCGCGCTGCTCGGCGCGCAGTGGCTCTACGTCGCCTGTGCGCTCCTCGCCACCAACCTGGTCTGGCGCGCGGGGCTGCGCCGCTACTCGGCGTACGGCGGATGAGGCGCGCGCTTGCGATCGTGCGGGCGCAGCTGCGCGCGTCCATCGCCCTCGGGCTGCAGTACCGCCTGGAGTTCCTGGTCGAGGGCGGCCTCGCGATCCTCTGGATGGCCGTCACGCTCGTGCCGCTCCTGGTCGTGTTCGGGACGCGCCAGGCGGTGGAAGGCTGGACCTTCCCCGAGATGCTGCTCGTCCTGGGCTGGTTCGTGGCCCTCAAGGGCGTGCTCGAGGGCGCGGTGAGCCCCAGCCTGACGGCGGTCATCGAGCACGTGCGCAAGGGGACGCTCGACTTCGTGCTCCTCAAGCCCGCCGACGCGCAGCTCCTGGTCTCGGTGGCGAAGCTCGAGCCCTGGCGCATCGTGGACCTGCTCGGCGCCGGGCTCATCTTCGCCTACGCGTTCGGCAAGCTGGGCCGCGCGCCGACCGCCGGCGAGGTGCTCGCGGCCGGCGCGATGCTGCTCGGCGCGCTGCTCGTCCTCTACTCCATCGCCATCCTGGTGGTGTCGATCGCCTTCTTCGCGGTGCGGGTCGACAACCTGCTCTACCTCTTCCAGAGCGTCTTCGACGTGGCGCGCTGGCCGAGCACCATCTTCCGCGGTTTCCTCGCGGTGCTCTTCACCTACGTCCTGCCGCTCGCGCTGATGACGACCTACCCCGCCCTGGCGCTCCTCGGACGGCTGCGGGCCGGGACGGCGCTGGGCGCGCTGGCCGGGGCGATCGCGTTCGCGGGGGTCGCGCGGGTGCTCTGGACCCTGTCGATCCGGAGGTACACCTCGGCCAGCTCCTGAATCGATCCCAGACCGTCCGCGACATGAAAAGCGCAGGGCCGCCGAATACGGCGGCGGCTGAATCTACC
>DASWGQ010000134.1:0-3759 GCA_036393595.1 Myxococcales bacterium | reverse complement strand
GACCAACTACGCGCACGGGATTCCGCTCTTCGCCTGCACGGTCGGCGCGGAGCTTTCCGGCGAGCCGGTGGCGGGATGCACCGTCGATCCGATGCGGGCCGAGACCTTCCGCGCCCATCGGGGCGGCGGCGCGTTCGTGGGTGCCCGCAAGCTCTCGGTGTCGAATGCGGCCAGCCTCGACCAGGCGGTGGTGTGCACGGGCTTCCCGTACGGGCACGGCGAGCGCCTTCCCGAGCTGATCGCGGCCTTCGGCCGCTTCACCGAGATGGCGCGGGGCACCCGCCGGCTGGGCAGCGCGGCGCTGGACCTCGCCTACGTCGCGTCCGGGCGGCTGGACGTCTTCTGGGAGCAGGGCCTCAAGCCGTGGGACGTCGCCGCGGGCATCGTCCTGGTCCGCGAAGCGGGCGGCCTGGCCACCCGCTTCGACGGCTCCCCGCTGGACCTCTCGGACGGCGAAATCCTCGCCACCACTCCGACCCTGCACCAAGCAGCACGCGCCGTGCTCGAGCAGGTGCGCCGCCACTAAAGCCCGGTGGTTCACGCAGAGCTCGCGGAGATCGCCGAGAATTTGCTTCCAAAAACTCCGCGGCCTCTGCGTGCTCTGCGTGAAACCGGGTTACTTCGACGACGACTGATAGGAGGCGGGGATGGCCTTCAGGTCGTCCCGGCGGTTCTGCCGCCAGGCTTCCTCGTCGTGGCCCGTCGCCCTCGGCTTCTGGTCGCCGAAGCTGATCGCGGTGAGCTGCCGGTCGTGGGCGCCCATCGAGGTCAGGTAGCGCTTCGCGGCATCCGCGCGCCGCTGGCCGAGGGCGAGGTTGTACTGCTCCGAGCCGCGCTCGTCGCAGTTCCCCTCGATGCGGACCTTCAGGTCCGGGTACTTCGCGAGCACGGTGCCCACCGCCGAGAGCTTGTCCTTCGCCTCGGAGGTCAGCGTCGACGAGTCGAACTCGAAGAAGACGCTCACGTTGCGCAGCGCCTCCATCGCCTTCTCCAGTTCAGCCTTGCCCTCCGCGACGTTGGTGTCGGGCGCGGCCGGCTTGGGTGCCTCCGCCACCGCGGCGGGCTTCTCTTCGGCCTTGTTCGCCTGCGCGTCGGGCACCGGCTGGGAGCCCGCGCAGGCGGCGAGGCCGGCGGCGAGCGAGAGCGAGATCAGGTGGTCGGTCAGGTTCTTGAAGCCCATGGGTCCTCCTCGGGTGACGCGCCTCACAACAACTCGCGGAGCTGTTCTATGCCAACGCTGTGTCGCACATACTTTGTGCTCAAACAATACGCCCCGCCCCGCGGTTCCACGCACATCTTCCCACACGCGAGAGCGCAAGTCTCCGGGATCGCTCGCTTCGGGCGCGCGCAGCCGGTAGGCTCCGGCGCAGGCGTGGAGCGGCGCAGCAGACTCCAAATCCGACTGGCCGTCACGGGCGTCCTGCTCGGGACGATGCTGCAGGCGGTCGACGGGAGCATCGTCAACGTCGCCGTTCCCCAGATCCAGAACGAGCTCGGGGGCTCGCTGGCCACCGTGGGCTGGGTGGTCACCGGATACGCCCTGGCGAGCCTCATCGCCATGCCGCTCTCCGCCGGCCTCGCCGCGCGCGTCGGGGTGCGGGCGTACCTGGTCGCCCAGGTGGCGGCGTTCACCGCCGCGTCCGTCGCGTGCGCCAGCTCGCGCAGCGCCGCCCCGCTGATCGCCTTCCGCGTCCTGCAAGGCTTCTCGGCCGGCGGCCTCTTGCCGCTCTCGCAGGGAATCCTCATGTCGCTGTACCCGGCCGAGCGCCGGGGGACGGCGGTCGCGCTGGTCGGCTTCGCCGCCGTGCTGGGACCTCTCTTCGGGCCGCCCATCGGCGGCGTGCTCACCGACCGGTTCGGATGGCCTTCCATCTTCTGGGTGAACGTCCCGCTGGGCCTCGCCAGCCTGCTGCTCCTTCGCAACCTCCACGTGCAGCCGCCCCCGCGCCCCGAAGGGATGGACCTGCGCGGCGCGGGCCTCCTCGCCGCCGCGCTCGTCTCGCTGCAGCTCGGGGTCGCGCACCATGCCTGGCTGCTCGCGCTGGCGCTGCTCTTCGGCTGGCTGTTCGTGAGGCGCGAGCGCAGTGTGCGTTCGCCGGCGGTCGACCTCTCCGTGCTGCGCTACCGCCCGCTGGCCGGCACCCTGGCGGCGGCGCCCCTCTACGGCATCGGGCTGTACGCGAGCATCTTCCTCATCCCGCTGCTGTTCGAGCGGCAGCTCTCGATGAGCGCGACGGACACGGGCATCGCGCTGGCCGTCGGGGCCGTCACCAGCGGCGCCCTGATCGTCTGCGCGCAGCCGCTCCTCACGCGGTTCCGGGCCCGCTCCCTGTGCGCGGCGGGGGCGGTGCTGTTCGCCGTCGCCATGCTGCTCCTGGCGCGCATCGCGCATAGCTCCTCGGGCGACGTGTACCTGCCGCAGGCGCTGCGCGGCGCCGGGACGGGGCTCCTGTACATCGGGATGAACGGATTCGCTTTCGAGGGGATCGACGGCCACGATCTCTCCACCTCGGCGAGCCTCTTCTACCTGCTGCGGCAACTGGGCGGCACCGCCGGCGTGGCGCTGGCCGCCGTCGCGCTGGACGGATTCGGGCAGACCGGAATCGTGGTCGGCCTTTTGCTCCTGGCCGCGGCGGCGCCGCTCTCGCTGGTCCCGATGGCGGCCGCGAGCCGCCGGGCGGCGAGCGCCGGCGAGCAGGCCGGCGTCAGCGCCTGAACGCGAGGTACAGGCCGATGGCGACGCCCACGCCGGCCGCGAACCCGCGCAGCCCCGTCGCGGGGAGCCGGCGCGCCACGCGCACTCCGGCCCAGCCGCCGACGACGGATCCGAGCCCCAGGGAAAGCGCGGCGTGGAAATCGAGCGCTCCGGTCGGATGCAGCGCTTCCAGCGCCACGAAGGTGAGCGCGGCGACCGAGTTGTTGATCATCGCGTTCAGGATGCGCAGCGCATTCAGCTCCCCGATGGGCCGCGGCAAGAGCAGGCCCATCGCGGCGAGGAACGGGATGCCCTGGGCGGCTCCGAAATAGCCGCCGTACACCGACACCCCGAACGGGACCAGGATCGTCGCCGCCGGGTACCCGTGCTCCGGGCGGTGGCGGGCGAGCCAGCGGTTGACCAGCGGCTGGGTCGCGATGAGGGCAGCCGAGGCGACCAGGAGCCACGGAACGACGCGCGCGAAGACCCGCCCGCCGAGGGAGAGCAAGAGCCACGCACCGAGCAGGCCGCCCACCGCGGACGGCACGAGCTGGCGGCGGGCATCGCGCCGCAGACCGGCCTTGAGCTCGCGCCAGTATCCGCCCGTGGACGCGATGATCCCGGGGAGCAGGCCCACCGTGCAGGTCGTGTTCGCCGCGAGCGGCGAGAGGCCCGCCACGCCGATGAGCACGGGAAAGGCGAGCAGGGTGCCGCCGCCGGCCGCGGCATTCACGCTGCCGGCCACGAGGCCGGCCAGGAAGATCCAGACGTCCGTCGGCACCGCCCCCATCCTCGCTCAGCGCGCGAAAAACGGAAGCCCCGCGAGCGAGGAGGGGCGGGCGACGGACCTGCGACGGCCGTCAGACCGTCCGGCGGCGGCCCGCGAGGGCCAGGTACGCCCAGAGGACGACGATCGCGCCGATGATCGACGAGATCCAGCCGCCCGGCGTGAAGCCCCAGCTGCCGTCGGCGGCCGAGCGGTTGCCGAACAGCGCGTGCCCGATGAGGCCGCCCACCAGCGAGCCGATCATCCCCAGCACCGCGGTGGACAGCCAGCCCATCTG
>DASWGQ010000133.1:0-4835 GCA_036393595.1 Myxococcales bacterium | reverse complement strand
CAGGCGCGCGATGCGATGCCCGATAGCTCGGGCGTGGCGATGGGCCCGCAGCAGGCGCAGGCGTCGCAGTCGAACGCGCTCACCGCGGACGGGTCGTCGCAGGCCCTCGTCGGCGCGGATCCCTGGTACAACGCCACCGTCGCGTTCGCGTTCTCCATCAACGTGGGCACCGCGTGGACGCTGGGCGCGGTCGAGGCCGTGACCGCCACCGAGCCGACCAGCTGCACCGCCAATAGCTGCACCTGGGGGCCCGGTTCCGGCGCGCTCGACCCGAACGAGTACAAGCTGACCGTCAGCGAGGCCGCGAACGGCTCGTTCGACTGGACCCTGGGCGCGCGCTCGAAGGCGAACGCCACCGCCCAGTTCGTGACCCTCATCTCCGGCAACGCCGTGCCGAGCGGGCAGCGTCACCGGGGTAGCGGCACCTTCACCATCAACCTCGACAATGCCGGCCAGCTGTCGGGGCACGCCACCGACCAGGGCACCATCGACATCACCTACAGCAACGTGGGCCCCGCGCACGTCCAGGCGAGCTTCCACAACCTGATCAGCCAGGACACGCAGCACCTGGGCGACGTCGGCAACGCCTACTACAACTACCAGCAGGACATCTCCGGCGGCGGCGACATGGAGATCGCCTGGCACGACGTCACCCAGGAGGAGCGCGACGACATCCACTCGCGCTGGAAGGCCGACGGCTCGGGCCGCGCCGACGTGACGGTGGTGAAGCCGCTCACCGCCAACGCCCAGTTCTCGAACTGCTGGAGCGTCGCGGCGAGCGGGTTCGTGACGGTGTACGGGCAGCTGTCGGGCGTCGGCTCGGTCAGCGCCTGCAGCTACGCGGACGCGTCGTTCGGGACCAACATCAACACCCCGCTGTAGCCTGAGGGGGATGCCGTGAGCGCACTGCGCGTCATCGCGGGCGGGCGGGCCGGGGAGAACGACCCCGGCCCGCTCCGCGTCAGGGCCGACGCGGGGCTCATCGCCGAGATGTACGAGAAGCACGCGGCGGCGGTGTACGGCCGCTGCCGATATCTCTTGAACGACGACGAGGGAGCGAAGGACGCGCTGCAGGAGGTGTTCGCCAGGGCGCTGCGCGCGCTGCCGGAGTTCCGCGAGGCGGCATCGCCGGCGACCTGGATCCTGCGCATCGCCACGCACCACTGCCTGAACGAGCTGCGCGCGCGGAGGGCGGCCTGGCGCGACCAGCTCGCGCAGCTGGCGAAGGACCGGCGCAACGAGGTCGAGCCGCCGGAGAGGCGCGCGCTGGTCCGGGCGCTGCTCTCGGCCGCGCCGGCGGAGGCGCAGGAGGTGGCGGTGCTCTACTTCGTGGACGAGCTGACCCAGGCAGAGATCGCCCAGGCGACGGGCCGCAGCCTGCCCACCGTGCGCAAGCGGCTTCGCGACTTCCTCGCCGCCGCCCGCGCTGCCCTGGCCGAGGCGCTGCCCGGCATCGCGCTGCCGGAAGGAGACGAGCCATGATGGTCGATCTGGGAGGCCCCGGGACGGCGTGCTCGGCCATGCGCGTGCGCCGGCTCACCGCGGGCGAATTGCAGGGCGCCGACCGCGACCGCACCCAGCAGCACGTCGACGGCTGCGCGCGCTGCCAGGCGGTGCTGCGGGAGCTCGCGGACGAGCGCGCGCGGCTCGCCCGCGACGTCCCCTTCGACGCGTTCGCCGCGGGAGTGGCGGAGAAGCTCGCGCACGCGCAACAGCCGCCTCGTTTCGCGCGCTGGGCGCCGCTCGCGGCCGCCGCCGCGCTGCTGCTCGCGGTGGGGACCACGCTGACGCTGCGGCCCTCGGACGACGGCGGCGTGCGCAGCAAGGGCGGGGCGGCGGTCGCGCTGTTCCAGCGGAGCGGAGCGGAGGTGCACGCGATCCAGAAGGTCGTAGGCCCGGGGCCGATCATGGTGCGCCTCGAGCCGGCGGGCCACGCGTACGCCGCGGTGGTGCTGGTGGAGCCGCGGGAGTCCTCGCTCCTCTACGCAGGCCCCTCGCGCGCCGAGCTGCCCGAGGCGTTCGAGTGGACTGGCACGGCCCGCCGGGCGACGCTCCTCACCGTGTTCGCCGACAAGCCGCTCGACGGAGAGGCGCTGCTGCGCGACGGCTCTGCGGGCGCTCCCAAGGGCGCCGAGGTGGTGCAGGTCCGGCTGGAGCGCATCCCGTGAACCGCGTGCTGCCGCTCGCGCTGCTGGTCGCAGCCGGTGCGGCGCGCGCCGACGTGCACCGCTTCGCCCTGGTGGTGGGCGACTCGCAAGGCGGGGCGGGGACCCGCCAGCTCCGGTATGCGGAGCGCGATGCGCGACGCATCCACGGAATCCTCACCCGGCTGGGCGGCGTGCGCGAGGACGACGCGCGCCTGCTCACCGGCGCCGAGGCCGACGACGTCCGCCGCGCGCTGCTGGACCTGGAGGGTCGCGCCCGGGCGGCGCGCGACCGCGGCGAGGAGACGCTGCTCCTCGTCTACTACTCCGGCCATGCCAAGGACGGCGACCTGCGGCTGCGCGATACCCGCATGCCGCTCGCCGAGCTGCGCCAGCGTCTCCAAGATTCGCCGGCGGACGTGCGCATCGGGTTGCTCGACTCGTGCCAGTCGGGCGCCATCACCCGCATGAAAGGCGTGCGTCCGGCGCCCGCCTTCGACGTGCAGCGCGCCCGCGACGCGGGCCCGCGCGGCCTGGTGCTGATCGCCTCCTCCGCCTCCGACGAGGAGTCGCAGGAGTCCGACGAGATCGCCGGCAGCTTCTTCACCCACTACCTCGCCTCGGGCCTGCTGGGCGACGCCGACGCGAGCGGCGACGGCAAGGTGACGCTCGCCGAGGCGTACACCTATGCCTACGGGCGGACGGTCGGTTCCACTGCCGAGACGCGCGCCGGCGCGCAGCACCCCGTCTACCTCTACGACCTGGGCGGAGCGGGCGACGTGGTGCTCACCGAGCTCGCTCCTGCCCGCGGTGGCCTGCTCTTCGGCGCCGCCGACGAGGGCCTCTACGTGGTGCTCGACGGTCAGCGCCGCGCGGTCGCGGAAGTGGCCAAGGCGGCCGGATCGTCGCGCCGCCTGGCCCTCGCGCCCGGCAGCTACATCGTCAAGAAGCGGCTCGAGGACGCGGTGCTGGTCGGCGACGTGAACGTCGGCGACGGCGTCATCGAGGTGGCCGACGCGCAGCTCTCGCGCCGCAAGCTCGAGGACGACCCGCAGAAGGGAGCCTCCGGGCCGCGCTGGAGCGTGCTGGGCACCGGCGGCTACCAGCTCTTCTTCGATTCGGCCGCGCGCAACGGGCTCTTCCCGCCGGCGGTGCTCGCCGGGGTGGAGATGTCGGCGCGCGACGACCTCGGCCACCAGCTCGCCTGGGGCATCGACGTGGCGGTGGGAGGCGGCACGTCGACCCTTCGGCTGTCCGGCGTGCCGGACATCCCGGTCCGCTTCGGCGAGCTGTCGGGCGGGATCTCGCTGTGGCGCGACTTCGAAGTGACCGAGAGGCTGACCGCGTCGGTCGGCGCGCGCCTCGCGTTCCTCTATCTGTTCCGCAGCTTCACCGGGCGCAGCGACCTGCCCTCGCAGAACTTCTTCACGCTCACGCCGGGCGCCGAGCTGGCCTTCGGGTGGCGCTTCAGCCCGCGCTGGACAGCGGTGGCGCGCGCCCGCGCCAACTACCTCTTCTACAACGTGGACAAGGACCAGTCCCTCGGCTACGCCGAGTTCGCCCTGGGGGTCGACTATGCGTTCGGCTTCTAGCCGCCGCCGTATTCGGCGGCGCTACGCCTTTCCATGGCGCGGACGGAATGGGCTGCGTTCTGGCGCCCTCGCGGCGCTCCTCCTGTTGACGGCCTGCGGGAACCTGTCCAACGAGGACATCGCCTTCGTCGAGGCGCTGCCCCGCAAGAACGACCTGCACGTGAGCGTGCCGGTCCAGTCGGCGCAGCCGGCGTGCGCGCTGGGCGAGGCGTCGCAGTGGGCGGTCGGTGCGCGCGATACAGGAGACAAGCTCAACGCCGCTGTCGACGCGGTGCTCGGCATCATCAACGCCATCCGCAGTTCCTCGCCGACCAGCCGCAAACCGGATCTGCGCGTGTGGAGCTTCCCGGACCAGAAGCATCCGGGAGTGCAGATGGAGGCCAGCCTCCTGCGCGTCGCGACCCAGCCGGGGAGCGATCCGGCGGCGCAGCCGTGGTCCTTCGCCATCGACGCCCAGCGCGACAGCGGGCCGTTCCTCGAGGTCCTCTACGCCTACTTCGTCGGCTCCGACGCGCGAACGGGCCAGGGCGTGATCGCGATCAACTTCGACAACTCGCGCGCCCTGCAGATCAACGGGCCGAACGACCCGGCCGGGGTCATGATGATCCACTACGACCTGGGCAGTCCCCGCACGATCCGCATCGAGCTGGGCGCGACCGGACTCGGCCTGTCGCAGTTCAGCTATTTCTTCTCGGGGAACCCGGACGGCAGCGGTCACTTCGATTATTTTTTTCCGGACGCGAACGGGAACCGCTTCTCGCTGCAGACCGCGTTCACCGCCACGGGCGCGGGGAAAGCGCACATGGCGGTCACCACTTCGTCCATGACGGGGACGCTCGACGAGTGCTGGGACGCAACGGCGTGCCTCACTTACGTCGTCGATCCCCTGAACCTCACGCCCGTCTGCCAGGCGCTGGGAGTCCCGGTGGGACTCTGCCCACCTCAGGGCGATCCGCTGGCGTGCCCGACGGTGCCCTGACCGATCGCCGCCACTCGCCGTTGCGCTCATCCAGCGCGCGGAAGAGCTCGTTCGTCAGGCTGACGCGGTTGCCCCGCACGAGACCGACGGCGCTCTGCGCGCTGCGGCCGAGCCACCGGA
>DASWGQ010000132.1:0-1853 GCA_036393595.1 Myxococcales bacterium | reverse complement strand
TGCGCACCGCGACCGCCTCGTTGACCTGCCCGCCCGCCGCCAGGCACTCCACGGCGTGGGCCATGTCCCACGCGGCCCGAGCCGGCTCCGACTGCCCGCGCAGCGCCGAGGCCTCGCGATAGAGCGCCGCCGCGCGCGCGTAGTCGCCGCGCCGCCGGGCGGCGCTGGCCTGGTCCTCGATCTGATCGGGATCCGGTCGGGCCGCCTGATCGGGATTCGGCGCGGCCGCCTTCTGCTGTGCGATGACCGCGCCGCGCGGCAGTGCGGCCGGGAGCGTCTGCGAATCCGTGGACGAGCGCACGGCCGCGGCGGGCCTGGATCCCCCGGGGGAAGGCTCCGCTGCCGCCTTCGGGCTGGCTGGAGGCGGTACCACCGTCCCGCCCGCGGTCCCGCCTGGGGTCCCCCCTTCGATCCCACCCTCGATCCCACCCTCGCCCGGCGCTTCGACCGCGCGGTGCAGAGGCTGGTACCGTTCCTCGGACCTCTCGGCTTCCTGGTCCGCCTCCTTCTTCAGCAGGAGGGATGGCGCTTGCTGGTCCGGCCGCGCGGTCTTCTCCTTCGCCGGTGCGGGGGCGTTCACAATCCTCTTGTGCGCAGGTTCTTGTGCGCGCGCAGGGGGCGGCCGAACGATCTCGCGCGACGGCGCGGCGCCCTTCGTCTCCGGCGCGGCAGCCTTCCCTTGCGTAGCCAGCGCATCGTCGAGCGAGCTCGGAACCGTGCCAGGAGCGCGCACCTGGATGGGCGCGACCTCCTCGGCATTCGGCGGCGCCGAGGGCCTGGTCAGCGACGACGAGACCACCACCGCCAGCCCGGCCGCTGCGGCGATCGAGCCGAACACCGCCGCGCGCCGCCCCCAGCGCGGCCCAGGCCGCGCCGTCCCGCCGCGCATCCGGGCGTGGGGATCGAGCCGCGCCGCCTGGAGGCCCAGCGGCTTCACGCTCGCGGAGACTTCCACCACGGGCCCCGGCGTCCCGTCCGCCTGCAGGCCGGCCTCGGCGCGCGCGGCCCGGAGGATCGGCTCGTCGAACCCGGCTGGCGGCTCCTCGAGCTCGCGCAAGGGAGCGGCGGCCTTGCGCGCATCGTCGAGCTGCGCCATCTCCGCGCGGCACGCGGCGCAGCCCAGGACGTGGGCCTCCACCTCCGCGGCGCGCGCGGGCGGAAGCTCGCGGTAGGCGAGGTCGAGGAGCAGGTCCTGGGACTCGGCGCAGTTCATGCTCTCCCCAGCCGCACGCCCGGAGGCGGCTCCGGCTCGGCATCCTCGGCCGTGACCCCCACTTCGGCGAGCGCCTTGCGCAACCCGGACAGCGCGTAGCGCATCCGGCTCTTCACGGTGTTCTCGTTCGCGCCCACGAGCTCGGCGATCTCCTTGAAAGGCAGGCCCGCCTGCTCCCGCAGCACGAAGACCTCGCGCTGCTCCGCGGGAAGCGCGAGCAGCGCCCGCTGCAGAACGGGCCGCAGGCGCGCGCTCTCCGCCTCCCGGTCGGGTCCCGCGCCGCCCGACGGCACCGCGTCGACCAGGGGCCGTCCCTCCTCGCCGTCCTGCGCGTCCAGCGACTCGGCGCGCCGGAACCGCTCCCGCCGGGCCGCGTCGACGCAGAGGTTCCGCGCGATGGTGTACAGCCAGGTCTGGAAGCGCGCGCGGTGCTCCCAGGCGGCGGACCCCTTCACGATGCGCAGGAAGGTCTCCTGCGCCAGGTCCTCGGCTCTGGCGCGATCTCCCAGCATCCGCACGAAGAAGGTGTAGAGGGGGCTCCGGTGCCGGCGCAGCAGGCGCTCGAAGGCTCCCGCGTCGCCCTGCTGGAACTCGGCCAGCAGCTCCTCGTCTGTCTTCTCCCGTTCCATCAACGCGCGCC
>DASWGQ010000131.1:0-3373 GCA_036393595.1 Myxococcales bacterium | reverse complement strand
GTGGGCAGCTCGGCGATCTCGTCGAGGAACAGGGTGCCGCCCTCGGCGGTCTGGAAGAGGCCCGCCTTGTCGGACTGCGCGCCGGTGAAGGCGCCCTTGACGTGGCCGAACAGCTCGCTCTCGATCAGCCCTTCCGGGATGGCGCCGCAGTTCACCGGAACGAAAGGCTGCTGGGCACGCGGGCTCCGGGCGTGCACCGCGCGGGCGACCAGCTCCTTGCCCACGCCGCTCTCGCCGGTGATCAGCACCGTGGTGCGCGGGGCGGCGACCTTGTCGACCAGCTCGAAGACGCCCTGCATGGCGGCGCTGCGGCCCACCATGTCGCCCAGCCGGGCGCGCCTCTCGAGCTGCTCGCGCAGCAGCTGGTTGTCCTCGGCGAGCGACCTGCCCCGCGCCGCCAGATCGCGCTTCTCCAGCGCGCGCTTGACCAGCGGCACCACCTCGGAGGCGAGGCGCGGCGACTTCTCCAGGTAGCAGAGCGCGCCCAGCTCCAGGGCCCGCTCGCGCACCTCGTCGCTGCCGAAGGCGGTCATGACGATCACCTCCGTCTGCGCCTGCCGCTCCTTCACCTTGCGCAGGACGTCCAGCCCGTCGCCGCCCTTCCCCATCCGCAGGTCGGTGATCACCACGTCGAAGTCGCCGCCCGAGAGGGCGCGGTCGGCGCTGGCCAGGTTCTCCGCCTGCTCCACCGCATGCCCCTCGGCGGTGAGGCGCATGTCGAGCATCGTGCGGATGCTGTCCTTGTCGTCGACGACGAGGAGCCGCGCCATGGCTTCACTCTACCCCGCGCTCGCGGCGCGCACCGGTTCCTGGTCCGCGGCCAGCGGGAGGGCGACCGAGAAGGTGCTGCCCCGGCCCGGCTCGCTCCGCACCGCGATGCGGCCTCCGTGTCCCTCGACCACCCGGTGGACGATGGCGAGGCCCAGGCCGGTGCCCGCGGCCTTGGTGGTGAAGAACGGGTCGAAGATGCGCGGCAGGTCCTCGGCGGAGATCCCCTGGCCGGAATCCTCCACCTCGAGCAGCGCCTGGCCTGCCTGCCGGCGCAGCTTGACGGCGATGCGGCCGCCGGCGTCGGTGGCATCGCGCGCGTTGCCGAGCAGGTTCCAGAGGACCGACTTGATCTGGTTCGCGTCCACCGACAGCCAGACCGCCGGGTCGACGTCCACCGAGACCGAGATTCCCTTCAGAGCGGCCTCGCGGCGGAACACGTCGGCGGTCTCCTCCACCAGCGGCCCCGCCTCGACCGCGGCGAGCTGCGGCGAGGGCGGCTTGGCGAAGGCGAGGAAATCCTTGAGCAGCGCCTCGAGGCGCTCTCCCTCTCCTCCCACCACCTCCATCAGGCGCTTCTCCTGCGCTCCCAGCTTCGGCGAGAGGCGGAGCAGCTCGATCGACCCGCACATGGCCGCGAGCGGGTTGCGGATCTCGTGCGCCAGGCCGGCCGCGAGCACGCCGACCACCGCCAGCCGGTCGGCGCGCCGCATCGCCTCCTCCATGCGGCGGAAGTCGGTGAGGTCCTGGAAGACGATCACGTTCCCGTGCGCGCCCTCGGCCAGCCTCGCCGCCGCCCAACCCAGGACGCGCTCGCGCCCGTCGGCGCCGCGCACGATCGCCTCGTTGCGCTGCCGGCCGGTCCAGTTGCTGCGCGTCAGCGCCTCGCCCAGCGCGGGGACCATCTCGTGCAGGCTCTGCCCGAGCGCGCGCTCCTCGGTGAGGCCGGTGATCTCCAGCCCCGCGCGGTTCAGGTAGGTGACGCGCCCCTGCTCGTCGACGGCCACGATGCCGCTGGAGATCGATTTCACGATCGCCGAATAGAGCGCCTCCAGCTCGTCCAGCCGCGTCTGGCGCTCCTCCAACTGGGCCCGCGCGCCCTGCACCTGCTCGGCGAGGAACGAAGCCAGCGCGCCGGCGAGCAGGAAGGCGGACAGGTTCAGGACCACCGTGAGCGCCACCCGCGCCGCGGGGAGCGGCGGGTGCGCGAGGTACGCCGCCGCCGGCTGGATGAGCCTGTTCTCCATCCCGAAGACGAGCGCGCAGAACGCCAGCGAGGCGGCCGCCGCGCCGAGCACCGCGCCGCGGCGGCCCAGGCCCATGGCGCCGTTCACGATCGCGACCGGGTAGAGGATGGTGAAGATGCTCTCCGGACCGCCCGTCAGGTAGACGAGCCCGGTGGCCGCGAGCACGTCGGCGGCGACGTGCGCGTACACCAGGCCGTGCAGGAACCGGCGGCGGCGCAGCAGCACCATGGAGACCAGCGAGGCGACGTAGAGCCCGCCGATGATCGCGTACAGGCGAGCCTCGATGCCGCCCGGAAACCCCTCGGAGGCGAGCGAGAGCCCGGCGGTGGCCACCAGCAGCGCGGTGCCCACCAGCAGGCGGATGCCGGTGAGCAGGACCAGCTTCCGGTACAGATCCGGCGGCGAGGCCCGCCCGGACTCGGGAGCGTCGCCGGCCACTTGGCTACTTGACCGCGCCGGCGATGGAGAAGATGGGCAGGTACATGGCGATGAGGAAGCCGCCGACGATGCCGCCGAGGAACACCATCATGATCGGCTCGATCATGCTGGTGAGGGCGGCCACCGCAGCGTCCACCTCGTCGTCGTAGAAGTCGGCGATCTTGTTCAGCATCTGGTCCATGGCGCCGGTCGCCTCGCCGACGCCGATCATCTGCACCACCATGCTGGGGAACACCTTCGTCTCCGACAGCGGCTGCACGATCGTCTTGCCTTCGGAGATCTTCTCCTTGGTGTAGCGGATGGCCTTCTCCACCACCGAGTTGCCCGCCGACTTCGCCACCACCTCGAGCGCGTCGAGGATCGGCACGCCGGAGCTGATCATCGTGCCCAGGGTGCGGGTGAAGCGCGCCACCGCCACCTTGCGGATGAGCTGGCCAAAAATCGGCGTCTGGATGGTGAACCGGTCCCACTGCTCGCGGCCCTTCTTGGTCTTCTTCCACGTCCTGAAGGCGATGCCGCCCGCGATGGTCATGCCTACCATGAGCAGGATGTATTTCTGGAGGAACTTGGAGAGATCGATGACGATCTGGGTGGGCGCCGGCATCGCGCCGCCGAAGTCCTTGAACATCTTTTCGAAGGTGGGCGTCACGAAGAGCAGCAGGACGACGGTCACGCCGATGGCGACGGTGAGCACGATCGACGGGTAGACCATCGCGCTCTTCACCTTGCCCTTCAGCTTTTCGTTTTTCTCGATGTACGCCGCGAGGCGGTTGAGGATGGTGTCGAGGATGCCGCCGATCTCGCCCGCCGCGACCAGCTGCACGAACAGGGTGTCGAAGACCTTCGGGTGGTCCTTGAGCGCGTCGGCCAGGGTGGAGCCCGACTCGACCTTCACCTTCACCTTGGTGAGCACCTCGCGA
>DASWGQ010000130.1:0-3687 GCA_036393595.1 Myxococcales bacterium | reverse complement strand
ATCAGCTCGCCCGGCTGCAGCACGTTCTCGCGGAGCACGTCCTGCCCGGGCCGCACGAAGAACTGCTCGAGGGGCAGCGTGCGCTCTCCGCGCGGCCCCTTCAGCTTCAGCGAAGCGCCCAGCGCGACCAGCGCGGTCGCCGCACCGCTGGGATGCACGATCGCGCACAGGTCGTTGTCGAACACCGCGTGGTCCTGGTTCTCGCCCGGGATCGCGAAGCACTCGCTGCCGCCCTTCTTGCGGCAACGGAACAGCTCGCTGCGGAAGTAGGGGCAGCGCGGGCGCTGGGCGAGGTTGCCGCCGAGGGTGGCGAGGTTGCGGACCTGCGGGGTGCCCGCCCAGCCCGCCGCCAGCGCCAGCGCGCTGGCGCCTTTGACTACCAGGGGATCCTCGGCCAGCCGCGCCAGAGTGACGAGCGGACCGATGGCCAGCGCCCCCTTCTCCTCGCGCAGGAAGTCCAGCTCGCCGATGCGGCGCAGGTTCACCAGCGCCGCCGGCTGAGAGACACCTTCCTTCATCAGATCGGTCACGTCTACGCCGCCCGCCTTGAACGCCGCCCCTTGCTGCGCGCCGGCGGCGATGGCTCCCGCGACGTCGGCCGCCTCGATCCAGGTGAAGGAGTTCATGCGGCACCTCCCAGCGCGGCCAGCACCACCGCCGGCGTCATGGGCGTGTGCCGCACCCGCTTCCCGGTGGCGTGGAAGACGGCGTTCGCCACCGCCGCCGCGGTCGGGACCGTGGCCGGCTCGCCGATGCCGCTGACGTCGGTGTTCGTGCGGCCCAGGTAGCTCTCGATGATCGACGACTCGATCCTCGGCACGTCCTTGCTGCCCGCGATCCGGTATCGCTCCAGGTCGGCGTTGACCATCCTGCCGGTGGCCTGATCGAGCGCGCGCCGCTCGAACAGGGCGAAGGAGATGCCCTGGATGATGCCTCCGTTGATCTGCGACTCGAGCGCCAGACGGTTCACCGGACGCCCGCAGTCGTGCACGGCGACCACGCGGAGCACGCGCACCAGGCCCGTCTCGGTGTCCACCTCCACCTCGGCGAACTGCGCGCCGCCGATGGTGGTGGCGTAGCGGTCTTCCTTCCAGCCGCCGTAGTCCTTCGCGCGCTCACCGGTGCCGCGGACCGTCCGGCCCTTCAGCTTGCGCGCGGCCGAGCGCAGCTCCTGCTCGCCGGGGACGAGCCGCAGGAGCTGCTCGCGCGCGCTCTCGGCCGCGAGGCGCACCGCCGGCGTCAGCATCTGGGTGGTCATGCTGCCGCCCGACGGCGGACCGATGGGGAAGCCGGTGTCGCCGATGCGCACCAGCACCTCCGAGGGACGGACGCCCAAGACCTCCGCGACCACCTGCGCCACCGCGGTCCGGATGCCGCCGCCGATGTCCGCGACGCCGGACCGGCACTCCACGCTGCCATCGTCGTGGATGAGCACTTCCGCGGCCGAGGGCGGGCCGTCGAAGTTGTACCAGACGCCCTGGGCGAACCCGACGCCGCGCTTCACCGGGCCCGGCTGCGCTCCCGGCTTCACCTTGCGCGCCTCGGCCCAGCCGATCTTCTGCGCGCCGATGCGCCGCTCCTCGCGACGGGCCGGATGCGGGTCGTTCCGGTCGCGAAGCTCCAGCGGATCCATCCCCAGCTGGTGCGCGAGAGCGTCGATGGCCTGCTCCAGCCCGAAAGCGCCCTGCGGGTGCCCCGGCGCGCGGAAGGCCGCCGCGGGCCCGGCGTGCAGGAACACGTCGGACTCCTCGATGTGCACGACCTTGGCGGGATAGACGTTCTTCACCGGCCCCGAGCAGCCGGCGCCCGCCGCGCACCCGGCGCTGCCGAACGCGTCCAGGCGCAGCGCGGTGAGCTTGCCGTCCTTGGTCGCGCCGATGCGCAGCCGCTGGATGGAGCTGGGGCGGTTCCCGACCGCAAGGTGCTCGCCGCGGCGGTCGAGGAACAGCCGCACCGGCGCGCGCGCCTTCCGCGAGAGGTGGGCGGCGATCACCCCGTGGTTGCCGGCGCCGAACTTCGCCCCGAACCCGCCGCCGGTGAACTCGCAGACGACGCGCACCTTGCTCTTCGGCAGGTCGAAGAGCGTGGCCAGCTCCTCCTGCACCGAGTGGATGCCCTGCGTGCTCTCGTAGACGGTGAGCCCGTCCGGCTTCCAGTCGGCGACCGCCCCGTGCGTCTCGATCGCGGAGTGCGTCTGCACCTCCGTCCAGAAGCGCTCGTCGACGGTCACCGCGCTCCCCGACAGCGCCTCGTCGACGTTCGCGTCCTTGGGGATGGTCTGCACGTTGGGGCCGCGCACGTTGCCCCGCTGCGGCAGGCCCTTCGGAGCTCCGCCCCCGCCCGCGGTCGAGGGCTGCTCGACCGGCCCCTCGAACACGAGCGGCGCGTCCGGGCGCTGCGCGGTCTCGATGTCGGAGGCGTGCGGCAGCACCTCGTAGTCCACCTGCACCCGGCGCGCCGCGTCCTCCGCCTGCGCCCGCGTCGATGCGGCGACTGCCGCCACCGGCTGCCCCTCGTACCTCACGGTCGGGTACTTGCCGGGCGCCTTGGCCTTGATGCGCAGCTCGGCGGGACCCAGGACCCGCTCGACGACGTAGGCCGCCTTGACGCCGGGCATCTTTTCCGCGGCGCTCACGTCGACGCTGCGGATGCGCGCGTGCGCGTGCGGCGAGCGCACCATGGCCGCGTGCAGCATGCCCGGCAGGCGCACGTCGTAGCAGTAGCGCGCGCGGCCCGTGACCTTCTCCGGCCCTTCGAGGCGCGGCATGGGCCGGCCGACGACCGAGAGCCGGACGTCGGCGTCCCAAGTCGGCGGCTCGCCGGCCGGCACCTTGCGCTCCTCGCGGCGGACTGCCGCCCCGAGGACGCCCACCGCGACCGTGCGCTGCTCGCCCTCCGCGGGCTTCGGGTTCGCGGCGGAGCTCGCGTCCTTGCCGCCGGAAGCCTCGGGCTGCGCGGCGAGCGCGACCTTGCCCGAAGCGGCGGCCAGGGCAGCCTCGAACACCTTGGGATAGGTCCCGCAGCGGCACAGGTTCCCGGACACCGCCTGCCGCACCTCTGCCTCGGACGGGTCGCGATTGCGCTGCAGCAGAGCGTGGCAGCTCATCACCATGCCGGGCGTGCAGAAGCCGCACTGGAGCGCGTCGTGCGCCACGAAGGCTGCCTGGATGGGAGCGAGCTGCTCGCCCTGCGCGAGTCCTTCGATGGTCGTGACCGGCTGGCCGACCGCGTCGAGCGCGAACACGCTGCACGAGGGCACCGCCTGGTCCCCCATCATCACGGTGCAGGCGCCGCACGCGCCGCGGTCGCAGCCGATCTTCGTGCCGGTGAGACCCAGGTCGTCCCGCAGGGCGCCGGCGAGCGTGGTGCGCGGCTCGACCGCCAGCCGATGCCGCTCGCCGTTCACGGTCAGCTCGATCTGCACCGCGCCGGGCCCGAGCTTCCTCGCCTGCCCCGCGGCAGCGGACGCTTCGAGGGTTTCTCCCAGAAGCGCCGCGGCGCCGGTGAGCACGCCCGCGCCCTTGACGAAACCGCGTCGGGTGATCTTCAGCTTCTCGTCGGACATCGGGACCTCCGCCAAGAGGCCCGGGCTTAACACCTGAGCGGAGCGCATGCCATGGACAAAGGAACCGTGCTGATGCTCGTCGGACCCGAGTACGAGGACCTGGAAGTCTGGTACCCGAAGCT
>DASWGQ010000129.1:0-6964 GCA_036393595.1 Myxococcales bacterium | reverse complement strand
GCGGAGCCGACGGAGCGGAGGGTGGAGGCGACTTCGGCGGCGTCGCGGGGGCGGTCCTCGGGGCGCTTCGCGAGGAGGCGGTCGCAGAGGACGCAGAGGAGGCGCGGGGCGCCGGGATTGATCTCCGACAGCGGAGTGGGGCGCTTGCCGACCACTGCCTCGAGCAGCTCGAGTTGGTTCTGCTGGGCGAACGGCGGCCGCGCCGCGAGCAGCTCGTACAGCGTCGCTCCCAGCGAGTACAGGTCGGCGCGCAGGTCCACCGTTTCCCCGCGGGCCTGCTCCGGCGCCATGTACCGGTACGTGCCGACCGCGCGGCCCGGATCGGTGGCGCGGTCCTCGTGCAGCTGCTTCACCAGCCCGAAGTCGACGAGGATCGCCCGGTGCGCCGGGGTGACGAGGATGTTGGAGGGCTTCAAGTCGCGGTGCACCAGCCCGCGGGCATGGATGAACGAGAGCCCGTCGCACAGCTGCGCCATCGACTCGCACAGCGCAGCGAGCCGCTCCTGCCGGTTCTGCTCGGCCTGCTCCTCGGGCGAGAGCATCGCCTCCACTCCGGTGGTCAGCGTCAGCCGCCGCGCGCGCGCCGTCGCCAGGAAGATGCCCGAGTCCGGCTCGTCGAAGAGCACGTCGAGGTCCACGCCTTCCGAGGCCCCCTCCACCGGCTCCGGCTCCAGCAGCACGGGGTCGCCCACCACCGAGAGCCATTCGCGAAGGCTGAGCCCTTCCACGAACTCCATCGAGAGCCAGGGGATGCCGTCCTCCTCGCCGACGTCGAGCACGCGGACGATGTTCGGGTGCGACAGCGTCCGCAAGGCGGCGAACTCGCGGCGCAGCCGGGTAACGCCGATCGGGTCGGCGCCGGGGGGCAGCATCTTGAGCGCCACCGTGGCGCCAGTGCGCGAGTCGACCGCGCGAAACACGGCCCCCAGGCCCCCGCGACCTACCTGCCGCTCGAGGCGGAACGGTCCGAACCAGCCACGCATAGGGATTAAGGTAACGCACGCCTGCCCATCCTGAGTGCATCCCACAACGTCCGCGCCTTTCGCAACGCGGACCTTGTGGGTTGCACTCTAGTGTAGACTCCTGCGCTTCATTTTGACGGAGGAGAGTTGCTCAACGAGCTGGAGCTGGCGCACCTGCGCGCCGAGGTCGCCGCCCGGCCGCTCCCCCGCCACGTCGGCATCATCATGGACGGGAACGGCCGCTGGGCGGAGCAGCGGGGCCTCCCCCGCCTGGAGGGCCACCGGAGGGGTTCCGACTCGGTGCGCGAGGTGACGCGCGCGGCGCGCAAGCTCGGGCTGCCGGCCCTCACCCTGTACGCCTTCTCCGCCCAGAACTGGCACCGGCCGCCGGACGAGGTGAGCGGCCTGATGGACCTGCTCCGCGACTATCTCCACCGCGAGCGCCCCGAGATCATGGACAACGGCATCCGGCTGCACGCCATCGGGGAGCTGGATCGCCTGCCGCCGCGGGTCCGCGATCCGCTCGAGGAGCTTCGCCGCGACAGCGCGCGGAACTCCGAAATGGTCCTCACCCTGGCGCTGAGCTACGGCGGCCGCGAGGAGATCGTCGCCATGGCCCGCAAGGTCGCCGAGGATGCCCGCGCGGGCGCGCTGCGGCCGGACCAGGTCGATGCCGAGGCCGTCGAGGAGCGCCTGTGGACGGTGGGGCTGCCCCCGTTGGAGCTGGTGGTGCGGACCAGCGGCGAGGTGCGCGTCTCCAACTTCCTCCTCTGGCAGCTCGCCTACGCGGAGATCCATCTGACCGAGACGCTGTGGCCCGACTTCGGCGAGGAGGCGCTGCTCGTCGCCCTGGACGACTTCCAGAAGCGCGAGCGGCGGTTCGGGAAGACGAGCGCGCAGATCCGACGCGCCCGCTAGATGGGTGGGGGTATGACCGGCGTGGACCGCAACCTCGTCGTGCGCGTGGCGACCGCGTTGGTCCTGCTGCCGCTCGTGCTCTGGCTCCTCTGGCTCGGCGGCCTGCCGTTCGCGCTGCTCGTCTCGGCGGCCGCCGCCCTCGCGGCGTGGGAGCTGAATGAGCTGCCGCGGCAAGCGGCGCAAGGGGGGCAGGGCGCCGCGCCTCTGGATCGCTTGCGCGGCGCGGAGATCGCCTCCGTCGCCGCGGCGTTCCTCTTGCCGCTGACGGAAGGTCTGGACGTCCACGGCTTCACCGCGCGCGCCATCCTGACGGCGCTGGTGATGGTCTCGCTGGTCGACGCGCTGCTCTTCGAGCCGGACCTTCCGCGCGCGCCGCAGCGGGTGGGCCTCGCCGTGCTCGGGGCGGCGTATCCCGGCCTGCTGCTCGGCACGGTGGTGCGGCTTCGCCAGCTCCCCGACGGGTTCGCGTGGCTGGTCCTCACGCTGGCGGTGACGTGGCTCAACGACACCGGCGCGTACTTCGCCGGGCGCGTGTACGGGGAGCGCAAGCTCTACCCCCGCATCTCGCCCAGCAAGACCTGGGAGGGCGCGGCCGGCGGGCTCCTCGCCTCGATCGGCGGCGCGCTGGCGGTGAAGTCGCTCGGTTGGTTGCCTCAGCTCCCCTGGTGGGGGAGTGTGGTCGTGGGTGCGGGGGCGGGCGTTCTCGGCCCGCTCGGCGACCTCAGCGAATCGATGCTCAAGCGCGCGTACGAAGCGAAGGACTCCAGCCGCCTCCTGCCGGGGCACGGCGGGTTGCTCGACCGCATCGACGCGCTCCTTTTCACGGGCCCTTTTGTCCTCTTGTGTGCACGCGTCCTCCCGTACCTCCGCTGAAGCGGTGCTGGAAATCCCCGTCATGCACATTACACTGGTCGGAATGACCTCCTGGATGCACTCGGCCGGCCTGACGCTGGTCTCCTTCGCGGTGCTCATCAGCGTCATCGTCTTCTTCCACGAGTTGGGGCACCTGCTGGTCGGCAAGTGGCTGGGGGTCAAGGCGGTCCGGTTCTCGATCGGGTTCGGCCCCAAGCTCTTCGGCGTGCAGTGGGGCGAGACCGAGTACCGCGTCTCGCTGCTGCCGCTGGGCGGCTACGTGAAGTTCGCCGGCGACAACCCGCTCGAGCAGCTTGCGCCCGAGGACCGGGGGAGGGGGTTTCTCGAGCAGCCTCCGCGCAAGAAGGCCGCCATCGCCTTCGCCGGCCCGGCGGCGAACTTCCTCCTCGCGCTCGTCCTCTACTTCGCCGTGAACGCCGCGCCCCACCGCGACCTGGCGGCGAAGGTCGGCTACGTGAAGCCGGGGTCGCCGGCGGCCCAGGCCGGTGTGCAATACGGCGACCGGGTCGTGGCCGTCGACGGCGAGAAGGTCGACGGCTTCCTCATGCTGCAGGAGAAGATCCGGACCCACGCGGGGCAGCCGCTCACGCTGACCATCGAGCGCGGCGGCCAGCGCTTCGACGTCCGCCTCACGCCCGCGGTGCACGAGGAGACGAACCCGATCGAGACGGTGAAGCAGGGGCGCATCGGCATCTCGGCCGCCCCGCGCATCGCCGAGATCGCGATCACCGCGCCGGACACGCCGGCGGCGCGCGCCGGCCTGAAGACGTTCGATCTGGTGGTGAAGGTGGCCGGCCAGCCGGTGCCGGACTACGAGGAGCTGGAGCGCCGCCTGCCTTCGCTGCGCGGGCCCGTCCCGATCGAGGTGCTGCGGCGCCTCGAAGTCCCCGCGCCCGGCGGGACGCTGTGGACGCAGGAGCCGCTGCAGCTGACCCTGGACGCCGCCGGCGCCGGATCCGGCCTCGAGTGCGCCGACCTGAACCTGTTCGCCGTGCAGCCCGGTTCCGCCGCCGACGAGGCGGGGCTGCGCCGCGGCGACCGGGTGATCTCGATCGACGGGAAGCCCGTTCTGTGGTGGTTCGACGAGGTGGAGACGGTGCGCCGCGCCAAGGGCGCCGAGCCGTTCCCGATGACCGTCCGCCGCGACGGAAAGCTCCTCACCGTCACCGTGCGGCAGCGCCTGCGCACCGAGCGCGACGAGTCGGGCATCCGCGTCCAGGTGCCCGAGCTGGGCGCCGCGCCCGACGCCGCCATCTTCAGCGGCGACACCGAGCGCATCTGGGTGCGCTACCCCATCGGCGAGGCCGCCGCGCGCAGCTTCACCGAGACGGTGGGCGCCATCCGCGGCCTCGCGCTGGGCATCGCGAAGATCGTCAGCGGCCGCATCTCGTCCGAGGCGATCGGCGGGCCCATCATGATCGCCGACGTGGCGCGGAAGGCGGCCGACGCGGGCTGGCAGATGTTCGTGTACGTCATGGCCATGATCAGCGTGAACCTGGGCCTGATGAACCTGATCCCGCTGCCGGTGCTGGACGGCTTCCACGTCCTCTCCGCCGGCATCGAGGGCATCCGCCGCCGGCCGCTGTCGCTGCGCTTCCGGGAGATCGCCAACGTGGTCGGGATCGCGCTGGTGCTCGGGCTCATGCTGTTCGCGCTGCGCAACGACGCGATGCGGAAATTCTTCGAGTAGCGCCTTGCGCGTCCTCGCGCTGGACAGCTCGTCGCCCCTGCTCAGCTGCGCGCTGTGGGAGGACGGGCGCGCCGTCGCCGAGTCGCTGCACCCGGAGAAGGCCGGCGACGTGCTGCCCGAGGCGCTGCTCGCGCTCGCGCCGCTCGAGTCCGTCGACGCGCTGGCGGCGGGCGTGGGCCCCGGGTCGTTCACCGGGCTGCGCGTCGGCCTCGCCGCGGTCAAGGCGCTGGCTTACGCGCGCAAGCTGCCGGTCCTGGGGGCCTCGAGCCTCCGCGCACTGGCGCTGTCCGCCCGGCGCCCCGGGGAGTTGCTCGTCCCCACGCTCGAGGCGCGCCGCGGGGAGCTGTACGCTTGCGCGGTGAGGGACGGCGAGCTGATCCGTCCCGAGACGGTCCTGCGCGCGCAGGACCTCGCCGCCTGGCTGCCCGCGGGAGCCGTGGTCCTGGGGCCGGGCGCGCGGGCGAACGGCCTCCCGTCCTTGGACGAGCCGCGCGCTCCCGCGGCCTGGGCGGTCGCCGAGCTCTGCGCCCCTCTGCTCCGCGGCGCCCGCTACGACGAATCCGCCTGCTTCTCCCTCTCCCCCAACTACCTCCAACCCAGCTCCGCCGAAATCGCCCTCCGCGAAGGCCGCATCGGTAAACTTCCCTGAGCAATTCACGCCAAGAGACGGTCGATGCGGTCGAAACGATTGCACCACGGAGAGCACGGAACACACGGAGTTGGAGCTTTCAAAACGTCTACTCCGTGAGCTCCGTGTGCTCCTTGGTGCAATTGTTGAGTCATCGAGAGCTTTCCTGTGAACCTCGAATGGTCGGCTGGCCTTCGGTGGCGTAGGATCGCAGGGGAGAGAAGAGAGGTCGAAATGCGTAGAGTGAAAGTGGCGGTGGCGGGGGCGACGGGGGTGGTGGGGAGAGAGATGTTGAAGGTGCTCGAGGAGCGGGAGTTCCCCGTCTCCGAGCTGGTGCCGCTCGCCTCGGAGCGGAGCGAGGGCCACACGCTTTCGTACCGCGGCGAGGAGCTGACCGTCCGCCGCCTCAAGCCCGAATCGTTCGACGGCGTCGACATCGCGCTGTTCTCGCCGGGCGCATCCGTCTCCCGCGAGTTCGCCCCCTACGCCGCGCGGGCGGGCGCCGTGGTGGTGGACAACTCGTCCGCTTTCCGCATGGACGCCGACGTGCCCCTGGTGGTGCCCGAGGTGAACCCGAAGGCCGTCGAGCTGGCGCTCCGGCCCGGCGGGCGGCGCATCCTCGCCAACCCGAACTGCTCCACCATTCAATTGGTGCTGGTGCTGAAGCCCCTGCACGACGCCGCCGGCCTGGAGCGGGTGGTGGTGTCCACCTACCAGTCGGTGTCGGGCGCCGGCCAGAAGGGGATCGACGAGCTGCAGGAGCAGAGCCGCGCGCTGTTCAACCTGGCCGAGGCCACGCCGAAGAAGTTCCCCCACCGCATCGCCTTCAACCTCCTCCCGGAGATCGGGCCGGCCAACTCCAACGGCTACACGGAGGAGGAGATGAAGATGGTCAACGAGACGCGCAAGATCATCGGCCTGCCCGATCTCCGCGTGTCCGCGACCTGCGTCCGGGTGCCCGTCTTCTACTGCCACTCCGAGGCGGCGAACCTCACCTTCCGCGAAGAGCTGACGCCGGAGCGGGCCCGCGAGGTGCTGCGCGCCTCCCCGGGCGTGAAGGTCGTGGACGACCTCGCGCAGCACGTCTACCCGATGCCGTTGCTCGGCGCCGGCAACGACGACACGCTGGTCGGCCGCATCCGCAAGGACCTCTCGCAGGAGCGCGCGCTGGCGCTGTTCGTCGTCTCCGACAACCTGCGCAAGGGCGCCGCCACCAACGCCGTGCAGATCGCGGAGCTGGTCCTGCGCGACCACGAACCGGCGCTCGGCCTGAAACACTGACGGGCTTGCCAGTTTGTCCGTCCGGTGGCGCCGCGGGTCGACAGTTTGTCCGGCCGGGGCCGCAACCCGAGCCGGGACGCGAGCGAGCGGGCGGTTCACCGCTGGCCCGCGGTTTGCTATCTCAGCGCGCGTGGCACGACTCGCCCTCGTCGCGGCGCTGCTCGCGCCCGCCGCCGCTTCTGCCCAGTTCACCATCACCAGCAGCTTCGCTTCGACCTTCACGACAGGGGAGGCCCAGTCGGTGCACATCGGCAAGTCGCTGTGCATCCCCGACCAGGTGATCGATTTCCAGTACAACCTGGGCGTCGTGCCCACGCCCGGCGTGGACACGGTCCAGGCCTGGATCGTCAAGGACTCCGGCGCCTGCTCGACCACGCCCGGCGACCCCCCGGCCCCCAGCCAGCCGCTCTCGGTCCCGTCGCAGACGTCGCAGACCGGCGTGGTGCTGCTGCATCTGCGGGTCGGCGAGCTGCTCTTTCCGGACGCCACTTTCCCGGGCGGGTGCGCGAACACGACCAGCCGCGCAGCCGAGCCCTTCAACGAGCTCTTCTGCGTCCGCCGGGTGAGCGCGGCAGTCTTCGGCGGGAACCCGACCGTCAACTCCAACACGCT
>DASWGQ010000128.1:0-2057 GCA_036393595.1 Myxococcales bacterium | reverse complement strand
CGCGCGGCGCATCGATTCCTTGAAGTTGGAGTTGCCGCCGTCGATGATCAGGTCGCCGCGCGACAGCTTGGCGGCGAGCGAGACGATCAGCTCCTCGGTGATCCGGCCGGCCGGGACCATCGTCCAGACGACGCGCGGCGGCTGCAGGGCGGCGACTACCTCGTCCAGGGTGGTGGCCGGCGTCGCCCCGTGGGCGGCCAGCTCGGTCGCGCGGCGCGGGTCGACGTCGTACACCACCACCTTGTGCGCCCCGCGCAGCAGCCGCTGCGCCATGTTGGCGCCCATCCTGCCCAGGCCGAGCATCGCGATCTGCATCGCCGCCTCCAGTCGCCGCCGTGTTCGGCGGCGCTGCGCTTTTCGCGCGGACTAGCTGCGAATCAGCTCCAGGGCCTCGCGCACCGCCTGCAAGAACTTCCGCGGGTCGCCGTCCTCGACGTGGACGCGCAGCGCGCGCCGCCCGCGCGCCTGCAGCACCTCCAGGTCGCCGCGCGCCTGGGCGGCAAACAGCGTGGCGAATCCGTACGGCTGCCCGGGGATGGGGATGTCCGCCCCTCCGTCCACCGTGGCCTGCAGGAACACGCCGTTGTTCGACCCGCCCTTGTGGAGCTGCCCGGTCGAGTGCAGGTAGCGGGGGCCGAAGCCGAGCGTGACGGCCAGCCCGGTCGCGTCGCGCACTTCGCCTTGCAGCCTGGAGAGCTCCGCGTGCAGCCGGTCGTCGGGCACCACGTACGCGAGCTGCGCCACGTATTCGCCTTCGTCCCCCAGAGCGAGGTGCGCCGCGATCCAGGTCACCGGGCTCGACGCGCCCTTTTCTCCGAGCGTGCCCGCCGCCTTGCGCAAGATCCCCGCGTGCTCCGGGCTGCAGAAGAGCGAAAGCCCTCCCCCGCGCACGGCCGGCTCGGCCGGCGGGAGCTTCCCGCCCGAGAGCAGCTCCTTGGTCTTCTCCTTCGCGACCGCGACGTCGGGCTCGTCGAACGGTTCGATGTCCAGGACCACGCCCATGATCACGGTGGCGATCTCCCAGCGCAAGAACTCCCCGCCGAGGCCGTACTCGCCCGCCACCTCCCACCGGATCACCGGGTGACCCGCCTCCGCGAGCGCCTGCACGGCGCGCTCGTGCTCCGGCGCGTGCTCGCCCGAAAGCCTGTTCGTCGCGCTGTGGCTTTCGGGCGCGCTCGTGCTCCGGCGCGTGCTCGCCCGAAAGCCACAGCGCGACGAACAGGCGGTCGTTGCCGTACACCTCGGGCGTGCCGACCGGCTCGCCGTCCACGGGCAGGATGCCGCGGCCGCTCTTGCCGGTGCTCTCGGCGACCAGCTGCTCCACCCAGGCGCCGAAGGGCCGCAGGCGTGGGCTGAGCAAGAGCGTGAGCTTGTCGCACCTGGCGCGCGCGCAGCCGCCCGCGATCGCGCCCAGCCGCACCGCCAGGTTTTCTTTCAGGGGCACGCGTGCGTGCGAGGCCAGCGCCGCCCGGTCCGCCTCGTCGAGCAGCTTGCCCACATCCATGCCCAGGAGCGCCGCGGGGACCAGCCCGAAGAGGGACAGCGCCGAATAGCGGCCGCCGATGTCCGCCGGATTCGTCCAGGTGCGCCAGAACCCTTCCTTCCGCGCCAGCTGGTGCAGGGGCGAGCCCGGATCGGTGATGGCCACGAACTGTCCGCCCGCCTTGCCTGGGGAAACGCCCTCCAGCACCGAGCGGAAGTGCCGGTAGAACGAATCCACCTCGGTGGTGGTGCCGCTCTTCGACGACACCAGAAAGAGGGTGCGCGCGAGATCGAAGCCCTCCACCGCCCTGCGGACCGCGTCCGGTGCGGTGGAATCGAGCACGCGCAGGTCGAGGCCGCCGGGCTGCTTGCCGAACACGCGCGACAGGACGTCGGGGCAGAGGCTCGAGCCGCCCATCCCCAGGAGCACGCAGTGGCGGAAGCGCTGCGCGGCCTCCTTGGCGAAGCTCGCCAGCTCGGGCGCGTGGGGCCGCATCCTCTGCGACACCTCGAGCCACCCGAGGCGGTCCTTCGCCACCTCCTGGCGCTTCGGATCCGCGCCCCACAGCGACGGA
>DASWGQ010000127.1:0-16795 GCA_036393595.1 Myxococcales bacterium | reverse complement strand
GTCGCCTCGTCGGGCGGCTTCTCCGGCGCGAGCAGGTCGAAGTCCTGGCCCGGAGCGGACGCGGCGCGCCCTTCGGGCGGCGTGGGCGGGGCGGACGGCTCCTGTGGCTGCTGCTGCTCCGGCGCCTGCGCCTGCACCGCGTCCGCGAGTCGCGGCACCCAGCCGGGGTTCGCCCCCCCGCTCGCCGCCTCGAACGGCGGCGGCCAGTGCACCCGCGTCCGCGCCTCGAGCGTTCGGGGCCCGTCCGCGAGCGCGGCCCGGCCCAGAGCGGCGATGGCGCAGAAGGCGCCGGCGGCGATGGCGCGCATCAGTTCCTCCCCGCGCCGCCGAGGATCCACTGCGCGACGGTAGCGACCGAGCTCGCGCAGATGGAGCCCGGCGCATCCGCGGGCATGCCGCTGCCGAGGTGGGCGTCGAGGGCGGCGGTCAGGCGCAGCTTCTGGACGAGGAAGCTGTTGTCCGGATCGCCCGGCTTCACCAGCACGAGGTCCTTCAGATCGCCGAGCGGGTTCACCGCGGTGCGGCCGACCAGCCGCGGATAGGCGTCGCCGGAGAGGTCGAGGAAGCTCGAGCTCACCGCCCCGTCCGTCGAATGGCAGTTGAACGCCTTGTTCCCCGAGGTCCCGCAGCTCACCTGGAACAGGTCGCGGTCGATGCTCGCGTAGCTGGGCTGCAGCGTGGGGCAGGTGCGCGATCCCTGGCGGCAGCCGCCCGCCACGCAGAACCCCCCTGCGCCGCAGTCCGAATCGATGGCGCAATCGGCGCGATCGACCGGGTACGCGCAGGCCCACAGCGCAAAGCCGGCGGCGGCCAGGGCGATCCTCACTCGCGCACCGAGAAGAGCACGTCGCCGGCGATCACCGCCCGGTCCTCGATCTTGATGAGCAAGAGCTCCGGCCGATCCACGTGGAACGCGTCGAGGCTGATGGGGAAGGAGAACTTGGCCCGCACACCCCGCCGGCCCGACGGCTCCAGGTGGACGGGGATGGCCTGCTTCTGCTGGATGCCGTTCAGCTCCACGCGCGCGTCCAGCGTCACGTCCTGGGGCCCGGCGAGCGGCAGCGTCAGGGGCGGCAGCGTCCCCTTCACCTCGGCGACCGGATGCAGCGGCTCCTGCGTGGCCTCGCGCACGTGCGCGTCGCGGTTGGAGTTGCCGCTGTCGAAGGTCGCCACGCGCGCTCGCACCTGCACCAGGGTGGGGCCTCCCGGCTGGAGCCGGGCGAGACCCTCTAGCTTTTGCGTCGTGCCGGTCACCTGGTGCAGCTTGTGCACCACGGTGTAGCTCAGGGTGCCTTGCTCGAGGCCGAGCAGCGTCGGCCGCGCCTCGTCCGCGCGCCCCGCGGCCGCGATCAGCAGCGCGGCGGCGAGCTGGACCTTCGCGAGCGCCGCTCCCCTGCCCAGGATCGACCCCCTCATCCGCTCCTCCCCGCGCTGCGCGGATCGGTGCGATGACACCTCGGACGCTCCGACTGTGACAGATCTTCAGCGCCGCCGGGCGCTTCACCAAGGGTGCCTCGCCGCATCGCGTCGCCAGCGATCCGACGGACGGCTACAGTGCCGTGGCCTCGCCCTTCCGCTCCGCCTCGCGCTGCGTCTTGAGCTTCTTCATCCGGCGGCGGATGAGCTCGCGCTTGAGCGCGCTGAGGTGGTCGACGAACAGCTTGCCTTGGAGGTGGTCCATCTCGTGCTGCACGCAGACCGAGAGCAGGTTGTTCGCCGCCTCCAGCCGGTGCTGCTTGCCGTCCCGGCCGAGGAACTCGACCACGATGCGGCCGAACCGGGTGACTTCCTCGTACTCGTCCGGGATGGAGAGGCAGCCCTCGGTGTACGTGAACTCCCCCTCGCCGACCTTGATCACGGGGTTGATCAGCCAGAACAAGCCTTCGCCCTTCTTCTTGGCCGGCTGGCCCTCCGCGGACGGCCGCTGCTCGACGTCCATGGCGATCACGTTCTGCAGGACGCCGACCTGGGGCGCCGCGAGCCCGACGCCGTTCGCCTCGTACATCGTCTCCGCCATCTCGTCGCACAGCTTGCGGACGGAGGCGTCCACCTCGGCCACGGGCTTCGCCTTCTGCTTCAGGCGGGGGTCGGGGTAGATGAGGATGTCGCGCAGGGCCATGTCCGGTCGTCCCTCCAACGGGCGGTTGAGTATAGTCGGTGCCCAGAGGCACTGCAGCAAGGATTCCCGCTCTGGCTGTCCGCGATTCGGCGCCTGGCCGCCTGCTCCTCAGAGCAGGGCGACCGGGTCGACGTCGGCCGCCAGCTCGACCCCGGAGGGAAGGGGCACCTCGCCGAGCGCGCGGCAGAGGCGGTGGATCGGGCCGTGCTCCGGCGCGCGGAGCAGCAGCTGGAACCGGTGCTTGCCGCGGAGCCGCGCGATCGGAGCGGGTGCCGGTCCGAGCACGTCCACCGGATCTCCGCCGCGCCGCTGCAGCTCGCGGGCCCGCCCGGCCAGGCGCTCCGCGGCGGCCTGCACGCGCGCCTCGACGTTCCCCTGGAGGCGCAGCGCGCACAGCCGGGCATGGGGCGGGAACGAGAGCGCCTCGCGCCGCGCCAGCTCACCCCGGGCGAAGCCATGGTAGTCGTGCGCCGCGGCGAACACGACGGCGGGCTCGGTGGTCCGGAACGCCTGCATCAGCACCCGTCCGGGCTGCTCGCCGCGGCCCGCCCGCCCCGCCACCTGCGCGAGCAGCTGGACGCAGCGTTCCGCCGCGCGGAAATCGGGCAGGTGGAGCGGCCCGTCGGCGTCGAGCGCGCCGACCAGCGTGACCCCGGGGAAGTCGTGCCCCTTGGCGACCATCTGCGTCCCGATCAGCACGTCCAGCTCGCGCCGGGCGAACCGTGCGAGCAGGGCGGCCGCCTTGCCCGGCCCGCCCGCGGAGTCGCGGTCCAGGCGGGCGACGCGCGCCCGGGGCAAGAGCGCGCGCAGCTCCTCTTCCACGCGCTCGGTGCCGGCAGAGAGGGGGAGCAGGTCGTCGCTGCCGCACGCCGCGCAGGGGCGGGGCAGCTCCTCGTGCCCGCAGAGGTGGCAGCGGAGCGCGGCGCCGGAGGCGCGGTGGAGGACGAGCGCCACCGAGCAGTTGGGACAGCCCACGGCGGCGCCGCAGGACCGGCAGAGCAGGCTGCGCACGTGGCCGCGCTTGTTGAGGAACAGGATGGCCTGCTCGCCGCGCGCCGCGGTCTTTTGGAGCGCCTCGGACAGCGCGGGCGTGAGGAGCGCCGGATCGCCGCGCCCTCGCAGGGTGGTCTTGCGATCGACGATCTCCACCGCCGGCAGCGCGCGGCCGTCGACGCGCTCCGGCAGCCGCAGCGTGCGCAGCTTGCCTTCCTGCGCGCGCCGCAGCGTCTCCAGCGAAGGCGTCGCGCTGCCCAGCACGGCGACCGCGCCGGCGTCGCGCGCGCGGACGAGCGCCAGATCGCGGGCGTGGTAGCGGAGCCGATCCTCCTGCTTGTACGAGGGCTCGTGCTCCTCGTCCACCACGACGATCCCCAGGTCGCGGACGGGCGCGAACACGGCGCTGCGGGCACCGACGACCACGCCGGCGCCGCCGCCGCGGACCCGGTGCCATTCCGACAGCCGCTCGCGCTCGGTGAGCCCCGAGTGGAGCACCGCGACGTCGTCTCCGAAGCGGGCCCGGAACCTCCCGGCGAGCTGGGGCGTGAGCGCGATCTCCGGCACCAGCGCCAGCGCGCCGCGGCCCTGGCCCCGGGCGTGGGCGATCGCCTCCAGGTACACGTGCGTCTTCCCGCTCCCGGTGACTCCGTCGAGCAGGAACGGCGCGTACGCGCGCCCGTCCAGCGCCGCGCGCAGCTCGACCAGGGCCGCGGATTGCGCCGCCGTCTCCCGCACCACGGCCGAGCCCCAGGGCGCGTCGGGCAGCCGCGCCGCTCCGGCCGGCTCGGTGCGCAGCGCGACCAGCCGGCGCGCCGCGAGCTTGCGCAGGTGCGGCCGCGCGCCGGGGAACGCGGCGAGCAGCTCCTCGACCGGGACGCCCGCCGGGTCGCGCGCGAGGAGCCAGGCCAGCACCTCCGCCTGGCGCGGCGACCGCGCCGGAGGCTGGGCGCCCGGGACGGCCGCCGCCAGCTCGACCTGCGGCGCCTGCACCCGCGGCCGCGCCTCCGAGGTGGTCAGCGCGACCAGCCCGCGCTTCTCCAGCGCGCGCAGCTGCGCGGGGCGCAGCGCCCGTCCCTCGCGCACGGCGCGCAGCAGCTGCCGCGTGCGCGTCGCCGCTTCCCGGCCGCCGGGCAAGAGCGCCCGCTGCACGCCCTCGAGCAGCGCCTCGCCGTCGGGAGTGAGCGCGCCCCGCAGTTCCTCGCGCAGATCGATCCCGGGCGGCAGCGCGACGCGGACCGCCAGCCCCAGCGGAGCGAGGTAGTGCGCCGCGGCCCAGCGGACGAGCTGGAGGACGTCGGGCGGGAGGAGCGGCTGCTCGTCGAGGACGCGCAGCACGTCGCGCAGCTCGCCGCGCACGGAGTGGGCGGGACCGAGTACCACGCCGGTCGCGGTGCGCCGGCCCAGCGGGACCAGGACGCGGCGGCCGGGCTCGACCGCGCCCTCCGGCAGCCGGTAGGTGAACACGCCGCCGTTCGCCGGCACGGGCAGCGCCACCTCGACGAGCGTGCCGTCGTCCACGCGCGTCGCTCTGGTCCCGGGGCGCGCGCCGGCCGGAACGGGAGGGCCGTCTTCCCCCGGATGCGGTCTACTCGCGGTCGTCGTCCTCTTCCTCGCCGGTCTCCCGGAAGCCCTTGGTCTCCAGCACCTCGAAGCGCGCCGACGGCTTGCCGTCGCGGTACAGCTCGAGGATGCGCGGGAACCACTCGGCCGCGGCAGGGTTTCCGTACTCGAGCAGGCGCAGGTCCTCGAGGTGCCCGTCGCGGCGGGCGATCAGACGCGCGGGCGCGTACGTGTCCTTGTAGAGCCAGAGCTGCGGCCGATCGGCTTGCCGCGGCGGCGCGCCCACCACCACCGCGACGCGATCGCCCAGGCGGTCGTGTGCGGCCGCGCCGGTGAGGTCGGCGCCGGCGATGGTCGCGACCGCGCCCAGCGCGCTCTCCGCATCGGCCGACCGCAAGCCGCGATAGGCGATCAGCGGGCAGGCCAGCTCGATCAGCTCCTGCTCGGGATTCCCGGCGGCGCTGGAGGGAAGGGGCTGCGCGACCGTCCCGCGCACCTGCGCGCCTCCTTCGAAGCGGCAGGAGAGAGGGAAGCGCAGCGCGAGCACCCGCTGGGTCGGGGCGGCGTCGCCGATCTGCAGGGTGCCGGTGAGCGTCACGTCCCGGGTCCGGCTGCCTTCGTTGGCGCGCGCGGCTGCCTTCTTCAGGAGCACCGCGACCGAGGGGATGTACGCGAGGGCAGGCGCCGCGGCGAGCACCGCGGCCGCGAGCGCCGGCCGGACCGCGCGCTTGAAGCCCTTCATTTCACCACCTCGCGAAGCCAGGCGAGCAGCGGCGCGCGCAGGTCGGACCGCTTGAGCGCATAGGCGACGTTGGCCTGCACGTAGCCGAGCCGGTCGCCGGCGTCGTGGCGTGTCCCCTGGAGGCGGACGCCCAGGAGCCGCTTCTGCTGCGCGAGCACGGCGAGCGCGTCGGTCAGTTGGATCTCTCCTCCCGCGCCGGGCTGCAGCCGCGCCAGCACGTCGAATACGTCGGGCGGCAGCACGTAGCGCCCGATGACCGCGAGGGTCGACGGGGCGCGGTCGCGAGGCGGCTTCTCCACGATGCGCTCCACCTCGATGTGGCCGCCGTCGATGGCCCGGCCCGCCGCCACTCCGTAGAGGTGCACCTGCGTCTCGGGAACGGGCATCAGCGCGACGGCCGCCTTCCCGGTCTTCTGCGAGAGCCGCACGAGCTGACCGATGGCGGGATCCTCCGCGTCCACCAGATCGTCGCCGAGCAGCACGCCGAACCACTCGAGGCCGACCGCATGGCGCGCGGCGAGGACGGCGTGCCCGAGGCCGAGAGGCTCCTTCTGGCGCACGCTGACCAGCCGCACCGAGTCGCTGATGCGCCGCACCTGCTCGAACAGCTCCTTCTTTCCCTTCCGCTGCAGCTGGTCCTCCAGCTCGTACGCGCGGTCGAAATGGTCCTCGATGGCGCCCTTGCCGCGCCCGTTGACCACCACCACCTCTTCCGCCCCCGCGGCCAGCGCCTCCTCGACGATCAGCTGGATGGCCGGCGTGTCGACGATCGGGAGCATCTCCTTGGGGACCGCCTTGGTTGCGGGCAGGAACCGGGTGCCGAGGCCGGCGGCCGGGACGACGACCTTGCGCAAGGGATGGTTCATCGCACCTCCGCGGGCCGCGAAGGTAACATCGGCTGCCCCAAACCGCACCGGGGCGTTTTCGGGACTCCCGGCAGGGGCCCGCGTACACTGCGCCGCGAATGCGCGCGTTCCTCGCCGCCCTGCTCGCCGTGGCCGCGGCCGCGCGGGCCGACAACAGCATCAAGGACCCGGGCGCGCCATGGCCGGTCTTCGTCGACATGCCACGCGCAACGGCGATGGGCGGCGCGCACGCCGCCATCGCGACCGGGAACGACGCCATCACCGTCAACCCGGCCGGGATCGCGCAGCAGCGCAGGTACCACCTGGAGGTCGACGGGTTGCTCGACTCGCGCTTCCCGGCGCAGGCCTTGATCGCGAGCATCGTCGACACGACCAGCTCCGCGGTCGGGACCGGATTCCTCTTTTCGCGCTGGGGCAGCGGCCAGCCCGGAGGGCGAGGCGAGGGATGGTACGGCGCGCTCGCTTACTCCTACGCCGCCGGCGGCGGCTACTTCCTCGGCGGCGAGACGAAGTACTACCGCTTCGCCACGCCCGACGGCCTGGTGCGCACCTTCGCGCAGGACGTTGGCCTCTTGGTCAACCGAGGCGGCTTCGCCTACGGCGCCGTCTTGCAGAACGTCTCGACCAGCGCCATCCCGAGCTTCCCGCTGACCAGCACGGTGGGGATCGCCTGGGGGAACGACCGCGACTGGCACCTCGCTTTCGATTACAAGGCGGACCTGTCCGACCTCAAGGACGTGAAGCACCGCGGCTCCGGCGGCGTGGAGATCCTGATCGGCGACGCGGTCGCGCTGCGCGGCGGCGCCACCTGGGACGCGACACACGATCTGTGGTGGGCGTCGGCCGGCGTCGCGCTCCTCACCGAGAAGGGCGGCGCGCAGATCGTGCTCCGGCGCCGGCTGAACGGCGACGGCTTCGACCAGTTCCTCATGGCGGGGATCACGCTCTACCTCGAGTGAGGCCTCGGTCACCGCCATGCTGGCCGCGCTGGGAAAGGCGTAGCGACGCCGGATACGGCGGCGGCCGGAACGCATCCCATGATGTTCCGCGCTGGGAAAGGCGTAGCGCCGCCGAATACGGCGGCGGCTAGCGCCGGATCCGCGGAGCGACCAGCGGCTGGCCCGTGGCGGGGTCGGTCACCACGTCCACCTCGGTGCCGTACGCTTCGCCGAGCACCTCCGGGCGCAGGACCTCGAGCGGGGGTCCCTCGGCCAGGAGCCGCCCGGCGCGGAGCAGCACCAGTCGATCGCAAGCGGCGCCGGCCAGCGCCAGATCGTGCAGCACGAGGAGCGCCCCGCGGCCGCTCAGCGCGCGCCGCCGGACCGCCCTGACGAGCAGCACCTGGTGGGAAAGGTCCAGCGCGCCGGTCGGCTCGTCGAGGACCAGGAGCGCGGCGTCCTGGGCGAATGCGCGGGCGAGGAACACCCGCTGGCGCTCGCCTCCGGAGAGCTGAGCCACCGGCCGCCCGGCGAGATCCAGCGCGTCGGCCTCGGCCAGGGCGGCCTCCGCCAGCGCGCGATCTCCCGGCGCTTCCAGCGCCCACAGCCCGAGGTGCGGGGCGCGGCCCATCAGCGCCACCTCGCGCGCGGTGAAGGGCAGATCGGCCGGCTCGTCCTGGGAGAGGAAGGCGACGCGCCGGGCGCGCTCGCGGCGCGGCAGCGCGAACGCGTCGTCCCCGCGCAGCCGCACCGACCCGGCGGCGGGGCGGAGCAGCCCGCAGGCGATCCGCGCCAGCGTGCTCTTGCCCGCGGCGTTGGGCCCGATGAGGCCCACCACCTCGCCCGGATCGACCCGCAGCGAGACGCCGGCGACCGCCTCCGGCACCTGCGCGTCGTGCCGGTAGCGGACCGACTCGACCGCCAGCAGCGGAGTGGTCACGTGCGCCTCCGCAGCAGGAGGACGAAGAGCGGGGCGCCGAGCAGGGCGGTGACGGCGCCGACGGGAGGCTCGGTCCCCAGCCCGCGGAAGAGCACCCGCGCGATGGCGTCGGCCAGCACCAGGAAGGCCGCGCCGCCCAGCGCCGATGCAGGGAGCACCACGCGGTGATCCGGACCGGCGACCAGCCGGACCGCGTGCGGGACGACCAGGCCCACGAAGCCGACCAGCCCGGTCAGCGCGACCGCGGCGCCGACGGCGGCGCTGGCGGCGAAGAAGGACAACAGGCGAGTCGCCTCCACGTCCACGCCGAGCGCGGCGGCGCCCTCGTCCCCCAGCGCCAACAGGTTCAGGCGCCCGGCCAGCGCGGTCAGGATCGCCACCGCGACCAGCACCACGGTGCCCGCCGTGACCAGGACCGGCTGGGGCTCGTAGCCCAGCGTACCCGCCAGCCAGAGCAGGACGGCCTGGGTCTTCTCCGGCGCGAGCACGGACTCGAGCGCGATGACCACGGCCGAGGCGAAGGAGTTGAACACCACGCCTACCAGCAACGCCCGTTCCGGGTGCAGGCGCCCGCGCGCGCGGCCCAGGGTGAACACCAGCACGGCGGCGGCCAGCGAGCCGAGGACCGCCGCGAGTTGCGTGGGCAGGAGGCCGACCCATCCGGCGGCGGACGCGCCGGCCACGCCGAGCGCCGTGCCGGTGAAGGCGACCGCCACGGCGGCCCCGACCGCCGCTCCGCCGGAGAGGCCGAACACGAACGGATCGGCGAGCGGGTTGCGCAGGAGAGCCTGCAGCGCGACCCCCGCGACGGAGAGGCCGGCGCCCACGATCGCGGCGAGCACCACCCGGGGGACGCGCAGGCGGAACAGGACGGTCGCGTCCGGCTCCACCCCGCGGAGCGCCGCGGTCCAGGACAGGCTGCCGGCGCCCAGCGACAGGCCCACGCCGACTGCGATCGCGACCAGCGGCGCGAGCGCGAGCAAGGCGATCGCGGCGCGCACCGCCGCGGAGCGCTTCACGGCGCCCGCTTCCCGCGGAGCGCGGCGACCAGGTCGTCGAGTCCCTCGGCGAGGCGGGGACCGGGGTGCAAGAGCGCGGTCGACCGGAGCGTCTCGACCCGCGCCCGCGGAAGCCCGGGGATGGCGGGGCGGCCCTGCGGCGGGTCGAACCCGCAGATCACCACGACGTCGGGCTGCGCCCGCACCGCGGCTTCGACGGACAAGCGCGCGAACGGCCTTTCCCCGTCGCCCGCGGCGTTGACCGCTCCCGCGTCGCGCAGCAATTCGCCCGCGAACCCGCGCGGCCCGGCGACCACGAGCGGATCGAGCCCGAACACGAGCAGCGCGCGGGGGTGCGGACCTCGCGCCGCTTGCGCGCGGACGCGCGCGCGATGCGTCTCCAGATCCTCCCGCAGCGCGCGGCCGCGCTCCGGCAGGGCGAGCAGCGCGCCGATCTGCTCCATCGCGTCGCCGATCTCCCGCAGGTCGCCGAGCGCGAATGCCTCGACGGGGATGCCGAGGCGCGCCAGCGTCTCGACCGGCCCGCGGTTCTCGGGAGCGGGCTGGGCGAGCACCAGGTCGGGGTGCAGGCCCAGCACGGTCTCCGGCTCGGGGTCGTTGTATCCGCCGACGCGCGGCAGCGTCGAAAGGCGCGGGTCGTCGTCGAAGCGCGTGACGCCCACCAGCCGATCGCCCGCGCCGAGCGCGAGCACGATCTCGCTGAGCGAGGGCGCGAGCGTCACCACCCGCCGCACCTCCGCCGGGACGGGCGGCCCCAGGTGCTGCCGCGTGAGCGCGGCGGCCGGCACGGACAGTGCCAGCGTGACGATCGTCGCGCGGAGGCGCATTGACGAGTCCTACTGGGGAGCCGTCTTGAAGTCCACGGCGGTGAGGCCGGTCAAGTCGTCCGAGAGCGAGTCGCTGACCACCACCTCGTCGTCGCTGAGCGGCGCCAGGTCCCAGGGGGCGGTCCCCGCGCCCGTCGTCGCTTCCGCGACCACCTTGGCCGGACTGACGCTCACGTCGATCTTCTGCACGGTGTTGCTCCCCGACGCCGTGGTGAAGACGTACCGGTCGCTGGAGCGCACGCCCTGCAACGTGCTGGTGCCCGACGCGTACGTGTGCGCCAGTTGGGCGGTGAGGGTGCCGCCCTGACCCGGAGTGGCGAGCCACAGCGTGTTGTCACCCGAGCAGACCACCGCGAGGCGGCCGTCGGGCGTCGCGGCCAGCGCGGTCGGCGTCGCGCCGATGTCGGCTTGGCCGCGCACCGCGCCCGTCGAGGGATCGAGACGGAAGATCACCCCGGCCTGGTCGGAGGAGCAGAGCGCGTACAGGTCCGAGCCGACGGTGAGGAGGTCGGCGACATAGGCATAGATCTTGTGCGGGCATTCCAGTTGGATCGCCTGGTGGGCCGCATCGGCGCCGTCTGCCAGCGCGAAGGTGGTCCGGTCGACGCTGATCAGCGAAGCCGACGAGGAAAGCCCCATCCACACCTTGTTCGCAGTCACCGCCAGCCCCGAAGGAGCTTCATCGCCGGCCAGCGTCCGCGTGCGCGGGGCGTTGGCGGTGGCCGGATCGACCTCGACGAGGGCCCGTCCGCTGCTGCTGCTGAAATCGCCGCTGCAAGTCACGTAGAGCATCGTCCCGTCGGTGCGCACGGCGCCCGAATTCTGGCACTGGCGGCCGTCGGCCCCTCCGAGGTCGATGACGTCGGTGAATCCCTGGCTGGGGACCACGCCGACCAGGAACCCGGGGCCGCCCACGGAGTAGTCCGGCCGCAGGTTGCCGAGCGCGACGAACACCTTCCCGCCGAGCTGCGCCATGTTGTACGGGTGCGGCGTGCCGGGATTCGCGGCGTCGTAGGGCTTGAGCGCCGCGCCTTTCGGCAGCGGGATCTTGTTGAGCGGCGGCGTATGCTCGGCACGGCCGCACGCGGCGGCGAGCGCGAAGAGCAGGACTGCGGTCCTTTGCATCTGGGTCTCTCCTCTCGTTCAGAACCGGGCGCGCGCCAGCGCGGCGAGCGTGAATCCCGGCAGCGGGTACTGGAACAGGTCCTCGTGGGTGCGGTCGTCGAGCAGGTTCTTCGCTTCGAGATCGAGCCAGAGCGTCCCGACCACGCGCGCGCCCAGCCCGGCGTTGAAGGTGAGCTGCGCCGGGAGCTTCGCGGAATCGAATCTGTCCCGAGGCATCGAGGAGACGAAGCTCGCTTCGCCGTATCCCTCGACGCGATCGCCGCGACGCGAAAGGCGCGCGAACAGCCGGTGCGGGGGCCGGTACGAGAGATGGTGGCCGTCCTGGTTCCCTTCGCGGAGGCTCACCGCGTCGAGGTAGGTGTAGGACGCCTCGGCCACGAAGGCCTGCGGGAGCGCGACGGCGGCTTGCAACTCGAGTCCGGCGATTCGCGCCCGGGCGACGTTGAGCGGCTTCACCCGGATGGGCGGAGACAGCTCGTACGAGATCAGCTGGCGGTACCGCGAGTAGAACGCCGCGGCGGAGATCGTCACGACCTGGCCGTGCCAGCGCACCCCGGCATCGGCCGACCAAGCGTGCTCCGGCTCCAGGTCGGGATTGGGCAGCACGATGCCCTGATCGAGGTACAGCTCGGTGAGGGTGGGAGGACGGAACGAGAGCCCCGCGCCGGCGCGCAGCTCGAATGGGACGAGGGGCCCTTCGCCGAAGGGCCGCCACGCCGCCGCGATGCCGGGGCTGAGGGCCACCTGGGCGCCGACGACCTCGGCGCGCAGAGCTGGATGCATCGAGACGCGACCCGGAAGGGTGACGTCATCCATGAGCGCGACAGACGCAACCCCGCGGCGGCGCGGGCCCGTCGAGGTTCCGGCGATCCACTCCTCGCCGCCCGCGGCGGTGATCCGGAGCCGTTGCACGTCGCCGAGTGGAAACCCGAGCTCCGCTTCGCCGTGTGCCGCCGTCGAGCGCTGGGACAGGCGCGGGCAGGAGGGGTCGCCGTCCGCGCAGTCCTCCACCACCTGCACGCCGCGCAGCTCGATCCGGTCGATGCGAGCCCATGCCCGGACGGTCCAGGCGGCGCTGCCCGCCTCGCCGCGCAGGCGCGCGCCGAGCAGGCCGCCCTGATCGAGCGCGCGCGACCGCTGCGTGGGCGTGGTGTACGGCCCGGGGAGCCCGTGGACCCCGGCCCCCGCCTGCAGGAGGACGGCCAGCTCGGTCTCCGCTCCGAGCTGCTGCGACCAGCGCACCAGAGCGGAGCCACGCCGCGCGTCCGCGTTCTCGCGCGTGAAATCGGAGTAGTCGGGAGAAACCTCCGGCGTCAGTTGCCGGGAGTACGGGAAGTCCCCTTGGGTCGTGTCCAGCTCCGCGGCGGCGAGCGCGCTTGCGCCTCCTCCGGCGAGCTCGATGTCGCCGGAGAGCTGCGCGGTCCCATAGCTGCCGACGCTCAGCTGAGCGCCCGCGCCACGCGCTTTCGCCGTCCTCGGCACCAGTTCCACCACGCCGCCCAGGGCGCCGGCCCCGAATTGCGCGCCGAGCACTCCGCGGCTGACGACCACCCGGTCGAGCAGGGTGGCCGGGAGCGTCGAGAGGTCGACCGCGCCGCCGCCGGGTCCGTGCAGCGGAATTCCATCGAGCAGCACCAGGGATTGGTCGGCGGTTGCACCGCGGAGCGACACCGTGGCGGTCTGCCCTGGCCCGCCCAGCGCGTGCAATGACACGCCGGGTGACGAGCCGAGGAGATCGGCGACGGAGCGCACTTCTCCCGCGAAAGCGGATGTCTCGACCACGGTCGACTCGGCGGCCGGCGCCCGGGCGGATCCAGCCGGCGCCTGGACGACGATGTCGATCGGGGCCGCCTCGCGGCGCGTCTCTTCCGCGCGCGTGGGGAGCGCCGCCAAAGCGAGCGCGATCACGGAGGGCGGGGCGAAGCGGATGGACCGCCGGAAGGCGGCGAAGGCGCGCGGCACTGATCTCCCCTCTTTCTCGCGAAGAGGCGGATTCGTTGCTCGCCGCCAGGCAGGTTTCCTGGCTCCCGGGTGTGCAGCGAGCCCCGCTCGCTGCGCGCCGTCCCGCCTTCCCCGGCTTTGTTGCGACCGAGTGGCTACTGGGACTGGCTCCCCGGCTACAGTGGCGGGACCGCGCCGGCTTTCGACCGGCTTCCCTCAATGGCCCTCTCGGGCGCCACGGCGGCGGGTAGAATCTGTGCCGGCCCTCCTACGCCCGCGGGCCGCGCCGGTCAAGGCCGGCCCTGTCGCATTGTGGGACGCCGTCTCGTCCTGGAACGCCGCGCGCGAACCCGCGCAGAGCGGGCGATGCTGGCATGGCGCGTGCTGTGGCAAGGCGGCGTGGCCGCACTGGAGCGGCCGGGCGGGAGGAGTGGATGGAGAACCAGGCGAGCGTGATGCCGATGCAACCGGTGGGGCCCAACGAGAGCGGCGCGTGGAAGAAGCCGTGGATCGCCTACAACATCATCGACAAGCCGGGGCTGCGGAACCGGATCTGGAGCCGCGTCGGCATGGCGTGGCTGAACCGCGACGGATCGATCAACGTCGTGCTGGACTCGCTGCCGCTCGGCGGCCGCATCCAGCTGCGCGAGGACGATCGCGATCGCCGGACCGAGCCGCGCGGCGGCCCGGGCCCGCTGGCGGTCGCGGCGCAGGACCCGCGGGAGTAGGGCGCGTGCAGCTTGTGCTCCTGCTCGGGTTGCTCGCGTCCGCTCCACAGGCGGCGGCGCAGCCCGAGCCTGCTCCGGAGGTCCGGAGCGCGCGGCCGCGCGCGCGCCCCGGCAAGCCGGCGATGGCCGGCGTCCTGAACGTGAACCGCGCCAGCGAGGCCGAGCTGCGGCTCCTGCCCGGCATCGGCCGCGGACGGGCGCACGCCATCGTCGAGCGCCGGAGCAAACGTCCCTTCTCGAGCATCGAGGAGCTGGCGCGCATGAAAGGGATGAAGGGCGTGGTGCAGAAGCTCCGGAGGCACCTGGTGGTCGAGGGCGACACGACGCTGCGCCCGGTGCCGCCCTGACCGGCGGGCCGCGCCGACCGCGCTGGGAAAGGCGTAGCGCCGCCGGACACGGCGGCGGCTAATGCATCGGCAGCAGGTGCGGGGCGGGGCCGGAGACGTCGATCTTGCCGAACTGCGCCTCGTACTTGGCGACGTTGTCCTGCAGCGCGAGCAGGAAGCGCTTCATGTGCTTGGGGCTGTTGATCACGCGCGCGCGGACCACCGCCTTGGGCGCCTGCGGCTGGACGTAGATGAAGTCGATCGTGAACTCCGTCTCGCTGTGGTTCAGGAGCGCCATGTTGACGTAGGCGCCGTTCGCGATCGCGTCGTCGATCTGGAGCTGGATCTGGACCTGCTGCGGCACTTGCCCGTGCGGCGGATTGTCGGCCATGCCTGCTTCTAGCACGTCCATTTGCGGCCCCTGCGCGGACGTGGTACCGCGCCCTCCCGCATGTCCGGTCCGGCGGCTCCGTTCAGCCTCGGTGAGGGCGACGACGCGTGCCTGCTCCTGCACGGGCTGACGGGCGCGCCGGCGGAGGTCCGCCCGGTCGGCGAGGCGCTGGCGCGCGCCGGGTTCCGCGCGGTCGGCCCGCTCCTCCCCGGCCACGGCACTTCTCCGCAGGATCTGGAGACGGTCACCCGCTCCGACATGCTGGACGCCGCGCGCGAGGCGCTGCTCTCGCTGCACGGCGCGCGGCGGGTGTACCTGTGCGGCCTCTCGATGGGCGCGTTGCTCGCCGTGCGCCTCGCCGCGAAAGGGTTCGTGCGGCAGGGCGTCGCGCCCGTGTCGGCGCTGGCGCTCCTCGCGCCGGCCGTGGACATGGCGGGGCTTACCTGGGTCTTCACGCAGGTGCTGGGCCGCTTGCCCGCCTTTCCCGGGGTGATCGGGAAGGGAGCGCGGGACATCCAGGCGCTTTCGGGAGCGCCGCCGCCGGACGACCGCGTGCCCGAAGGCGATCCGGCGCCGCGCACCGCGGTCAACGAGGACGGCTCGTACACCGCCGTGCCGTGGCGCTGGGGGCGCGAGCTGCGGCTCCTCTCCGAGGAGGCAATGGCGGTCGCCGGCCGCGTGCGGGCGCGCGCCCTCATCCTGCACGGCGGGCGCGACCGGACGGCTTCGCTGCGCGGGGCGCTGCGCCTCTCGCGCTCGCTGTCCGGGGCCGCCCCGGTGCGGGTCTTCCCGCAAAGCGGGCACGTGCTGCCGCTGGACGTGGACGGACCGGCCGTGTGCGATGCGATCGTCTCCTTCTTCCAGGAGGGATGAGATGGCGAAGTACGTGCTCGCGATCGACCAGGGGACCACCGGCACCACCGCGCTGGTCCTCGACCAGCGGCTCGCGGTCAGGGGCAAGCGCAACTTCGAGTTCCGGCAGATCTTCCCCCGGCCGGGCTGGGTGGAGCACGACCTGGACGACATCTGGGCCTCGACGCTGAAGGCGATCTCGGCCGCCCTGCGAGATGCGTCGGTGAAGCCGGCCCAGCTCGAGGCCGTCGGCATCACCAACCAGCGCGAGACGACGCTTCTGTGGGATCGGCGCACCGGCCGGCCCATCCACAACGCCATCGTCTGGCAGGACCGGCGCACGGCCGACGCCTGCAACGCGCTGCGCGCGGCCGGGAAGGAGCCCTGGGTCCGCGAGAAGACGGGCCTGGTGCTGGACGCCTACTTCAGCGCCACCAAGGTGCGCTGGATGCTCGACAACGTGAAGGGCGCGCGCGTGCGCGCGGAGCGGGGCGAGCTGGCCTTCGGCACCGTGGACGCGGCGCTCCTGTGGAGGCTCACCGGCGGCGCGGTGCACGCGACCGACGTGACCAACGCGTCCCGCACGCTCCTCATGGACCTGGCGGTGCGGCAGTGGGACGACGAGCTGTGCCAGCTCTTCGGCGTCCCGCGCGCGGTGCTCCCCGAGATCCGTCCTTCCGCCGGTGTCTTCGGGACGGTGAAGGGCGTCCGCAGTCTTCCGGACGGGCTGCCCGTGGCCGGGATCGCCGGGGACCAGCAGGCCGCGCTGGTCGGGCAGGCGTGCTTCGCCGAGGGCGAGGCGAAGTGCACGTACGGGACGGGCGCGTTCCTGCTGATGAACGCGGGGAGCAGGCCGGTCACCTCCCGCCACGGGCTGCTCGGCACGGTCGCCTGGCAGGTGGGCGGCGAGGTGGCCTACGCGCTGGAAGGCAGCGCGTTCATCGCCGGGGCGGTGGTGCAGTGGCTGCGCGATGGGCTCGGGCTGTTCCGGAAGTCCAAGGAGGTGGAAGCGCTGGCGAGGACGGTCCCCGACTCCGGCGGCGTGGCGGTGGTGCCCGCGCTGGCGGGGCTGGGCGCGCCCCACTGGAGGCAGGACGCGCGCGGCCTGATCAGCGGGATCGACCGGGGAACGACGAAGGCCCACATCGCGCGGGCGGCGCTGGAGGGGATCGCGTTCGAGATCTACGACCTCGCCCAGGCGATGTCCCAGGACATCGGCAAGCCGATGCCGATGTTCCGCGTCGACGGCGGCGCCTCGACCAACGACCTGTTGATGCAGTTCCAGGCCGACCTGCTGCAGACTCCCATCGAGCGGCCGCGCATGGTCGAGACCACCGCGCTGGGCGCCGCCTTCCTCGCCGGTCTCGGCACCGGCGTGTGGCCGGGCATCAAGGAGCTTTCCAAGGCGTGGCGGGCGGGGAAGCA
>DASWGQ010000126.1:0-1830 GCA_036393595.1 Myxococcales bacterium | reverse complement strand
GAAGGTGAGGACGCCCTGCTCGATCTGGAACTCGTTGCCGCGGAACTGGGCCGTCCCGTGCACCGTGTTCACCGAACCGAGGAGGCCCACGGCGCGCGAGGTGCCGGTGACCTTGAGGTCGCCCTTCAGATCGGCGCGCGCGAGGTTGTTCTCGATCCGCACCCCGCGCGAGAGGTGGACGTCGAGGTCGAAGTGGACCACCAGCGCGCTCTTCGCCAGCACGCGGGGCGTGGGCGGGCGCCGGCTGAAGTCGAGAAGGCTCCGCTCCAGGTCCAGGTCCTCGGTGTAGCGGAGCCGGCTGACGATGAGCGATCCGCCCAGCACCGGCTCGAGCGGGGGGCCGTAGAGGGTCACGTCGCCGTCGAGCGTCGCGGGAAGGTTGTCCTGGAAGCGCACGTTGACGTCGCTGAGGTGGGCGGCGATGTCGATCTTCTGCGGGCGCAGCGCCTTCATCTCCATCCCGCCGGAGAGCTTCGCCTCGCCGTTGTTGAGCTTGCCCCCCAGCTCGTCGATCACCAGCGCGTCCTGGCTGAAGGACACGCTGCCGTTCAGCTCACGCGCGGCCAGGGGCAGCCCGCGCAGGCGCGCTTCGCCGTCCTCGATGCGCAGGTTTCCCAGCACGGTGGGGCTTTGCAGCGTGCCGCCGACGGTCGCCTGGACCAGGTAGGTGCCGGCGGCGTGCTCCAGGTCCGCGAACAGGTTCTGCAGGATGCGGCCGTCGACGGACGCGGCCAGGCGCAGGTCGAGCTTCCCGCTCCGCAGCCGGCTCCCGCCCACCGTGACCGTGGTGTACGGCGCGCGCAAGGCGAGCTTCCTCACCTCGACCCCCGCCGGGCCGAAGACGAGCTGCCCGGGCCCGTCGTTCTCGAACGTCATCCCGTTGCGCACCAGCTGCAGCGCGGTCAGCTCGGCCCGGCCCTGCGACTCGCGCCAGCGAGAGAGCGAGCCCGAGAGGGAGAGATCGGCCGAGAGCGATCCGCCCTGCACCTCCGCCTGGGGGATGAAGCTCTCGAAGTAGCCGGACAGGTCCGGAAAGCGAACGGCCAGGTTGGTGGAGTACGGCAGGTCGCCCTCGAGCGTGGCCCGCCCTTCCAGCTTGTGGGTGCCCACCTCGCCCTGCCAGCGCAGCTGCGTACCGTCGAGGCGCAGCGTCAGCTTGCCGTCGCCCACCTCGGCGCTCCCGGCGCGCCCGCCCGCGAAGGTGGATCGCACCTCCACAGCCGGATGCTGCGCTACGCCGCGCAGGCGCGCCTCGACCGCGAGTGGTCCGGCCAGCCGGGCGCCCTTGGCGAAGTCCAGGTCGGCGAGAGTGAAGTCGCGCGTCGTCGCATCCATCTCCAGCTGCCAGGCGGGGCCGAACCTGCCGGCCAGCTCCAGCTCGGCGTCGCCGTGGCGAAGCACCAGCCGCTGGATCTGGAGGCGCGGCTCCTTTCCGTGCAGCGTGAACCGCGCTTCCCCGCCGTCGAAGCCCTGCCCCCAGAGGGAGGCCGAAGAGAAGGACACGCGCGCTTCCCCGTCGGGCCCCACCGCCGGGCCCTTGACGTCGATCACGCCGGACAGGCGGCCGTCCAGATCGTCAGGGTGGTTCACCGGCGACAGGGCTGGCACCAGGCCGGCGGCCAGATCGACGAGGTCGTGCACGTACGCGTCGGGCAGCTCGAGGTGCGCGTCGATCGCCGCTTCGTGGGGGCGGAAGTCGAGCTTCACCCGCCCGGCGTAGGTGGACCGATCCTTGCGCCCGCGCACCTGGTCGAGCGAGAGCACCATGCCGGTGAGATCGACCTGCGCGGAGAGGTCGCCCAGGGAGAGGTCCATGAAGTGGAAGCCGCG
>DASWGQ010000125.1:0-9932 GCA_036393595.1 Myxococcales bacterium | reverse complement strand
GTCGCGCTGGCCGGCGTCGCGTACCTCGGGCTTCGCCGCGGCCCCGCGCCCGGCAAGGTGATCGTGACCGTGAAGCCGGCCGTGTCCGCCGAGCTTTTGGTGGACGGCAGGTCCTCTGGCCCGCTGCCGCCGTTCCTGCGGCTGCTGTCGCCCGGACGGCACCGGATCGAGGTCAAGGCCGCGGGCTACAAGCCGTTCACCGCGACGGTCGAGCTGGGCCGGCGCCCCGTCGAGGTCGAGGCGGCGCTCGCGCCGGAGGAGCCGCCCGCCCGGGAGGAGCCGCTCGCCAGCGCCGAGCAGCCCAGAGCGGAGCCGCCCCCCAGAGCGGAGCTGCCCAGAGCGGAGCTGCCCAGAGCGGAGCTGCCCAGAGCGGAGCCGCCCGCCAGAGCGGAGCCGCCCGCCAGAGCGGAGCCGCCCGCGGTGCCTCCGCCCGGACGCCGACGGCCCCTGCGCGGGTCGCAGCGCCGCGTGGCCCACGAGGGCGAACGGCGTCTGCTCGCTTCGAACGCGCCGATGGCGATCGACGCCGCGCCAGCCGCCCCTCCGGCGGGGGACGAGGCGACGCCGGCGCTCGGCGCCGGGCTGCAGCGCGCGGGTGCGGCGATGTCCGCGGGCGCGGAGGGCGAGGCGCGCCTGCACGTCATCAGCGAGCCCATCGGGGCGGAGATCCGGCTCGCCGGGAGATCCATCGGGCGTGCGCCGCTGACGACCGATCTCCTCCAGCCCGACCGCGACTACGACCTGAGCGCGACCCTCGAGGGGTACGTGAGCGTGCGGCGCGTGGTGAGGACGACCAGCGGGGTGATCGACGTGACGCTGGCGCTCCCCCTCCAGCCGATCGCGGGCGCCCGCCCCGCCGTCGCGCGCGCGGAGTCGCAAGCGCAGACGGCCTCGGCACTGATCGGCTACCTGGTGACCAACACGCGGCCCGCCGCGCGGGTGAGCATCGACGGACGCGAGACCGGCCGCTGGACGCCGGTGCCGGACGCGAACCCCATCGCGCTGCCCGCCGGCGCGCACACCATCCTCTTCGAGACGGCCGACGGGAAGCGCCACGAAGAGACGCTGCAGATTGAGCCGGGCAAGACCGCGCGCCTGGTCCGCGATCTGCCTAGATGAGGAAAAAACAACTGCACCACGGAGGTCACGGAGAACACGGAGATCACGTTTCTTTGAAAACCCGAAAACTCCGTGTGCTCCGTGTGCTCCGTGGTGCGTTTGTTTGGACCAGAGATCACTGCTTGTCGCCCCAGAGGCCCGGAGGCGGGTCGGCGTGGCCGTACTCCCAGCGGGCGCGGCCCTCGGCCACGTTCCAGTCCACGTACTCCTGCGGCGCCTGCTTGCGCACCACCGTGAGGTTGCTGCCTTCCGGGTTCAGCTGGACGGAGGCGACCTCGAGGAACACGCGCTCCACCTGCCGCAGGGCCACGCGCGCGTCGCGCGGCCGGCGCATATCGTGGAACAGCATGCAGCCGCCCACCGCGAGCATCGGCCAGGCGCGCTCCGCGAAATCCGCGCGGAGGCGGTCGATGCCGTCGTCGAAGATCAGCTCGAAGGGCCCCTCCACGGCGCGCCAGAACCCGCGGTAGGGCACGAAACGGATCTCGCGCGAGATGCCCAGGCGCCGGAAGTTCTCCCGGGTGCGGTCCACCCACCCGGCCTTGGTCTCGACGGTGACGATCTCGGTTCCCTCGGGAGCCGCCTGCGCCAGCACCTGCGTCGAGGCGCCTGCGCCGAACTCCAGGATGCGCCGCGCTCCGGCCGCCGTGCGCGCGAGCAGCGCCGCGTCCTCGCGCGAGATGTCGCCGATGTAGCGGATCCGTGAGCCGTTCAACCGTTCATCCCAGCGGGTCGAGCCGGCGCACGTAGAGCGCCTCGCCACCCAGGGAGAATCCGTGCTCTTCGAAGAAGTCGTGCCGGTCGTCGCGCGTCCCCGGCAGGCGCAGCTCCATGCGCTTGCACCCGAGCGCCTCGGCGCGCCGCATGGCCTGCGCGAGCAGGTCGCTGCCCACGCCCTTTCCCCGCTGCCCCGCGTCGACCGCGAAGAGGTCGATGCAGGCGACCCGGCCGCCCAGCCGGAGCTGCGGCCGGTGCGAGAGCGTCAGGACGGCGAAGACGCTCCCGTAGGACGCCGCGTGGTGCGCAACGAACGATTCCATCTCCGGGTGCTGCACCACCCAGGAGAGGACGTTCTCCTGGTCGGACGCGGGGACCACCCATCCGTCCGCGGCGAGCAGCTTGAACAGCGTGTCCTTGTCGCCGCGCCTGAGTGGACGGATGCGATAATCCTTCCCCGGAATGGGAGGCGGTCGCGTCAGAACGGGCAACGGCATGGAATTACTCGACCACAAAACGGGCGCTTAGGTCCAGCCCCCCGTCTATTTCTTGGCCACGGCCCCGGCCAGCTCGGCTTCGATCAGCTGCTTGAACGCGTCGATCGGCTGCGCTCCGACCAGCTTCTTTCCGTTGATGAAGAAGGTGGGCGTGCCCTGGGCGCCGACGGCATTTCCGGCGGCGATGTCGGCCTGGATGTGCGCGGCGTGCTTGCGGGCCTGGATCGCGCCGCGGAACCGGTCCATGTCCAGACCGAGCTGCCTGGCCAGGTCGTCGTAGAGGGCCGGGCCGAGCTGCCCCTGCTTCTTGAAGAGGGCGTCGTGGAACTCCCAGAACTTGCCCTGCTCGTGCGCGGCCATCGCCGCCTCCGCGGCGGGCATGGCGTTGGGATGGAACGAGAGCGGCTGGTTCTTCCAGGCGATGCGGATCTTCCCTTGGTACTGCTCCCGCAGCTGCTGCAGCGTCGGCTCGACGCGGCCGCAGAACGGACACTGGAAATCCGACCACTCGACGATCGTCACCGGGGCGTTCTTCGGGCCCAGCACCGGCGCGTTGCCCACCTCGATCTTCGCCGCCACCTGCTGCTCGGTCTGCCCGGAGGACTGCACGTTCTGGGCGACGAGCGCCTCGTAGAGCTTCTCCGGCTTCACGCCCTTCTTCAGCGCGGCGTTCGCCTTCTCGATCTGTTCGTCGATCACGGGCTTGAACGTCTCGAAGGGCATCGCTCCCGAGATCAGCCGGCCGTTGACGAAGAACGCGGGGGTCCCGTCGGCGCCCACCTGGTTGGCGTACCGCGAGTCGGCGTCGATGGCGGAAGCGATCTCCGGCGACGCCTTGTCCTTGCGCCAGCGCGACAGGTCGAGGCCGATCTGCTTCGCCCACTCCTCGTATTTCGCCTCGGACAGCTCGTTCTGCTGCTGGAACATCAGGGCGTGCATCTGCCAGAACTTGCCCTGCTTGTGCGCCGCCATCGCCGCCTTGGCCGCGGGCAGCGCGTTGGGGTGGAAGGAGAGCGGCTCGTTGCGCCAGACGAGCTTCACGTCGCCCTTGTACGTCTCGAGGATCTTCTGCACGGTCGGCTCGGCGCGCTGGCAGAAGGGGCACTGGAAATCGGAGAACTCGACGATGGTCACCTTGGCGTGCTTCGCCCCGGTCCAGGGGGAGTCGGTCCCCAGGTCGACGTTGCGCGCCTGCGCGGCGGGCGGGGGCTGCGGCGGCGGAGCGGGCGGGGCCGCCTGGCCGTCCTTCACCAGCGTCTCGTAGAGGTCCTTGCGCGGAACGCCCTTCGCCAGCGCCGCGTCGGCGCGCTTGAGCGCCGCGTCGACCACGACCTTGAACTGCTCGAACGGTTGGGCGCCCGCGATGCGCTGCCCGTTGACGTAGAAGTATGGGGTGCCGGTGGCGCCCAGCGCGCGCGCCTGCGCCTGGTCCGCCTCCACCTGGTCCTTGGCTTCCTGGGATTCGGCGTCGCGGTGGAAGGTGTCGAGGTCGAGCCCGAGGTCGCGCGCCATCTGGTCGATGCGGTCGGGCTTGAGCCCGTTCGGCGTGCGCGCGATGTTCGCCTCGAACAGCTTGTCGTGCATCTGCCAGAATTTGCCCTGCTTGCCCGCGGCGAGCGCGGCGCGCGCGGCGTACGGCGCGTCGGGATGCATCGGCAGCGGGTTGTGCTTGAAGGCGAGGCGGACGTCCTTGCCGTAGCGGGACTCGACCTGCTTCACGACCTCGATCGCGCGGCCGCAGAACGGGCACTCGAAGTCGGAGAACTCGACGACGGTGACCTTGGCCTCGGGGTCGCCCTTCACCGGGGCCGGGCCGACCGGGACCTTGTAGACGACCTCGGAGCCGGGAGGGAGCGGCAGCTGCTGAGCGGCTGCCCGGCTCTCGGCGCGCACCGGCGTGCCCACCGAGCCGCCGGAGTGCATCTGCACGCCGACGAAGTACCCGACCGCCCCGCTCACGCACGCAGCGACCGCGACGTTCCACGCGTTCTTCACGTTTCGATCTCCTCGGACATGGAAAAACAGCCCGCCTTCACTCGGCATTCCCTCGCGGTGGGGACACCATGTTTTTATGGTGTCCCCTTCATACTTGTATCCCGTAGACCACCTGCGCGGCCTTGGCCAGGAGGGCCTGCGTCAGCCGCGCCGCGGAGGCGTCGTCGGCGCAGGTGGCCGACAGCCGGAGCAAGGCGCCCGCCGCGTCCACCTTGACGAAGTCGAGGCGCGGCGGCGAGGCCGACCGATCCAGCCCGGGCTCCGCCGCCGCGACGCCGAGCAGCGCCTCCCTGGTTCCGCGAGCATCGCCCCTGGGTGGGACCAGCACCTCGGTGCGTACCATGCGCGAGACCGAGCCGAGCGTCAGGTTCTTGACCACTTCGGTCGAGAGAGTCTCGTTGGGGACGATCATCCGCTTGCCGTCCCAGAGCCGGATCACCGTGAAGAGCAGGGCGATGTCCTCCACCGACCCGCGCTCCCCTCGCAGCTCCACCTCGTCGCCGATGCGGACCGGCTGCGCGAAGGCGATGGTCACGCCGGCGACCGCGTTCCCCAGCGTGCTGCGGGCCGCGAAACCGACGATGAGGCCCGAGATTCCCGCCGAGGCCAGCAGCCCGGCGGAGAAGCCCCGCAGCTCGGGGAACTGGGTCAGGCCGATGGAGATCGCCACCAGCCAGATGACGGCATCGACGACGCGGCGGACGAACTGCAGCCGCGTGACCGACTCCGGCGGCAGCGTTCCGCCGTGGCGGTGCCGCTCGAGGGTGCGGTGCACGACCGAGTTGACGAATCGGCTGAGCAGCGCCGCCAGGGCCAGCATGAGCAGCACCACGACGATGCTTCGCGGGTGCAGGTCGCCCAGGATGCTGCGCGCGTGCTCCAGCACGGTGGAGGAACCTCGCAACGCCGTGTGCGGCCGTCAAGCCGCCGGGAGCCGGGGTGTGGAGGGGTGGGGGTGGAAAGCGCGGGGGGAATCCGGCGCGCCCGGCGGTTGCTCACCGGGATTCTTTGCCGCGCACCCCTCCCCAAAAGTACAGTGAACCGACGGTGACCCAGCCCCACGCACCTCGAGGATCCGGCGCCGCCGACGGCGTCGTTCTGGCCGCGCTGCTCCTCTTCGGCGGCGGTCTCGGCGCGCGCGCCGGCGAAGGGACGCTCGCGCAGGCGGAAGGCACCCCGGCCGCGGACGCCGGCCAGGCGCAAGCGCTGCCGCAGCAGGACGCTGCCGCGCCCGGCGAGTCGGGGGACAGCGAGGACGTCACGGACGACGAGCGCGCGGTCGAGAGCGCCGTCACTTCCGAGATCGACGAGCACCCCGACGCGGGCGCGCCGGAGCACCCCGCCGAGGTGAACGCGGTGCCCGCCACCGCCGCCAACGCCGTGGCGCAGCACGCCAGCCACCTGGAGGGGCTCGCGCTGTGGAGGAAGGCCAAGCTCACCGGCACCGGCGACGCGCTGGGGTACTTCTCCGAGGCGGCGGACGGGAAGCGCGTGCGCATCTCGATCGAGCCCGCGCTGCAGAAGCAGATGGTCAAGCTCCTGCGCACCTACCAGCCGATGCAGGGCGCGCTGGTCGCCATCGATCCCAAGACGGGCAAGGTGCTGGCGCTGGTCGAGTACGCGAAAGACGGCAAGTCCGACGGGCTCGCCACCCGGCCGCTGTACCCGGCCGCCTCGGTCTTCAAGATCATCACCGGCGCCGCGCTGCTCGAGGCCGGCGTCTCGCCGGACGCCGAGACCTGCTACCACGGGGGCCTGCGCGGCATCGTCGGCAAGCTGCTCGAGGACAAGCCGCACATGGACCGGCGCTGCATGTCGCTCTCCATGGCGCTGGCCAAGAGCGCCAACGTGGTCTTCGCCAAGATGGCGGTCAAGCACCTCGACGGCGAGTCGCTGCGCAAGGAGGCCGAGCGTTTCCTCTTCAACCGGCCCATCTGGGACGTCCCGGTCGAGGCCTCCCCCGCCAACATCCCGGACGGGAAGCTGGACCTGGCGAAGAGCGCGGCCGGCTTCGGGAAGGTGAAGCTGTCCCCCTTGCACGCGGCGCTGATCGCCTCGGCGGTGGGGAACGGCGGCGTCGCCTACGAGCCCAGCCTGATCGAGGAGGTGGACGGCGAGCCGTTCAAGGCCACCGGTTCCTCCCGCCTGCTCAAGCAGGAGACGGCCACCGCGCTGCGCGACATGATGAAGTACACGGTCACCGAGGGCACCGCGACCTCCTCGTTCCGGGAGCGCGGCCGGTCGGTGCTGGGCGACATCGAGGTCGCCGGCAAGACCGGCTCGATGTCGAATCACCGGCGGCCGTTCATGGACTACTCGTGGTTCGTCGGCTTCGCGCCGGCGGACGATCCGAAGATCGCGGTGGCCGCGGTGGTGGTGAACGGGCTCAAATGGCGCATCCATGCGCCTTACGTTGCGCGCGAGGCCTTCCGCGCCTATCTGGTCGGAGGCGCGCTCGGGCAGCCTCCCGTGGCGCGAGTCCACCGGCGGCACCGCCGGCACAGGTAGCGATGCGCGAGGTCGTCCTCTACACCCGGTCGGGCTGCTGCCTCTGCGACGATGCGAAACACGCGCTGCAGGCGGCGCGGGCCCAGGTGCGGTTCACGGTGCGTGAGGTGGACATCGACTCGGACCCCGCCCTGTACGAGGCCCACCGGTACGACGTCCCGGTGATCGAGATCGACGGGCGCCGCGCCTTCAAGCACCGGGTGACGCCTCGCCAGCTGGTGGAGAGGCTGTCCCGGTGACCGAGCAGGCCCGCAGCTATTCCAGCATGCCCAAGGCGGCCCGCCGCACCTGGGTGGTGCCGCGCTGGCTGAAGGAGGCCTTCGTCGCCTTCGCGCTGATCGCCATCGGGGTGGTGGGAGTGAGCAAGGCGGTGCAGCACTTCGGGGGCAGTGCGAATCGCGCGGCCGGCGCGATGGACGCGGACGAGCTGCGCGCCGCTCCGGCGCCGTCCTTCTCGCTTCCGGCTCGCGACGGCAACCCGGTCGACCTCTCGGCGTACCGGGGCAAGGTCGTCCTGCTGAACTTCTGGGCGACCTGGTGCCCTCCCTGCCGGGACGAGGAGCCTTCGCTGCGGCAGCTCGCCAGGGCGATGGACCCGGGCAAGTTCCAGCTGGTGGCCATCAGCGTCGACGAGGGCGGCTGGCCCGCGATCGACAAGTTCTTCGCCGGCGATCCGCCGCCGTATGCCGTGGCGCTCGACCAGGCCGCGCGCACCTCGCAGGTCTACGGCACCACGAAGTTCCCGGAGAGCTATCTGATCGATCCCTCCGGGACGCTGCGCCTGAAGTTCATCGGCCCCCGCAACTGGACCGACCCCGCCGTCTTCACCCTTCTTTCCGCCTACGGCGCCGCGAGGCGGGACTAAGAGCATTGCACCACGGAGCACACGGAGGTCACGGAGTCGTTTTTCTTGGCGCAAACTCCGTGTGCTCCGTGCCCTCCGTGGTGCAATCGTTTTGTCACGTGGTCAGGGCGCGGCGGATCAGGTCGCGGAGTTGTTGAGGATCGAAGGGCTTCTCGATCTGGGGGTTGGGGATGCGGCGGAGGAATTCGCGCGCTGCGTCGGTGAATGCGCCGCCCGAGACGAAGATCATGCGCCGGGCCACCTCGGGATGGGTCCGGAGCAGCTCGGCGTGCAGGTCCATGCCGGTCATCTCGGGCATCATCAGGTCCGAGATCACCAGGTCGAACTTCTCCCGCGCCAGCGCCTGCAACGCCGCGCGCCCGCTCTCCACGAACACGACCTCGTGATCGCGCGCGAGCGTGCGCCGGACCGCGCGCGCGACCAGCGGATCGTCTTCCACCAGCAGGATCCGGCCGCGCGGCGCGTCCGCGGACCCGGCGCGCGGCGGCGGAGACGCCACCTTGCCCTGGGAGGCAGGGAGCGTCACGCGGAACGCGCTGCCGCGCCCCGGAGTGCTCTCCGCCTCGATCCGGCCGCCCAGCGAGGCCACGATCCCGTGGCAGATGGAGAGTCCGAGCCCCGAGCCGGACCCCACCGGCCGCGTGGTGAAGAACGGATCGAAGACGCGCGCCAGCACGTCGGGGGACATGCCGGCCCCGGAGTCGCGGACCTCGAGGACCACCTCGCCGCCCGGAGCCGCCCGCACCGAGACGCGCACCTCGTTGCGGTCGGCCTCGCCCTCCGGGATCGACTGGGCCGCGTTGAGGATCAGGTTCACCAGCACCTGCCCGAGGTGCGCCTCGCTCCCCTCGACCTGCGGCGCGGGCGCGAAGTCGCGCACCACCCGCGCCCGGTGGCGCAGCTCGTTGGAGAGGAGGTGGAGGACCTGCTCCGCCACCCGCGCCACGTCGAGCGGCTGGCGGCGCTCGTCCAGCCCGCGCGAGAAGACCTTCAGGCCGCGGACGATCTGGGCCACGCGATCGGCCCCCCGGTGCGCCTCGGCGACCGCCTCGAGCAGGTCGCGCGTGTGGTCCGTGTCGGGGAGCACCTTGGCCAGCTCCTGCTCGAGCAGCGCCAGGTTCGCCAGCACCGAGGCGAGGGGGTTGTTGATTTCGTGCGCCAGCCCGCCCGAGAGGGTGCCCATCGAGGCCATGCGCTCGGAGAAGACGAGCTGCGCCTGCAGCCGGATCCGCTCTTCCTCCGCCGCGCGCTCCGGCCCGGTGTCCCGCAGCACCAAGAGGGCCCCCGCGACCGCTCCCGAGGCGTCGCGGACCGGGACGGCGGCGTCGAGGATGGCCCGCTCCAACCCTCCCTCGGTCACCAGCAGCGCGTGGGCGCCGGGGCTCCGAGCCACCGCCTCGCCGCGGAGCGCGCGGGCGACCAGGTCGTCGAGCGTCCCGCGATCTTCCGCTCCGACGATGTGCACCACCTCGGAGAGGCGCTTTCCGCGGGCCTCGTCCGCCGACACCCCCGTCAGCTCCTCGCCGCGGGGGCTCAGCCGGGTCACGCACCCGTTGCGATCGACGGCGACGAGGGCGTCGCCGATGCTGTCGACGAGTCCCTCCAGCGCCTCCTGCGGGTCGATCATCGGGCTGGCAGACCTGTAGGTGTTGAGCCCACCCACGACCACCCAGGGGACACCGGTGCGCGGAGAAGGTGGTCGCAAGCATCGCAGGCGGCAGCCCGTTCCCGGGTTGCCGCGCCGCAGCGGGGGCAGCGCATCGGTTGCGTAGCCTACAAGGCGCTCCCCCGCTGCGGCAAGTATTGGACAGTTTATCGGACGTATGTCCGAGCGTTCAGAGATTGGCCAGTCCCCTTTTCGCGCTGTACGGCTCGTCTAACGTCGGGCTATAAGCGGGCCAGCGAGCGGTGTGGGACGTTCGCGTATGGAGGACGGGACGCTTGGCGACGCAGGTCGTGCTGATGGGGCTGGGCGCCATCGGGCGACTCATCGCCCGGGCCGTCCTCACGCGGTCAGATCTAGAGGTCGTCGCCGCGGTGGACCTCGATCCGAAGCGCGTCGGGCGAAAGCTGTCCGACGTGCTCGACGCGCCGGCTCCCGACGTGACGATCACGCCGGACGCCGGGGCGGCGCTGAAGAAGGCGCAGCGCGGAGTCCTGCTGCACGCGACCGGCAGCCGCCTGGACCGCGTCGAGGGCGAGTTGGCGCAGGCGCTCTCCGCCGGGCTCGC
>DASWGQ010000124.1:0-26847 GCA_036393595.1 Myxococcales bacterium | reverse complement strand
GGCGACTGGCCCGGCCGCTTCAGCATCATCACCGTGAACCGCCGCACGTATGCCATGTACCTGACCGGCGGCTTCCAGCCGCTCCCGCAGATCAAGGTAGGCGGCGGCCTCATCTACTACCGCACCACCGAGGATCTGGCGCAGGCGTTGAACTTCCTCGGGCAGGAAGGCGGGGCGGAGCTGGGCACCACCGGCGGGAAGGTGTCGTTCGACCTCTCCGCGGAGATCACGCCCCTCGCCGGCGTCCCGCTGACCATCGGCATCGACTACAAGCACAAGGCCGACCAGACGCTGACGGGTCACGCGCACTTCGACAACGCGCCTCCGGCGCTGGGACCGGACACGCTCGACCAGGGCGTCACGCACGATCTCACCATTCCCAACCTGCTCAGCGTGGGCATCGCGTACCGCGTCCTGCCCAACCTGCTCCTCACCGGCGCCTGGACGTTCGACCGCTTCATCGTCTACAAGCGCGACCTCTTCCAGGGCGACCTCGGCACCAGCGTGCTGGTCAACCGCGACTACAAGAACGGGTACACGTTCCGCATCGGCGGCGAGTGGGAGGACGTGGTACCCAAGCTGACGCTGCGGGCGGGCGTTCTGCGGGACATCGCGCCCACGCGCGCCGAGTTGCTCTCTCCGACCATCCCCGATTCGAACGCCACCGCCGTGGCGCTCGGGCTGGGCTACGAGATCTCCCCCGGCCTGACCTTGAACGGCACCTTTTTCCACGCATTCTTCGACGAGACGACCACGGCGAGCGCAGAGGTCTTCCCCGGCAGATTCGAGACGCGCGCCAACATCGTGACCATCGGCATCGTCTTCCGCCCCGGCGAGAAGCCGCGCGGCGATTCGGCGGGGCTGTCCGGCAACTGGTAGCGCCTCAGCCCGGAGAGTACCGGCCGCGCTCGTCCACGCGGGCGCGGCCTTCCTTCACAAGCTTTTCCAGGTGCGCGAGCAGGCTGCGCGCCGCCAGCGGATACAGGTCGGGCTGCACGTCGGGATAGCTGGGCGGCACCAGCTGCTCGGGGGTAGCGGAACCCAGCTCGCGCAGCGCCCGGACGACCCTTTCCTCCCGCTCGAGCCGGTGCGCGAGGTAGCCGCGCAGCTTGTCCGCTCCGGCGGGCACCACCGGGCCGTGCGCCGGGTAGATCACACCTGGCCCGAGCTGCAGCAACCGGCGCAGGGAGGCGAGGTAGTCCAGCATGTCGCCCTCGGGCGGGTCGACGATCACCGTGCCCACCCCCGCCACCAGATCGCCCGCCACCACCGCGCCGCTCCCCTCCTCGAGCAAGCAGAGGTGGCCGCGCGTGTGCCCAGGCAGGTGCAGGCACTTCCAGCCGCGCGGGCTAACCCGGAGGTCGTCGCCGTCGCGCAGCACGCGGTCGACGGGAAAGTCGAGCAGCTCGGCGGTCTGCGCGGCGGCGGCGACGGGCAGCGACAGCTTGCGGGCCAGCTCCGCCGCCCCGCCCACGTGATCGTGGTGGTGGTGCGTGAGCAGGATCCCCACCGCGCGCCGGCCCTCCTCGTCGAGCAGCGCGAGCGTCTTTTCCAGCGTCGCCTGCTCCTCCGGGTACGGCGATCCCGGGTCGACCACCCACAGCTCCTCGTCTCCGAGCAGCAGGCAGTTGGTGTGCGTGGCCGGCGGCAGCGTGGGCGTGCGCAGCGGCACGACCACCACGCCGCGCTGGAACTCGGTGCGCTCCACCACCCAGTCGTGCACCGGCAGCTTCCAGGGGGCGCGCTCGGTGTGCTGCAATAGAGGCAGCGCCGCGGGCAGGCCGAGCGCGAGCGACCGCAGCGTGTGCCACGCCGGCGGATGGAGCAGCGCGCTGCCGTCCTCCCAGCGGCGCAGCGCCGCTTCCGGCCGCACCCAGCTCCCGTCGACCAGCTCTCCAGGCCACATCTCCGCGGTCTCGCCCGCGGGCAGCTCCGCGAGATAGAAGCGCGCGTCGAATCGCACCAGCCCTGGCGGGGTGACCCACCGTCCGGCTGGCGTGAACGCGCGCGCGTCGACGGTCAGCCCGTGCGCGGCGAGGAAGTCGGCGAAGGCGCCCTCCTTGGCGCGCGGCAGTTCCCGGCGGAGCAGCGCCTCGCGCGCCGCCCGCCGCGCGTCGGCCGGGACGCGAGCGGCGCCGGGCGCGAGCAGGACGCCGGTCTCCTCGAACAGCTCCCGTGCCGCGGCCGCGATGCAGGCCGCCTCCGAAGCAGGCAAGCGCCCGGCGTTCGCGAGCGGCAGCGCGGCGTCGGCCACGTCCACGCGCCCGCCGGGGAACGCGTAGAAACCACCCGCGAAGCGGAGCTGCTCGCCCCGCCGGACCCAGAACACTTCGAGGCCTTCCGCGACCCGCCGGTGCAGCACCACCGTCGCGGCGGGCCGCACCGCGGCCGGAGGTCCGCTTGCCATCCCGTCTCCCTTGCGCGTCCTGGCGCTATCCGCTAAGCCAACTCCCGCCATGTTCTACCTCGTTCCCCGTCCCGACCTCGATCGCCCGCGTCGCGGAAGCCCGCGGATGTTCAGGCTCGACTGGGTGGAGAAGTATTTCTCCCGCGTGCGGCCCTGGCACGTGGTGCTCCTCTGGGGTCCGTACACGGCGTGGCTGCTCGCGCACGGAGCGCGCGATGCGCAGCTGTCGCGCGGGGCGCTCCTCGGCATGTTCGCGCTGGGCGTGTTCGGTTGGACGTTCCTCGAGTACGTGCTCCACCGCTGGGTCTTCCACTGGAAGCCGGACGACGGCGTCGAGTGGCAGCGCGACGCCTCCTGGCTCATCCACGGCATCCACCACGACTACCCCTACGACCCCGACCGGCTGGTGATGCCGCCCACGGTGACCGCGATCATCGCGCTCCTGCTCTGGTTCCCGCTCAAGGCGGCGCTGGGCGTGCACCTGCACTACCCGTTCTTCGCGGGCCTGGTCGCCGGATACGTCTGGTACGACCTGACGCACTACTACCTGCACCACGCGGTGCCGCGCACCGCGGTCGGGAAGTGGATGCGCAAGTACCACCTCGTCCATCACTTCCAGACGCCCGCCGTGCGGTACGGCATCACCTCGCCGCTTTGGGACCACGTCTTCCGCACCTATCCGCGCGACCGGTACCAGCGCGCATCCGAGAGCGAGATCGAGGCCGGGACCTAGCGCCGCGGTATTCGGCGGCGCCATGCTTTTGGATCGCGCGCCGTCGTGGCATGCGTTCTGGCGTGTGGCGCGTTTGTCCGGCTGCGCTGTCGTCCGTCGCCGTCGCCTGCGCGACCGCGCAGCATCCGGTCCGCAGGAGCGCGGACGAGCCGCCTCGCGAGCGCGAGACCGAGGCCCGGGCGCGATTCGCCGGGCTGGGCTGCGGGCCGGCGCTGTCCGCCTTCTTCCCCGGGCTGGGGCAGATGTCGTGCGGCCGATCCGCGGAAGGCGCCGGTCTTGCGATGCTGGCTGAGCGCCGCCGTTCCTTCGCTCAGCGCTGCGCGCCGGCATCGAACACCGCGCGTCCGCCGACCACCGTCAGCACCGGCTTCGCCTGCAGGATCTGCTCCGGCGCCACGGTGAGCAGGTCGCGCTCCCACACCACCAGGTCCGCGAGCTTTCCCGGCTCGAGCGTTCCCTTCGCGTCCTCCTGGAATTCCGCGTACGCGCTCGACGCCGTGTACAGCGAGATCGCCTCCTCCATCGAGAGGCGCTGCGACGGCAGCCAGCCGCCGGGCGGCGTGCCGGGCTTCTCGCGGCTCTGCCGGGTGACGGCGCTGTACAGGCCCTCCACGGGGTCGAGCGGCTCGACCGCGAAATCCGTCCCGAACGCCACGCGGGCAGAGGCGTCGAGCAGCCTGCGCCAGGCGTACGCCCCTTCCTCGGCGCGGGCGTGCCCGATGCGGTCCTCCGCCCAGCGCATGTCGCTGGTGGCGTGCGTCGGCTGCATGCTGGCGATGGCGCCGAGCCGCGCGAAGCGCGGGATGTCCGCGGCGTCGAGCACCTGCGCGTGCTCGATGCGGTGGCGCGCGCCTCGCCGGCCGGTCGCGGCCGCGGCCCGCTCGATGGCGTCGAGCACCTCGCGGTTGGCGGCGTCGCCGATGGCGTGCACGGCGACCTGGAGCCCGGCGCGATCGGCGGCCAGGACCAGCGCGTCCATCTCCGCCGGCAGGATGCGCTGGATGCCGCGCGTCGACCGGTCGTCCGAGTAGGGCTCCAGCATCCAGGCGGTGCGCGATCCGAGCGTCCCGTCGGCGTACGCCTTGAGCAGGCCGGTGCGCACCCACGGGTCGCCGGAAGCGGCCTGCACGCCGCGCTGCTCCAGCGCACGCACGATCTGCAGGGTGAGGGGAAGCCAGCCGTAGATCCGCACCGTGAGCCGGCGCTCGGCGCGCAGCGCGCGGTAGATGTCCAGCTCCGCCGGCGTGACCTCGCTCTGGACGCTGGTGACGCCGGTGCGGGCGGCGAGGTCGAGCGCAGCGAGGATGCCGCGGCGCAGCTTGTCGGGCCAAGGCGGCGGCACGACCCGGGTGACCAGGTCCTGCGCGTTCTCCTTGAGGATGCCCGTGGGTGCACCGCGCGCGTCGCGCACGATCTCGCCGCCCGGCGGGTCGGCGGTGCGCGCGTCGATGCCTGCGAGCTGCAGCGCGCGGGAGCTGGCCCACCCGGTGTGGCCGTCGACCCTGCGCAGGTAGACCGGATGCCCCGGCGAGGCGCGGTCGAGCGTTTCCTTCGTCGGCCAGCCGCCCGGGCCCAGCTCGGAGGGGCGCAGGCGCGTCTGATCCCAGCCGCGCCCGGTGATCCAGTCTCCCGTGGCCGCCTTGGCCGCGGCGGCGCGCACGCGCGACTCGATCTCGGGGAGCGACGCCGCGCCGCGCAGGTCGACTTCCAGCATCGACAGGCCGCCTGCGCCGAGGTGGCAGTGCGCGTCGTTCATTCCGGGCGTGACGAGCCGGCCCCGCAGGTCCACCACCCGGGTCGAGGGGCCGATCATCCGTCCGGCCTCGTCGCCCAGGGCAGCGACGCGGTCGCCGCCGATCGCGACGGCGGTGGACACCTTCCCCGCCGCCACGAATACCTTCCCGCCCCGCAGCACGAGGTCGGCTTCCGCGGGCGGGCGTCCCGGAGCCGAGGCGCAGGCGAGCGCGGACAGCGCCCAGAGCAGGGACGCTCTCAAAGGGACTTCTCCATCCAGCACACGTCCCAGTACTTGCCGAACTTGCGCCCCTGCTCGGTGAAGTGCGCCACCCGCCGGAAGCCGAACCGCTCGTGCAGCCGGATGGACGCGTCGTTGGGGAGCGTGATGCCCGCCAGCGCCCGGTGCACGTCCTCGCCGCGGAGCGCCTCGAAGAGCGCGGAATACAACCGCGTCGCGATGCCCTTGCCGTGCTGGTCGGGCGCCACGTATACGGTGGTCTCGATCGACGTCTCGTACGCCCGCTTGTCCCGGAAGCGCAGGCTTCCCGCGTACCCGAGCAAAAGCTCCTCCTCCGCGACGAGCAGCCGGTACCGCCCCTGTGCGGCGAACTGCTCGAGCCAGGGTCGCCGCGCCTCCACCGGAAACGGCTCGACGTCGAAGGTGCAGGGCGAGGTCGCCACGTACCCGTTGTACAGGTCCACCAGGGCCGGCAGGTCCGCGGGAGCGGCAGATCGGATTCGCATGCGGCCCAAGTCTCGCAGATCCGCTACATTCCCGCGCGGTGCACATCCGCGACCCCATCCACGGCGCCATCGAGATCACTCCGGACGAGCGAGCGCTGGTGGACAGCCCGCAGTACCAGCGGCTGCGCAACGTGAAGCAGCTCGGCTTCGCGGACCTGGCCTTTCCCGGGGCGACCCATACCCGCTACGCGCACGGGCTGGGGGCGATGGCGGTGGCCACGCGCGTGTTCGACGCGCTCGCGCCGAAGCTCGAGCTGCAGCCGGCGGACCGCGACCGCTTCCGGCAGACGCTGCGCCTCGCGGTGCTCTTCCACGACCTCGGCCACGCGCCGCTCTCCCACGCCACCGAGCGCATCATGCCTCCCGCAGTCGAGGTGCGCGTGCCCGAGTGGACGCAGTCCGAACGCCGCCGCGCCCCCGGGAGGCAGGCCGATCACGAGGACTACACGCTCAAGCTGGTGCTGGATTCCGGCCTCGCCGCGGAGCTGCGCCGCCGCGGAGCGGACCCGGCGCACGTCGCCTCGCTGCTCTGCGGCCGCCCGCCCCCGGGCGGCAATCCGTTCCGCAGCGGCGGCCGGGACCTCTTGCCCATCCTGCGGCAGATCGTCAGCGGCGAGCTGGACGCCGACCGCATGGACTACCTGCAGCGCGACTCGTTCTTCACCGGCGTGAACTACGGGAAGTTCGACCTCGACTGGCTGGTGCAGAACCTGGAAGCGGTGGAGCGCGAAGGCCAGGTCCACCTGGCCTTGCAGCACCGGGCGGTGTTCGCCTTCGAGGACTTCCTGCTCTCGCGCTACCACATGTTCCTCTCCGTGTATTTCCACTACACGTCGGTGGGCTACGAGGTCCTGCTCCAGCGCTATTGCGACACCAGCGGCGGGGAGTACCGGCTGCCCGCCGACGTCGACGAGTACCTGGAGCACGACGACGTCGCGCTCACCGCCGCGCTGCGCGCCTCGGACAATCCCTGGGCGCGCCGCATCGTGCGCAGGAACGGCTACCGCTTGCTGGTGGAGCTGGGGCCGTCGCTCGAGGGCGGCGCCACCGCGCAGCTCGAGGAGCAGCGCGCCCGCCTGACGGAGGCGGGGATCGACTCCTTCACCACGCTGTCGCGCGGGGTCCTCTCCACTTACGGGCGGGAAGCGACCCTGTGGGTGCGATCGCCGCGCGGCGAGGTTCCCATCGCCGAGTACACGCCCCTCTACGAACGCTATGCCGAGGCGGCCAACCTCGCGCGCCTCTACGCTCCGCCGGAGCGCTTCGACGAAGCCCGCCGGGTCCTCGGTGTGTAGGCGCTTGCACTGTCAGTGTGGGCCCGGATCGGCGCGCAGGTAGTCGCACGGGCGTCGGTGTGGGCCTGCGTTGGCGAGCGAGCGGATGGTAGAGTGCCCGCCGTGGACGGCCTTCAAGAAAGGGTCCGGAAGCTCGGCGGCATCCTCGATGTCGCGAAGGCCCTGGTCGCCGAGCGCGACCTGGATCGCCTGCTCCAGCTGATCGTCCAGGCCGCCTCCCGCGTGGTGGACGCGGATCGCTGCTCGCTGTTCCTCGTCGATTCCGAGCGCAACGAGCTGTGGAGCAAGGTCGCGCAGGGGGTCGGCACCCGCGAGATCCGGTTCCCCATGGGAAAAGGGATCGCCGGGACGGTGGCGCAGACCAACGTTCCGGTGAACATCCCCGAGGCGTACGCGGATCCCCGCTTCAACGCCGGCGTCGACAAGGAGACCGGCTACCGCACCAAGAGCATCCTCTGCGTCCCGATGCGCTCGCTGGAAGGCGAGGTGGTCGGCGTCCTGCAGGCGCTCAACAAGCGCGGCGACGGGCCGTTCACCGAGGAGGACGAGGAGCTGCTCTCGGCGCTGGGCGGGCAGGCGGCGGCGGCCATCAACAACGTCCTCCTCCACCACGAGATCGAGCAGCTGTTCGAGGGCTTCGTCCGCGCCAGCGTGGTGGCGATCGAATCGCGCGACCCGACCACGGCCGGTCACTCCGGCCGGGTGGCGCGGCTCTCGGTCGGGCTGGCCGATGCGCTGCCGCGCGCGGCGACGGCGGCGGGGCGGTGGAGCGGGTCGCAGCTCTCCAACGACGAGCGGCAGGAGCTGCGCTACGCGGCGCTGCTGCACGACTTCGGCAAGGTCGGCGTCCGCGAGAACGTGCTGGTCAAGGCGAACAAGCTGGAGCCCGGCGAGCTGGAGATCCTGCGCGGCCGCTTCGAGACGCTGCTCGCGCAGGAGGAGCTGAACGCCGAGCGCCGGAAGGTGCAGGCGCTCCTGGAGAAGCCGAAGAAGGCCAAGGCGCTGATGGCGGAGATCGACGCGCAGCTCGACGGGCGCAGGCGCGAGCTGACCGGCATGTTCGAGTTCGTCCTCTCCTGCAACCGGCCGACCATCCTCCCGGAAGGCACCTTCGACCGGCTGGACGACATCGCGCGGCTCACCTATGAGAGCCCCCTCTCGCGCGAGACGCGTCCCTTCCTCCGCGAGGAGGAGGTGGTGAAGCTCTCCATCCGCAAGGGCTCGCTGACCGAGCTGGAGAGGCGCGAGATCGAGTCTCACGTCACCCACACCTTCCGCTTCCTGCAGCAGATCCCCTGGACGCGCACCCTCAAGCGCGTGCCGGACATCGCCTACGGACACCACGAGAAGCTGACCGGCCGCGGCTATCCGCGGAGCCTCAAGGAACCGGAGATCTCGCTGCCGACGCGGATGATGACCATCAGCGACATCTACGACGCGCTGACCGCGTCCGATCGCCCCTACAAGCGGGCGGTGCCGCAGGAAAAGGCGTACGACATCCTCGGCGACGAGGCCAAGCGCGGCGAGGTCGACAAAGACCTCCTGCGCGTCTTCATCGAGGCCGACGTCCCCGGCCGCGCCCCAGAAGAGCCGTAACCGAGCCCAACAGCGTTTCACGCGGAGCGCGCCGAGAAAAAGTGGAGCGCGCGGAGAATTTTTTTTGAACAGATCCTCCGCGCGCTCTCACTTGAATCTCCGCGCGCTCCGCGTGAAACGCTTGTAGTCTAGCGCGCGGCCGTCTGGCGCGCCTTCTCGAACTCGTCGCCCGGCGTCCACTGCGGCATCGACGGGGCGTTCGCGACCCGGAGGCCGACCACCAGGTCGAGCTGGGCGTCCTGCACCGCGCCGGAGAGGTCCCAGTCGCCGTGGTATTCGTCGGTCACCTGGTGGTAGTCGCGCTTCTCGTACTGCTCCTGCATCTGCTGTCCCCAGCCCGGCGCGCGTCCCACGAAGCTCGGCCCGCCTCGCGCGTACACGACCGGAACGCCGACGCGCGCCAGCTCGAACTGGTCCGAGCGGTAGAAGGCGCCGCGGTCCGGGAACGGGTCGCCGTGCACGGTCCGGCCCTGCTCGGCGGCCACCTCGCGCACCACCGCGTCGAGCGAGGACTTGCCCAGCCCGAGCATCGCCACGTCGGTGGTCTTTCCCCACTTGTTCACGCTGTCCGCGTTGAGGTTCGCGGCGATGCGGCCGGCCGGCACCACCGGGTGCTGCGCGAACCACTTCGAGCCGAGCAGGCCCTGCTCCTCCGCGGTGACGAAGACGAAGAGCAGCGACCGCTTCGGCGGCGCCTCCTTCGCCGCCCGCGCGACCGACAGCATCAGGGCGCAGCCGGAAGCGTTGTCGAGCGCGCCGTTGTAGATGCCGTCCTTGCCCGCGGTCACGTTCGCGTCCCGGCCCAGGTGGTCCCAGTGGGCGGTGAACACCACCGCCTCGTTCTTGAGCTGCGGGTCGGTGCCGGGGAGCAGGCCGACCACGTTCGCGCTCGGGGTCACCTTGCGTTCGATCGGCATCTCGAACGAGGTGCGCACCCCCAGGGGGACCGGCTGGAACGACTTCTCCTGCGCGGCCGCGCGCAGCTTGTCCAGATCGAGGTTGGCCAGCCCGGCGAGCTTCTTCGCGCCGTCCTCCGTGACCCAGCCCTGGAACTGCATCCGGTGCTCGCTGCCCGGCGGCAGGTCGATGCGCGTCGAGTCCGCCGAGGCCGACAGCACCTGCCAGGGATATCCGGCCGACGCGGTGGTGTGGATCACCAGCGCGCCCGCCGCGCCGTGCGCCGCCGCGGTCAGGTACTTGTAGTCCCAGCGCCCGTACCACAGGCGCACCCCCTCGCCGGCGAAGGGCGGGTTGAAGTTCATGATGACGGCGATCTTCCCGCGCAGATCGACGTCCTTGTAGTCGTCCCAGCCATATTCGGGCGCCACGATGCCGTAGCCGACGAAGACCAGCTCCGCGTCCTTGACGCGGGCGACCTCCACGTGCGCGTCGGGGTCGATGCGCAGCTCGGAATCCACGCCGTTGAGCGCGCTCAACTGCACCTGTCCGTTGCCGCCCTGGAACGGGACCTGGCGCGGCGGGTGGCCCTGCAGCGTGATGAGCGGGACGGGCTGGAAGAAAGACGGCTGCGGCGAGTCGGCCGTGCCGGGCACGCCCGGCAGGTACCCCGCGCTCTCCAGCTCGGCGGCGAGGTACTTCACGGCGAGATCGGAGCCGGTGCTGCCCGGCTTGCGGCCCTCCATCAGGTCGTCCGAGAGGAAGCGCAGCGGTCCCGAGAGCGAGGCCGGCGTGATGCGCGCCATCGCGGCGCGCTCGGAGGCGCTGAAGCGCCCCTGGGCGCGGGCCGGGTGCACCGCGGCGGGCGTTGGCTGCGCCGCGGCGGCGGGCTGGGTGGGTACGGCGACGAGGACGGCGAGGAGGAAGGAGAGGGCGGAAAGTGGCATGGCGGCGCATCCTAAACGGATCCCGTGATGTCCGCGCCAGGTAAAAGCGGAGCGCCGCGGAATGCGGCGGCGACTGTTCAGCCCGGATCGGCGCCGGTGGCGACTGGCGCGCCGGGCTGGCTGCTCCAGTCGCTCCACGATCCGACGTACAGCTTGCCCCCGGGGAAGCCCGCCAGCTCCAGCGCCAGCAGGGTATGGCAGGCGGTCACGCCGCTCCCGCAGGACGCGACGACCTCGGAGGCCCGCCCCGCGCCGAGCCGATCGTAGAGCGCGCGCAGCTCCTCGGGCGGCCGGAAGCGCCCGTCCTTCAGGTTGCCGCTGAAGGGCGCGTTCACCGCCCCGGGGATGTGCCCGGCGCGCTTGTCGACGGGCTCGGTCTCGCCCCGGTAACGCTCCGGGGCGCGCGCATCCATCACCAGCGCATGCCGCGCGCCCGGTTCCTTCCGCCCGGCCAGAAGCCCGGCGACGCCGGCACGGTCGATCAGGCGGGACACGTCCAGGCGCAGCGCGGGCGGAGGCACCGGCGCGATGCGCGGCTCGTCCTGGGTCACCGGCAGCCCGGCCTTGACCCAGGCCGCGTAGCCGCCGTCCAGCACCGAGGCGCGCTCGTGCCCGTGCACGCGCAGCATCAACCACAGCCGCGCTGCCACCGATCCGCCGCCGTCGTCGTACACCACCACGTGCGTGCCGGGAGCCACCCCGATGCGTCCGAGGACGCGCGCGAGCTCCTCCGGCTCGGGGAACGGATGGCGGCCCGGGCCGCCGCGGCGGGACAGGTCGCGCTCCATGTCGAGGTAGACCGCGCCGGGGACGTGCCCCGCGCGGTACTTCTCCAGGGCCGCCGGGCCCGACAGCGCCCAGCGCAGGTCGACGATGCGGACCGACCCGGGCGGTTGCCGCGCCAGCCAATTCGAGTCCACCAGCGCCTGCGTGTCGGACATGCGCCTTCCTCCTGCTCCCTGCCGTGTCTTGACTCCTACCCACCTGGCCGGGGGAAGCAAACTAGCTGGCCCGGCCATCCGAATCATGCCAGAACCGCGGTCCCGGGGGGTCCAGGTGTTCATGTCGGGAGACGGGGTGTCGATGGAGTCCGAGGTCGAGCGGCTCCTCGTGGTCGACGACGAGGGCCCCATCCTGCACGCGCTCCAGCGGACCTTCGAAGCCGCCGGCTACGAGGTGACCGCGTGCCTGGACCCGGCCGAAGCGCTCGACCGGCTCAAGGAGAAGCCCTTCCAGGTCCTCTCCGCCGACTACATGATGCCCGGGATGAGCGGGGCCGAGTTCCTCGCCCGCGCCCGTGCCCTGCAGCCGGAGACCATCCGCATCCTCATCACCGCCGCCCACGACTTCTCCGCGGCGGTGGACGCGATCAACAACGGCGAGATCTTCCGCATCCTCGCCAAGCCCTGGAACCGCGTCGAGCTGTTGGGCACCGTCCGGCAGGCGTTCGACACCTACGCTCTGCGCGAGAAGAACCGGCAGCTGAACGCGCTGGTGCAGAAGCAGAACGGCGAGCTGGCCGACCTGAACAAGGGGCTGGAGAAGCTGGTGCAGGAGCGCACCACCAACCTGCTCGACGGCATGGTGGCGGTGCTCGACTACCGGGACACCGAGACGCAGTGGCACTCGCGCCGCGTGTCGCGCTTCACCCGGCGGATCGCCGAGCAGCTGTGCATCTACGACGAGCGCGAGCTGCGCACCATCGAGATGGGGTCCCTCCTGCACGACATCGGCAAGATCGGCGTGCGCGATGCGGTGCTGCTCAAGCCCGGTCCTCTCGACCAGGAGGAGTGGGTCGAGATGCGCGAGCACCCGCGGCTCGGGTGGGCGCTCCTGCAGCGCATCGAGTTCCTGCGCGAGGCGAGCGAGATCGTGCTGCAGCACCAGGAGCGGTACGACGGCAGCGGGTATCCCGCGGGGCTCCTGGGCGACGCCATCGTGCTGGGCGCGCGGCTCTTCGCCGTGGCCGACACCTACGACGCGATCACCTCGGACCGGCCCTACCGGCGCGCGCAGCCCCACGCGGCCGCCGTGACCGAGATCCAGCGCGTCTCCGGGACCCAGCTCGATCCGCGGGTGGTCGATGCCTTCTGCGCGGTCCCCGAATCGGACTGGGTGAGCATCCGCGGCGAGGTGGAGCAGATCTCGTTGCTCGAGGCCCAATGGGGCTGGACGCCGCCCCGCCGCGTCTTCGACCTGATCCACGATGCCGCCAGCAAGCAGAAGGCCGCCCGTTCCGACCCGCCTCCTCCGCTCGACCTGGCCGCCATCAAGGCCTGATCGCGCCTCCCTTCAGGGGGCGAGGAGGAACCAGCATTTGAGGTAGTCGGTTTCCGGGACGCCGACCAGCGAGGGGTGATCGCGCGCGGCCCCGCGCCGCTCGAGGAGCTGCAAGGGTCGCTTCGCCTCCTGCGCTGCCCACTCAATCACCTCGCCGAAGAGCTGCGGCGTCACCTTCCCCGAGCAGGAGCAGGTGACGAGCACGCCCTCCGGGGCGAGCAGCCGCACGCCGCGGTAGTTGATCTCCTTGTAGACGCGGAGCGCACCTTCCAGGCCCTCGCGCCGTTTGGCGAAGGCCGGCGGGTCGAGCACCACCACGTCGAACTTGCGGCCCTCCTTGTCCAGCGCGCGCAGTTGCTCGACGGCGTTGGCCGCCCGCACTTCGACGTTGCGCAAGCCGTTCCGGGCGGCGTTCTCGCGCGTGCGCGCGACCGCCCCGGCATCCTGATCGATGGCGAGCACGCGCGCCGCGCGGCGGGCGAGCTGCAGCGCGAATCCGCCGTGGTAGCAGAACGCGTCCAGCGCCTCGCCCCGCGCCAGCTCGGCGGCGCGGAGGTGGTTCTCGCGCTGGTCCAGGTAGCCGCCGGTCTTGTGGTCCTCGAGCAGGTTTACCTGGAGGTCGAGCTCGCCCTCCCGGTACGCGGCGACCATCGGGCCGCCGCCGAGCAGCACCTCGGTCCGGCGGGGGAGCATCTCGAAATCCCGCGAGCTGCCGTCGTCGCGCGCCACCACGGCGCGGGCCCGGCAAGTTTCCGCCACCATGCGGGCGAGCGAATCACGGCGCACCTCGGCCCACTCGGCGAGGTGCTGCACGGCGAGGAGGTCTCCATAGCGGTCGGCGAAGTACCCCGGGAGCAGGTCCGCCTCGCCGTGCACCGCGCGAAAGGCGTCCGAGCCCGGGAAGAGCGCCTGGCGACGCGCCACCGAGCGCTCGATGCGGCCGCGCAGGAAGGCATCGTCGAGCGGCTCGTCGCGCCTGCTCAGGATCCGGAGCGCGATGGGCGACCGCTCCGCCCAGAACGCCTTGGCGACGAAGTTGCCGCGCGCGTCCACAAGGCGCGCCTCCGCGCCCGAGGCGAGCACCGGCGGGGCTTCCTTCACGTCCGCGCGGAAGATCCACGGATGGCCGGCGCGGGCGCGCGCGGCGCCCCGCGCGGACAGAATCACATCTGGGACCTGGGCGCCCACGGCGGCGCACTCTCGCACACCTCGAAATGAAGCGAAGCGCGCCGGCTCCGGGTTAATCTGCCGTCGTGACCTCTCCGGACGGTTCCGCGCCGCTGAAGGCCCTCCCGGGAGGGGAAGATCGCGATCGACTCTCGCCGCTCGGGCCGGCCGAGGCAGGCCGGCTGGCGAAGGCGCTGGAAGCGAACGTCGCTCGGGCGCTGCGCGGAAAGCAGGAAGTGATCGAGCTGTCGCTCGCGGCGCTGGCGGCGTCCGGGCACCTGCTCCTGGAGGACGTGCCGGGCGTGGGGAAGACGACGCTGGCGCACGCGCTGGCGCGCTCGCTGGACCTGTCCTTCTCGCGCATCCAGTTCACGAGCGACCTGTTGCCCGGGGACATCACCGGCGTGTCGGTCTTCGACCAGCGCGGCGGGCAGTTCGTCTTCAAGCCGGGCCCGCTGTTCGCCGAGCTGGTCCTGGCCGACGAGATCAACCGCACCACGCCGCGGACGCAGAGCTGCCTGCTGGAGGCGATGGCGGAAGGGCAGGTCTCGGTGGACGGCGCGGCGCGCGCCTTGCCCTCGCCGTTCCTGGTGCTGGCCACGCAGAACCCGCACGAGCACGCCGGGACCTATCCGCTGCCCGAGTCGCAGCTGGACCGCTTCCTCCTCCGGCTCCCGCTCGGCTATCCCGCTCCCGAGGTCGAGCGCGAGCTGCTCCTCGCCGGCGGCACCGAGGACGAGCTGCACCGGCTGGAGCCGGTCGCCTCGGCGCACGAGGTGCGCAGGCTGCAGCTCGGGGTCGAGCGGGTCCGGGTGGCGGGCGAGATCGCCGACTACGTCCTCGCCTTGGTCGCCGCGACGCGCTCCTCCCCGCTGCTCTCGCTCGGCGTCTCTCCGCGAGGCGCGCTGTCCCTGCTGCGGGTCGCCCAGGCGCGAGCGCTGCTGCGCGGCCGCGGGTACGTGGAGCCGGACGACGTGAAGGAGCTGTGCGTGCCTTGCCTGGCGCATCGGGTGGTGCTGGCCGGCCGCGCGGCACCCGCGGGCGAGGTGGAGCGCGAGTCGGCGGAGCGGGTGATCCGCGACCTGGCGGAGCAGGTCCGGGCGCCCGAGTGAGCCCGGCGGCAGCCGCCGCGCAAGAGGGTGCCCGCGCGGCGGTGCCGGCGTGGAGGCGCCGGCTCAGCTTCACGCGGCTGGGTCGCTGGTACGTCGCCCTCACCATCGGCATCGGGCTCGCCGCGATCAACACGGGCAACAACCTCCTCTTCCTGGTGCTCGGGCTGCTGCTCTCCAGCATCGTCGTCTCCGGCCTGCTCTCGGAGACGTCCCTGCGGGGCGTGCGGGTTACGCGCAGGCTGCCGTCGTCGGCGTCGGTGGGCGCTCCCGCGCTGGTGGGGCTGGTCGCGCGCAACGGGAAACCCCGGGCGCCCTCGGTGGGCCTGACGCTCCGCGAGAAGGGTGGCGACGTGGCGGGGGACGGGCTCTTGCTGCTCCTCGGCGCGGGCAGGACGGAAGAGGTCTCGTACCGGTTCACGCCGGAGCGGCGGGGGCTGCACCGGTTCGACCAGCTCGAGGTGGCGACGCGCGCCCCGTTCGGGCTGTTCGAGAAGTCCCGGCCGCTCGCAGCGCCGGCGGAGCTGGTCGTCTTCCCCCGCCGCATCGCGCCGCCCGCGCAGCAGCCGCGGCAGCTCGCGCGCGAGGGCGAGCGGTCGACCGGCCGGGCGGGGCATGGGCTGGAGGTGCACGCTCTGCGCGACCATCGCCCCGGCGAGGACGCGCGCAGCATCCACTGGCGCTCCTCGGCGCGCGCGGGAAAGCTCATCGGGATCGATCGGGAGCAGGAGCGGCGGCGTCAGGTGTGCGTCGTGCTCGATCACCGGCGCGCCTCGGGGGCGGCCCTCGAAGCGGCCGTCGAGCGCGCGGCGGCCCTGTTCGAGCGCGAGTTGGACGCCGGCGCGGACGTCTCGCTCGCCCTCTGCGGCGAGCGGCTCGCGCCGGGATCGGGCGAGCGCCACCGGCTGGCCGGCCTGACCCTGCTGGCGCTCCTGGAAGCGGCGGCCGGCGCGCCGGCGCCGGTTCCGGATGCCGGCGCCTCCCTGCTGGAGGTGCTCCCGTGACCTTCGCGCTGCGCGGGATGACGCTGCTCGCGGCGCAGCGCTGGGCGGGGTCGCTGGCGCTGGCCGCCGCCTTCGCCGCTTGCGCGGTGAGCGGCGAGCTGGGTGCCGCGCTGCTGGTGCTGTTTCCCGCGGCGCTCCTGGCCGCGCCGCTGCTGCAGCGGCACGTCGCCGGCCGCTACCAGTGGGCGTGGACGGGGTTGCTCGCGCTCGCGCTGATCGTCCAGGGCGAGCAGGTGATCTCGGGACGCCTGGACGTGGTGCTCGCCGCGACGCAGTTCGCCGTTCTCCTCGCCGTGCACCGCCTGTGGCATCGCGGGGGGCGGCGCGACGAGCAACTGCTCCTCCTGCTCTCGCTCCTCCTCATCTGCGCCGGCGCCGCGCTCTCCGCGGAGCTGCTCTTCGGGCTCTGCTTCCTGCTCTATTCGGTCGCCGCCACCTGGGCGCTCGCCCTCACCTGGCTGCGATTCGAGATCGAGGCGGCGCGCAGCCCGGAGCAGGCGGCGACGCTGCTCCAGGGGCGCCGGCTGGTGTCGCCCGCGGTGCTGGGCGCCCTGGCGGCGCTGGCGCTGGTGGGTCTGTTGGGCTCGGCGGCCATCTTCGTCGCGTTTCCGCGGGTCACCATCGGCGGCCTGAGGCGCGCCTCGTCCGCGATTCCGATCGCGGGCCTGGGCGACCAGATCGACCTTTCGCGCCACGGCGTGATCGCCGACGACCCTCGCGTCGTGCTGCGGGTGCGGCTCGATCCCTCGCCGCCACCCGGTGGGGAGCTGCCGATGCGCTGGCGGGCCCGCGCGCTCGAGGTGTGGACGGGACGCGGATGGCGCGCGCGCTTGGACGGTTGGGGCGGCGGGAGCTGGCTGTTGCCGATGCCGCGCCTGCGCGCCGCGGCCGCCCGCCGCGCCTCCGCGCCGCTGGTCGCCGACATCGAGGCGGTCAGCGGCTTCTCGGACGGCGTGGTGCTGACGCCGGAGGGGTGGCCCACCAGCGTGACCTTCCAGCGGCCGCTCACCGCCCGCGCGAGCGCGACGCGGCTCTTGCGCAGCGCCAACGGAGACCTGTTCTACACGCCCGTGGACGTGGGAGACCTCCACTACGTGGTGCGCACCCAGCGGGCGGTCCCCGGGCCCGAGGAGCTTCGCGGCAAGGGCACGCGGTACCCACCGGAGGTCGCCGTCTCCCTCGAGGTACCTGCCGAGGTCGACGCGCGCGTCCGCTCCCTCTCGCAGCGGCTCACGGACGGCAAGGACCCGGCCGACGCCGCCGTTGCCGTGGAGGGCTGGCTGCTGCGGTCGATGGCGTACACGCGCGAGCTTGCGGGAGAGCGGAGGGACCCCATCGCCCATTTCCTCTTCGAATCGCGCCGGGGCCATTGCGAGCTGTTCTCCAGCGCGATGGTCGTCCTGCTGCGACTGGCAGGCATCCCGGCGCGGAACGTGACCGGATACTACGGGGGCGTGTACAGCTCCGCGGGGTACTGGGCGGTACGCGCCGGCGACGCGCACTCCTGGGTGGAAGTCTACCTTCCGGGCGCCGGGTTCGTGCCGTTCGATCCGACCCCGCCCTCGGGCCGAGGCGGCGTGGACCGAGGCCTGTGGGCCGGCCTGGTGCTGGCCTGGGACGGGCTGGCCCAGCGCTGGCGCGCGTTCGTGGTGGACTACGATCTCCTCTCTCAGCAGCGGACCCTGCAGCAGCTCGGGCACGCCTTGAGCGAGGCAGGCCGGCGCCTCTCGGCGGCACGGCCCGGAGCGCCGGAGTTCCGCGCCGCCCTGGGACGAGCGGCGCTCGGCGCAGTGCTGATCGCGCTGCTCGTGGCGCTGCTGCGGCGGGCCGGGCGGCGCGGGCGGCCGCGGGTCGTGCGGCTCGATCCGGACCAGCGCCGCGCGCAAGCGCTGTGGCGGCGTGCGCGCGATCGGCTGGAGCGAGGCGGAGTGCGGCTCTCGCCCGCGATCTCGCCGCGCGAGGCGATCCGGTGGACCGCCGAGCGGCGCCCCGAGGCGGCCCCGGCGGTCGAGCAGCTCGCCTCCGCCGTTCTCGCGGCGCGCTGGGGAGGCGAGCGGCTGCCGGCGACGCGCGCCCGCGCGCTCCTCCGCGAGTTGCGCCGGCAGCTCCACCCCATGCGCTGAGCTCGGCAGGCCTTGCGCATCGCCGCTGGCAGGCCCCACACTGCCGCCCCGTGCCCGAGCTCCCCGAGGTCGAGATCGCCTCCCGCCAGCTGCGTGCCTGGGCGAAAGGGCGCCGCATCGTCTCCGCCCGGGCCGAGCGCTCGCGCGTCATCCGCGGCCAGTCGCCGCAGCGGTTCGCCCAGCTCGCCGGGCACCGCCTGCAGGACGTGGAGCGCTCCGGGAAATGGATGCTGCTCCGCTTCGACGGCGACGAAGGCCTGGTGTCGCATCTCGGGATGACCGGCAAGTGGATCCGGCGCGAGCGGGGCGCGCCCCGGCCGAGCCACGTCCGCGCCACGCTGGAGCTGGAGGACGGGCACGTCCTCGACTACCGAGACCCGCGCCTCTTCGGCCGCCTGATCCGCGGGAACGTGGAGCAGCTGCGCAAGTTGCCCGTCCTCGCGGGACTGGGGCCCGATCCGTTGCCCGGCGTGGACGCGCGGCGGCTGTACGACGTGCTGCGGAGGACGCGCCGCTCGCTCAAGGAAGCGCTCATGGATCAGCGCACGCTGGCGGGTCTGGGCAACATCCAGGTCTCCGAGGCGCTCCACCGGGCGCGCCTCCATCCGGAGCGGCTCGGCGTCTCGCTCTCGCCCGAGGAGGCCGTCCGGCTCTCCTCCGCCATCGGCGACGCGCTGCGCTCCGCCCTGGAGGGAGAGGATTCGCCCGAGCCCATCACCTACGTGGAGGAGGGTGGCGAGAACATCTTCCTCGTCTACGACCGCGCGGGGGAACCCTGCTCGACCTGCGGCACCGAGATCGAGCGCATCGTGCAGGGCGGGCGCAGCACCTACTTCTGTCCGCACTGCCAGCCGCTGCGCGTCCGGCAGGGGATCGGTGCGCGGGCGGGTCCGGGACGCGCCAGGCCGGCGTCCGCCCGCCCGCTCGACGCGGTCCCTCGCCGCCGCAAAGAGCCGCGCCGCTGACGGGAAATGCGGCCGAAGCGGCCGTTCCTCCCGCTCGCGCGTTTGCGGACGCGCTGCTCCGTCGCCACCTTGCTCTGCGTGCAAAGCGCGACCGAGGCGGAGCTCCAGATCGATCCCGTCGAGCAGCAGGTGCACGGCCGCGCCCTCGCGCTGCTGCAGGATGCGGGCATGGCTCCGATGGTGGGCGGCGCGTACGCGATGCGCACGCACGCCGGGCTGTGGCGCGACACCAAGGACCTCGATCTGTTCCTCCGCAAGGATCGCGTCGGCGACGCCCTCGAGCTGCTCGCGCGGGCCGGGTACCGCACCGAGATGACCGACCCGATGTGGATCGCGAAGGCCTTCGCCGGGCCGTACTTCATCGATCTCATCTTCTCCTCGGGCAACGGCATCGGGACCGTCGACGAGGAATGGGGACGGCGGGCCTCGCGCGCCACGGTCCTCGACCGGGAGGCGCTCATCGTCCCGGCCGAGGAGATGATCTGGCAGAAGGCGTACATCCAGGAGCGGGAGCGATTCGACGGCGCGGACATCCACCACCTGCTGCGCTGCCGGGGCGCGCAGCTCGACTGGCGCCACATCCTGGATCGGTTCGGCGACCACTGGCCGGTCCTGCTCGGCCACCTCGTCACGTTCCGCTTCGCCTTCGCCTCGGACAAGCAGCAACTGCCTTCGTGGGTGATGAAGGAGCTGACCGGGCGGCTGGCGCAGCGAGAGGACCAACCCCCGCCCGCGGGGCGCATCTGCCGGGGGACGTTGTTGTCCCGGCAGCAGTACCTCGCCGAGGTCAACGAGCACGGCTACCGCGACGCGCGCGAGCTGGAGGTCAAGGGCTGGGCCGGCGACACGCGCTGGCCGGTGAAGCCGTGGTCGGGCACGGAGCACTGATGCGAATCGCGGCCGTCGGCGATCTCCACTGCCGCGCCGATACGCGGACCGCGCTCGCCGCCGCGCTCTCTGGCGTGGACCGCGCCGCCGAGTGCCTCCTGCTCGCGGGCGACCTGACCGACCACGGCACCGTGGACGAGGCGTCCTGGCTCGCCGAGGAGCTTGCCCGGCTGAAGATCCCCAAGGTGGCGGTGTTCGGCAATCACGACTACGAAGCGGGGCAGGAGCATCTCGTCCGGCAGAAGCTGGAGGAAGCCGGGGTCAAGGTGCTGGACGGCGAGCCGTTCGCGCTGGGCGACGAGCTGGGCATCGCGGGCATCAAGGGGTTCGCCGGCGGCTTCGAGCACGCCCAGCTGCAGCGATTCGGCGAGTCGGTGATGAAGCACTTCGTCGACGCCTGCATCGCGGAGGAGCTGAAGCTGGAGAACGCGCTCTTCCAGCTGCGCACCCGGGCGCGCGTGGCGCTCCTGCACTATGCGCCCTGCCGGGCCACGCTCGAAGGCGAGCCGCTGGAGATCTACCCGTTCCTGGGCGCCACCCGCCTGTCCGGTCCGCTCGATCAGCTGCGGCCGGCGCTGGCGGTGCACGGCCATGCCCACCGGGGGAACCTGCGCGGCGCAACCCGCGGCGGGGTTCCGGTCTACAACGTGGCGCTGCCGGTGCTCCGGCGGCTGGAGAAGCCGGTCGGGTTCCTCACGCTGGACGTCTGAAGCGCCCGCCCGTCCTCCGCGCACGCCAGCTGCGGGCGGAGCGCTCAGGCCGGCGCGAGCGGCCGGTACAGATAGGTCAGGCGAAGCGTTCCCGCTTTCGCGCGGTCCAGCGCATCGGGGCCGATGCGGATGAAGTCCACCGAGGTGCGGGGAAGCTGCGTCCCCAGCCAGCGCAAGGTCTGGTTCGCCCACACGGAGAAGACCGGCCTCTTGCGGATCTTCTCTCCTCCCCTCCAGTAGCTCGTGTGCGCATAGAGGCGCGCCGGCTGGATCTCGTCCGGCCGCTCCTCGGGGATCCGCAGCACCACCGCGTCCGTCCTTTCCTCGTCGATCTGTGCCCAGCCCGCGAACGGTCCGGCGGGCTGCGGATGCGCCACCACCTCCGCGCTGTGCTTGCGGTGCAGGAGGTAGAGCCGCCTCTCTGCGGGCAGCGACTCGCGGCGCTCGAGCTTCGCAGGGGCGGCCAGCAGGTCCGGCGGGTCCCCGCGGAGGTACCGGCCCTGCGACCAGATCAGCCCCGGCTCGCGGGCCTCCAGCATCGCCAGCAGCGAGCGCACGTCCTGGTCCGTCAGGAAGAGCCACAACTGGCGCGCCGCCATGCGCCGAAGATCGCACAGGGCTCGTCACTCCACCACGACCGTCAGCGCAAGGGCGGCCTCCTCGCCGCCGCCCAGCTCCACCTGGTATTCGCCGCGGGTCACGAACTGGGCATACATCGATCCGCCCTGCACCAGGGCACCACCCGGCAGCCGCCATTGCACCGAGCTCGCGGTCGCGCCCGCGCCCAGGCCAGGTACGGCGAGCCTGCAAGTGGCGCCGCGATCGACGTGCAGGCGCCCGTCTCGAACGGCGCATCCCGATCCGTTCGCGACGACGGCTGGCGCATCGCCGACGTGAAGCGTGACTTCCAGGACCACGGCGTCCGCGGGCCGGTCCGCTGACTCGATTCGCACGTGCGCGACGTGCTCGCCGGGCCCCAGCCCCGCCGGGTCGGCGCGCACCGACAGCCGCGCCGGTGTTTCGCCCTGGTCGGCGAGGAGCCGCACCCAGCGCGCGTCCGGCCGGGCGGTCCACCGCTTCGCCTCGCCGCCCTCGGCGCGCAAAGAGACGGTCTGCGCGCGCGGCACGCGGCCGCCCGAGGAGATGAAGAGCAGCGAGCGGCGGGACAGCAAGAGCCCCCCGGAAGGTCCAGGGCCGGCTTCCGCCAGCAGCGCGGCCATGGCGCGCGCGGCGTCGATGCGACCGTTCCTGGTGCCGGCGACCGGAGCAGCGGAAGACAGGATCGCGCGGCGGACCTCCTCGAGCTTCGCCTGCGGCCGCGCCGCCCAGAGCAGCGCGGCGAGCCCGCTCACGTGCGGCGCCGCCATGCTGGTTCCGTCGTACCGCTCGTACTGCCCCGGCGCCGTGGTGGAGAGGATGCCCACGCCCGGCGCGGCGACCAGCGCGCCGCGGTTGGAGAACGGCGCCAGCCGGCCGTCCGGCGCCAGTGCACCGACGGAGAGGACGTTGTCGCCACCGAGGTTTGCCGGGAACGACGGCCGCGACGCGCCGTCGTTCCCCGCCGCGGGGACGACGAGCACGCCGCGCTCGCCGGCCCGCGCGACCGCTTTCGCGATCGCCCGGCTCTGGCCGCCTCCGCCCCAGCTCGCGTTCACCACCCGGGCCCCGTGGTCCACGGCGTAATCGATGGCGCGGGCGAGGTCATCGCTCCGCCCCCCGCGCGGCCCGATGGCGCGCAAGGCCATCAGCCCGACCTTCCAGTTCACGCCGGAGATGCCGATGCGGTTGTCGCCGGCCGCGCCGATGGTGCCCGCCACGTGCGATCCGTGCCAGCGCTCCTCTCCGCTGCGCGCCGGGGAGGGGTCGCCGCGGTTGCCGACGAAGTCGTACCCGTTCACGTCGTCGACGTACCCGTCGCCGTCGTCGTCGCGGCCGTTGGCGGCGATCTCCGACGGGTTGATCCAGAGGTTGGGCGCGAGGTCCGGATGCGTGAGCGCCATCCCGTCGTCGACGACGGCCACCGTGATCCGCCGATCTCCCACCGTGGATGCCCAGGCGCCGCCGGCGTCGATGGCGGTGAGGCCCCACAGCTCCTTGAAGCGCGGGTCGTTGGGCACTCGTCCCTGCCGATACAAGTACACCGGCTCGGCGAACTCCACGCCGGGCCGCAGGGCGGCCTCTCGCGCGAACGCAACCGCGTCCTCGCCGGGCGGCAGCGGGAGCCGCAGCATGGCCGGAGAATCCGACGGCCCCAGCGCCTCCAAGGGGACGATGGGAGCGCCGCCGCCGCCGGCAGCGGCGAAGGACGGCGGCTCGGCGTCGCGCTCCAGCTGGACGACGATGGAGTCGGTCGCCTGCTGCGGCGCGGGCGACGGTCCGCCGCACGCCTCGACGGCGAGCGCGATGGCCACCGCGGCCCGGGCCGCGGCCCGCCTCGGGCGGCGCGGGCGGATGCGCTCCGCATGCGGGATCTCGACCTCGGCGGCGTCGAGGAGCGGATCCTCCGGCGCCAGGCGGTCGATCCACCCGGCCGATCCCGACGAGTCGAGCGGCCTGTCGGCGAGGTTGCAAGTCCTGTGCATGTGTCCCCCTTGGAACGTGGTGGTCCGCTGCTCGCGGCCGCCGGGATCAATTGCAGGCGCCGTGCCGCGTCCTGCTCATTCGGGCAGTGCGCGTCGCGGGGCGTCTCGTTTTCGGACCCCCTCTCGTTTTGAGACGGGGTGGCGCCATCCGCGGCGGCCGGTCATTCTAAAGCGCGTGGATCGGGACGGATCGGATCGCGCGGGCTTCCACCGCTGGATCGGCGAGGACCTGGAGTTGCACGTGCACGCGGTCCCGGGAGCGAAGCGCACCGAGGCGCAGGGGCTTCACGGCTCGGCGCTCAAGGTGAAGCTGCGCGCGCGAGCCGTGGAGGGAGCGGCCAATTCAGCGCTCATCGAATTCCTGGCAGGGGAGTTGCAAGTGCCTCAACGCCAATGCGTGCTCGTCGGCGGAGACAAGTCCCGGGAGAAGCGCGTGCGGGTCCAGCGCCCCGCGCGAGCGCGGGCGGAGGAAGTCCTGCGGGCCTGGGTTCAGGGGCGGACGAGCTCGTAGGCCCGCGCCAGCGCCGCGTCGAGCTGCGCGGGGTCGCCGCCGCCGGCCTGGGCCAGCTCGGGCTTGCCGCCGCCGCGGCCGCCCAGCGTCTTGGAGAGCTCCTTGACCAGGTCGCCGGCCTTGTACTTCTTCGTCAGATCCGGGGTGACGGCGACCAGCAGCGTCGCCTTCCCGTCCTTCTCGCCTCCCAGCACCACGATGCCGCTCTTCAGCTGGTCGCGCAGCTTGTCGGCCAGCTCGCGCAGGCTCTCCGGGTCGCCGTTCTCGTGGCGTGCCGCGAGCACCTTGATGCCGTTCACTTCGCGCGCCCCCTGGGCGAGCTCGCTGCTCTTCGCGGCCGCCGCCTTCTTCGAGAGCTGCTCCAGCTCGCGCTCCAGCTCCCGGATGCGGCCCGCCGCCTGCTCGGCCTTGACCGCCACGTCCTTGGGCGACCCGCGCAGCGCGCTCGCGGCGCGCGCCAGCTGCTTCTCCTCCTCGTGGACCAGCGCCACCGCCTCGGGCCCGGTGACCGCCACGATGCGGCGCACGCCGGCCGCGATCGCGCCTTCGCTCTGGATCTTGAAGAAGCCGATGTCCCCGGAGCGCGCCACGTGCGTTCCGCCGCACAGCTCGACCGAAGGGCCGATCTGCAGCACGCGCACGCGGGACAGCTGCGTGTACTTGTCGCCGAAGAACGCGATGGCCCCCGACTTCATCGCGGACTCGGGGTCCATGACCCGGGTCTCGGCCGCATGGTTCTCGCGGATGAGCTGGTTGACGCGCGCCTCGATCTGCATGCGCTGCTCTTCCGAGAGCGGCTGATACGAGGTGTAGTCGAAGCGCAGGTAGTCGGGCGCCACCACCGAGCCGGCCTGCTTCGCGCCCTCGCCGAAGGTCTCGCGCAGGGCCCGGTGCAGCAGGTGGGTGGCGCTGTGGTTCGCGCGCAGCCCGGCCCTGCGATCCTTGTCGACGATCAGCTCCAGCTTCTCGCCCACCTCGAACGCGCCCTCGAGCATCTTCACCCGGTGTACGACGAGGCCCCCGACGGGTTTCTGCGTATCGAGCACCTGCGCGCGGCCGCTGCTCCCGACTACGTAGCCGGCGTCCCCGAGCTGGCCGCCCGACTCTCCGTAGAACGGCGTGCGGTCGAAGACCAGCTCGGCCTCGGCCCCGGCCGCGACACGCTGCACCCGCTGCCCGCCGGCCACCGCGCTCTTGAGCGTCCCGTGCGAGGCGACCTGCTCGTAGCCGAGGAACTCCGAGTCGCCCACCTCGCCCGCGAGCTGCTTGTAGACGGCGCCGACGGCGGCCTCGCCCGAGCCCGCGAAGGACCCGCGCGCGCGCTGCTCCTCCATCAGCTTCTCGAACCCGGCCTCATCGACGGTGCAGCCGCTCTCCGCCGCGATCACCTGCGTCAGGTCGAGCGGGAAACCGTAGGTGTCGTACAGCTTGAACGCGACCTCGCCCGCGATCTGCTTGCTCTTCCCGGCGCGGCGGATCTCCTCCGCGAGGATGGCGCTGCCGCGGTCGAGGGTGCGCAGGAACGCGTCCGTCTCGTGCTGCACCGTCTCGAGGATCCGGACGCGCGAGTCGGACAGCTCGGGGTACACGTCCGACATGGTGTCGATCACCTTGCCGCAGACGCGCGCGTAGAGCGTCGAGTCGCTGCTGAGCCGCTGCGCGTGACGGATCGCGCGCCGCAGGATGCGGCGCAGCACGTAGCCCCGCCCCTCGTTCGAGGGAAGCACGCCGTCGGCGATGAGGAACGAGGCGGCGCGCGAGTGGTCGGCCACCACGCGCATCGAGGCGGAGTCGCCTCGCGCGTCCAGCGCGTCGGTCGGGGAGTACCGCTTTCCGCTGATCCGCGCCGCCTCCTGGATGAGCGGCTGCAGCAGATCGGTGTCGTAGTTGGAGGCGACGTTCTGCACCGCGGCCGCGAGGCGCTCCAGGCCGGCGCCGGTGTCGATCGAGGGCCTGGGCAGCGGGGTGAGCGGACCCTCCGGCTCCTTGCGCTCGAACTGCATGAAGACGAGGTTCCAGATCTCCATCCACGAATCGCCGTCCGCGACCGCGTTCTCGGCGAAGAAGCGGTGCGCGTGGGCGTCGATCTGGCCCACGCCCGCCTCGCCGGGCAGGCGGTACAGGTGGATCTCGCTGCACGGCCCGCACGGACCGGTCGGGCCCATCGCCCAGAAGTTGTCTTTCTCGCCCAGGCGGAAGATGCGCTGCTTGCGCACGCCCGTCGCTCGCCACAGCTCTTCCGCCTCGTCGTCGTCGCGGAAGACGGTCACCGCCAGCCGGTCCACCGGCAGGCCCAGGGCGCGGGTGACGAGCTCCCACGCCCAGGCGATCGCCTCCTTCTTGAAGTAGTCGCCGAAGGAGAAGTTCCCCAGCATCTCGAAGAAGGTGTGGTGGCGGGCGGTGAACCCCACGTTCTCCAGGTCGTTGTGCTTCCCGCCCGCGCGCACGGACTTCTGGCTGGAGGCCGCGCGCTTGTAGTCGCGGCTCTCGCGGCCGGTGAACACGTCCTTGAACTGCACCATGCCGGCGTTGGTGAACAGCAGCGTGGGGTCGTTCTGCGGCACCAGCGGGGAGCTCTTCACCCGCTTGTGGCCGCGCTCCTCGAAGAAGCGCAGGAACGCCTCGCGGATCTCCGCTCCGGTGCGGGGCGCGGCTGTCTTCGACGTCGGCATGGGGGCGGGAAGATAAGGAGATCCGCGCTCCTTGTCACTCCGAGGTGGGGCAGCCCGGCGGGCGAACGGTCAGCCGCCGCCGATCGGGCGGCGCCGTCCCCCGATCGCGGGCATCGCGGCCTCCGTTCAGAAGGTGAGATTCACCGCGATTCCGCTGCGGTAGGTGTCGACGGCGACGACCTTCTGGCTCGCCGGATCGAACTGCCACTGGCGCCGGAAGTCCGCGACCAGGTAGACGGGTCCGGTCACGCGCAGCGCTGCGGAGGCCGCGAGCAGCGAGCGCTCGTCCAGCTCGAACGCGTTCCCGAGGTCGCCGAAGTTCTTCCGCAGGTAGTACGCGGAGAGCTTGACGGTCTCGAACTTCGGAACGGTGGCGAAGAGGCCCAGCGAAGCTCCGTTGTCCTGCTCGTAGTCCTGCAGGAGCCCGCCGATCTGCACCAGGCCGGCGAAGTTGAACGCGAGCTCGCCGTAATACCCCTT
>DASWGQ010000123.1:0-9082 GCA_036393595.1 Myxococcales bacterium | reverse complement strand
ATCCGCCTGCTTCACCGCCGGGAGCCCGAGCGCCAGCGCGTGGAAGTCGTTCGCAAGCCGCACCGACTCGATTCCCCAGATCCCGGCCAGCTCGCGCTCGTCGAGGATCCAGGGAAGGTTGGTGGTGTGCGAGCGGCCGCCAGACACGGGCCCCGCGACCCCGAACGCGGCGTGCCGCGGGAGGGGCCGCCCCAATTCCTGCGCGAAGACGCGGCCCATGGCCCCCAGGCCAGGGTACTGGCGGCTGTCGAATCGGCGGCTCTCCCGCAGCTCGATCGAGGGCGCGCCTGCCGGTCCCGCAGCCTCGCCGACCTCCGCGATCGCGAGGAGCGTCTTGGTGCCGCCGACGTCTCCGGCGAGGACCTGCATGGTGCGGGCACCCTACAAGACAGGGCCGGAAGATCAAGGGACGCGGGACGCAGCGGACGAGTGGCGGGCGGCGCCGCCCCCGTTGCCGCGGGACGGGCGGCTGCGCACACTTCCCGGGGACCGGAGGAGTGTCGATGCGGAAGATTCTGTGGTGGGCGGCAGCCGTGCTGCTCCTGGGAGCGGGAGCGGCGCGCGCGCAGGTCGAACAGTATCCGGGGACGGCGGGCACCATCATCCCCATCGGAGACACGGCCTGGAGCGCCACCGCGGGGCACACCGTCGGCTCCGGCAACAACGTGGTGCAAGCCGAGGCGGGCTGGCCGGGCATCAGCTTCACCTACCTGCACGGCGCGAACGAGCGGACCGACGTCGGCGCGCGCATCAACTTCAACTACGGGTTCATGAACACGACCACCAGCCTCACCGGCGTGGATCTTCAGATACCGTACCGGTACCGCATGACCGACAACGCGAGCGGCGGCGTCAACGTGGTGCTGCAGGCCTCGCCGGGGCTCACGCTGTACTCGAACCACGGCTCGACGCTGTTCGGCGTGGGCGGCCCGCTCGGCATCGTCGTGGGCACCCGCGTCAGCAACTCCGTGACGCTGGACGCGGGCGCCGAGATCCCCGTCCTGCTCTCCTTCACCAACCCCTTCGGCGTCGTCTTCGGGCCCCTCTTCGGCGTGGGCGGGGAGTACATGGTCGACCGGAACCTCATGGTGACCGCGCGCGTCCGCATGGGGCCGGAGATCTCGCTGGATCACACCGGCTCGAACGCCCGGTTCGGCCTGCAAACCCTGATCGGCGTCGCGTACAACATGCGCTGACCCGCCTCTGGAGTGAACGGTTTTCGCCCGAGTCCGTCAGAGGAGTTGCACGAGCGCGGATTGGTCGAGCTCGAGGCGGGCGCCGTCCAGCGCCTCCATCGCGGCGTCGTGCACCCGCGCCTCCTCCTGGAGGATCTTCTCGCGCTGGGCGGGCTTCGCCTTGGTCTGGGCCAGCCAGCGCGAAAGCCGCTTGAGCGACGCGTCGCGCTCCGCCGAGGCGCGGTCCTTGGCCTGATCGACCAGCTTCGCCAGCCGGCGGCGCGCTTCCGCCTCCGCCTCCTCGAGGCCCTGCTCCACCGCTTCCACGAACGGCGCCGGCGGCCCCCCTTCGGGCGCGGGCACCGCTTCGATGTTGCGCGCCGAATCGAGCTGCGCGGCCAGCTCGTCCGACACCTGCGCCCCGCCGCGCCCGTCCAGCCGCGCGACCACGCGGATGAGGGCATCGTCGAGGTGCCGGGCCGCGCGCCGCGAAGGCACCTTGGCTCCCTGCGCCAGGTCGGCGGGCTCCGGCAGCGTCACCAGGAAGCGGGCGTCGAGGGCGGCGCCCGATCCGCCGCGGACGCGCGCCCGGTACACCGTCGCGCGGCCCAGCTCGCCGTCCCGCACCCAGCCGAACAACGCCTCGACCAGCGGATGGCCGGTGGCGAACGAGTCGCGCTCCTCGTGGGCGACGGCGACCGCGCGCCGGAACGAGCCGAGGACGACGCGGTCGCGCGACAGGTCGAATCCCGCCAGCGCGTCCACCTTCAGCTCGGGACCGACGTGGAAGGAGACCTCGCCGGGCAGGACGTCGACCTCCACGTCCACCGCGAGCCCTACCCGCCTGGCCGCCTCGATGGTGACCACCTCCAGGCGGCGCTCCAGATGGTCCGCGACCGCGGCCAGCGCCACGGCGGGCTCGTTCCCCGCCGCCAGCGCGACTCCCAGCCGGCCTGCCCCGCGCCGGGCGAGCCCGCCGACGGCGTCCAGGTCGCAGCTGCGCCGATCGAGCAGCGGGTCCACCGCGCGCACCACCTCGGCCCGCGCCGCCGCGACGCGTTCGGCGAGCGCGCCCAGGGTGCGCTCCCAGAGCTTCTCGTCGTCGGCGGCCCGCGCCCCGAGAGCGGTCAGCTCCGGCTCGACCGACTCGAGCACGTAATCGAGGCCGCCCACCGGCTCGCGGAACACGCCCACCGCCTCGTCGAGCAGGTCGAGGACGCGCGCCGCCAGCGTCCCCTCCGGCCGGAAGGCGAAGATGCGGACCTCGCGGGACTGCCCGATGCGGTCGATGCGGCCGATGCGCTGCTCGATGGCCGCCGGGCTCCAGGCGAGATCGTAATTCACCAGCACGTGGCAGTGCTGGAAGTTGCGCCCCTCGCCACCCAGCTCGGTGCAGAGCAGCACGCGCGGCCCGTCGGGATCGCGGAACCGGGCCACCAGCTTGTCGCGCTCGGCCGGCGAGAGATCGCCGGCGTACGCCAGCGCCTCGATGCCCTTGCGCTTCCCCTGCGGCTTCGCGAGCTGGAGCCGCAGGTAGTCGATGGTCTCGCGCGCCTCGGCGAACACCAGCACCTTCTCGCCGGCCAACTCGCCCTCGAGCAGCTCGCGGAACGCCTGCAGCTTGCTGTCGTTCTCCGCCGCCAGCGCCGAGGCGCGCGGCGCGAGCGACCGGAGGCCCTTGTCCGCCGACGCGGCGAGCGCCGCCGATAGCGCCGGGGGCGAGCTTCCCAGGTGCCGGAGCAGCCCGGAGAGGACGGCGCCGCCGGGCAGCCGTCCGCGTGCATGCGCCTCCGCGAGCGCCGCGCGCACGTCCCGCTCCAGCTGGCGCTCCGCCGGGGACTGGGCAACCGCGACCTTGGTGAGCAGGCGCGGAGTGAACCCGCCGACCACCGCGCGCCGGTTGCGCAGCAGCCGCGACGACAGGCCGTAGCTGCCTCCGAGGTGCGCGAGCAGCTCGGTCCCCTTCAGCGACTTCAGCTCCGGGTCGTCCGGGAACAGCGCCGCGATCCGCCGCGGCGCGCTCGAGTCGCCGGCCAGGAGCGCGCGCACCTCGGCGGCGAGGTCGCCCTGGCGGGCGAGGCGCGTCCGCAGCTCCTCCTCGCTGGCCGGAGGCGCCGGATCCACCAGCCGGAGCAGCGCGTGGTACTCGCCGGGATCGAGCTGCAGCGGCGTCGCGGTGAGCAGCAACAGGCCCCACGAGCTGCGCGACAGCGCGTTGGCCACCTCGTAGGCGCGCCCGCCGCGCAGGTGGTGCGCCTCGTCGAACACCACCAGGTCCCAGCCGGCTTCCGCCGCCTCCTCCGCTTCCCTGCCGGCGCGCGAGAGCCACTCCAGGGAGGTGACCACCAGGTTGTGCCGCGCCCAGGGGGAGCCGGGCGCGTCCGGATCGGGCTGCTCCTGGCGCGCGTCGCGGGCCCGGTCGGGGTCCATCAGCGTGAACAGCAGGTTGAACTTGTGGAACAGCTCCGCCAGCCACTGCACCGTCAGGTGCGAAGGCGCCACCACCAGGCAGCGCCGCACCAGGCCGGCGTGCAAGAGCGCGGAGAGGACCAGGCCCGCCTCGATCGTCTTTCCCAGCCCCACCTCGTCGGCGAGGACGAACCGCGGCTGCGCGGCGGAGAGCACGTGGTGCGCCACCGACACCTGGTGGGGCTTCACGTACACGCGGCTGGCGAAGAGCGCGCCCAGCGCGTCGGCTCGCCGTTCCAGATCGAGCCGCACCGCCTCCGCGCGCAGCTCGAAGTCCTCCGGCGCGCCCCAGCGTCCCGACGCGAGCTGCTCCGCGGGCCCGGCCCGCGGAGGCACGGCGCGCAGGTCTGCCTCGCTGCGCACCTGCGGCTTCTTGCCCTCGGTCTCCACCGTGTAGCGGTGGAAATCGCCCGCGCCCCCCGGCAGCGGCCGCAGCACGCGCGCCGCGGTTCCGTCCGCGAGCAGGACCGGGCTGCCGGGAGCGAAGCGGAAGCGCACCAGCTGCGGATCCCGCGAGGAGAGGATCACCTCGCCGCGGCTGGGGAAATCCGCCGACAGGCGCGGCGCGTCCTCCGACACCGCCGTCACGTGTCCCACGCCCCAGCCCGGCTGCGCGTGGTGGAGGACCTTCATTCCCGGCCGGAAGTGCGCCACAGGCGGAGTCTTCTATACTGGCCGCGGATGGACGGCCACGTGGCGATTCCCCAGCTCGCGGCCAACCCGCTGGTCGCCCGGTCTCGCCCGCGCGTCACGGACCTCCTGCGCGCCGGGCTCTACCTCGGCGCGATCGGATTCGGCGGGGGCCTGAGCGTCCTGGCCAACATCCAGGCGTACGTGGTGTCCCGGAAGCGCTGGCTGACCGACCGCGAGCTCACCAACACGGTGACGGTGGCGCAGATGCTCCCCGGCGGCGCGTCCGCCAATTCGCTCGCTTACATCGGGCTGCGCTTCGCCGGCTGGCGCGGCGCCCTGGCCGCCTACCTCGGGTTCGTGCTGCCCGGATTCGCCTGCGTGCTGGCGCTCGCGTGGGCCTACGTGCGCTTCGGCACCACGCCGGACCTGGCCACGGTGCTGGGCGGCTTCAACGCCGCGGTGGTCGGGATCATCGCCAGCATCACGCTCAAGATGGTGCGCACCAGCGTGAGCCGCCTCTGGCAGATGGGCGTCGCCGCGCTGGCGCTGCTCTTCAGCGCGGTGGGGAACGCCCCCCCCGGCGAGATCGTGCTCGTCGCCATCGCGGTGGGACTCGCGGTCGACCTGGGGACCAAGCGGGCGCGCCTCGCCAGCGTCCGCCGCCGGCGGAAGAGCGACCAGGACCCGCCCGTCGCGCTGCCCGAGGAAGGCCAGCTCCTGGAGACGTCCGCCAAGCCCGCGGAGACGTCCCCCAAGCCGCCGGAGCCGCTCTCCTCTCCCTGGCCGGCCGCGGTGTTCTCCGTCCTCGCCGCCGCGCGGCTCACCGGAGTCGACGCGGACCTGCTGCAGATGGGACTGACCTTCTTCCGCACCGGCCTGGGGGCGTACGGCGGCGGCTTCGCCATCGTCCCGCACCTCAAGTCGGTCATCGACACGCGCGGCTGGCTGACCGATCGGCAGTTCGCCGACGCGGTCGCCATCGGCAAGCTGACCCCCGGACCCGTGCTGCTCCTGGGCACCTTCATCGGCTATCTCCGGCATCGCCTCCTGGGGGCCGTGGTGGCCACCGTCTCGATCTTCGCCGCACCGTTCCTCCTGGTCGTGCTCGTGGGCAGCACGCTGGACCGGCTGCGCTCGCGTCGCTTCGTCCGCGCCGGATTGCGCGGTCTCACTCCCGCCGTGCTGGGGCTGATGGCGGCGGCCGCCATCGCGCTGGGCGACCAGCTCGCGGGCGAGTCGGAGATCGGCATCGCGGTGGCGGTGGCGCTGACGCTCTCGCGCTTTCCTCTCAACCCGGCGCTGATGCTGCTGATCGGCGGCGTCGCGCGCCTCTCCTTACGGATGGTGGGACTGTGAACGTCGACGAACAGAGGCGCGCAGCGGGCGAGGCCGCCGCCGCGCTGGTGCGGGACGGGATGACGCTCGGGTACGGGACGGGCCGTGCCGCGGCGGCTGCGCTCGTGGCGCTCGCCCGCCGCAAGCTCGAGATCCGGGGCGTCCCCACCTCCGAACGGACCGCGGCCCTCTGCCGCTCGCTGGGCCTGGCCCTCACCACGCTCGAGGAGACTCCCGAGCTCGACCTCTGCATCGACGGCGCCGACGAGATCGACCCCCAGAAGCAGGCGCTCAAGGGCGGAGGGGGCGCCATGGTGCGCGAGAAGCTGGTGGCGCTCGCCGCGCGCAGGCGCGTCCTGGTGATCGAGGAGGCCAAGCTGGTCCCCCGGCTGGGGACGACGCGCGAGCTGCCGATCGCGGTGCTCTCGTTCGGCTGGAGCAGCACGCTCCGGCGCGTCGCCCAGGCGTTGCCCGGCGCGGCCCGCCGCCCCGAGCTGAACGACGACGGCAACGTGGTGGCCGGCGCGCCCATCCCTGCCGGAACGGACTTGCGGGCGCTGGCGGACGCGCTGAAGCGGATCCCGGGTGTGGTCGACCACGGGCTCTTCCTGGACCTGTCGCCCGAGGTGCTGGTGGGGACCCCCCAGGGCGTGCGGGTGCTGTAGAGCGTTTCAGCGCGCCCTGGCGGGGGCGCGCTGGTGCCCGTGCTCCTCATGATCGTGCCCGTCCGCGTGCCGGAACGGCGCGAACCATCCGCGCACGCCGGAGCGGAGCGCGAGGGCGAGGGCGAGCGCGACGAGGAACGCCGCGCACGCCGTGGCGGTGGGAGCGGCGGCGAGTTGGGCCGCCACCGGATCTTGCGCGCGCGCGAGCACCGACGCGGCGGTCCGTGCGGCGCCGCGCAAGGCCGGCAAACGCTGGAGCGCCGCGCCCGCGGCGAGCGCCGCGGCGAACGCGGGCACGGCAATGAGGACGGACCGCGCCGCGGAGGCGCGCCGCAAGGGAAAGGCCCCGAGCGCGAGGAACGGCAGCGCGAGCCCGGCGGGCAGCCCGCGGTGGACGAGCGCGCACGCCAGCAGCGCGGCCCCCGACGCGCTCGCCCGGGCGGCCACGGCCATCGAGGCCCCGACCAGCACCACGCCGGCGGGACCCAGGGTCGCGAACCAGTGCGGCGGCGCCAGCACGTCCACCGAAGCCGCGAGGAAGAGCAGCGCCAGGAGCCAGGGACCGCGCCGGGAGAGCTCCGCGGCGAAAGGCGGGGGCGGGCCCACCGCGGCCTCGCGGCGCCACAGGCGCTGCGCGGCAACGAGCAGCCCCGCGAGCGCCGCTCGGATGGCCGCCGCGGGCCAGCCCAGGAGGGCCCCGGTGGAGAACAGCCCTTCGAAGGGCGCGCGCAGCCGGCTCAGCACCGGATGGCGGCGCGTCAGCGCCTCCGCCGCGATCGAGGCGACCAGGGCGGGGGCGACGCCGAGCGCGAGGGCCGTGGCGGTCCTGGCGAACTCGAGGATGCCGCCCGTGGTCCGGGCGTCGAGGAAGGCGCCGAGCCCGGCCAGGGCCACTCCCGCGGCGGCGGCGACCAGATCGAGCGCCCGCTCGGCTCGCGAGGAGAACCGCTGCTCGCGGATCTCGTCGGCGACGACGTGGAGGAGCGCGCCGGCAACGACCGCGGTCGCGCGCTGGAGGACGGCCGCGTCCGCGCCCGAGGCCAGGCCAGGGACGAGGTTGCCCGCGACGACGCCCACGATGCCTGCCAGCGCCACCAGCCCGACGCGGATGAGCGTCGCGCGGACGCCGAGCAGATCGAGGAAGGGCAGCGCCACGGCCGCCGTGAGCGGCGCGTGATGGGCGACGATGGCGATCTCCAGATCGGTGCGGTTGTCGCGCCCCTGCAAGCTGGCCAGGAGGGCCAGCCCCTCGAAGAGCGAATGGAAGATGAGAGCGGCGAACCCGACCTCGGCGGCGACGCGCATGCCGCGGATGCCCCGGCGCGCGAGCAGCTCCGGCCCGAGCGCGCGCGCGCCGACCTCCAGCAGCCAAGGCAGCACGAAGCCGGCCGCGATCCAGAGCAGCGCGGTGGGGCCCAGGCGCGGCAGCACCTCGGGGAGGAGGTGGAAGGCGACTACTCCCGCGGCGGCGGTGAACGCGAAGGTGCGCGTCAGCTCGAGCAGGACGCCGTGCCGGCGCGCCGCCAGCGCCAGCGCCCCTCCGAGCAGCGCCGAGCCGGCGGCGAGGAGCAGGCCTTCGATCACGCGCGGCTCATGCACGCGCCGCACAGCCCGCGCAGCTCGAGGAGGTGCTCCTGGACGTTGAACCCGGTCGCGCGGCGCACCCCGGCCAAGGCGCGCTCCAGCGGGCGCGAGTGAAATTCGCGGGCGCTCCCGCAGCCGGTGCACACCACCGCGTGGTGACAGCGAGGCTCGCGCCCGGCGCACGGCCGCACGGCGGTGGAGCCCAGCACGCGGTGGAGCAGCCCCAGCTCGAGCAGCACGGCCACGTTCCGGTAGACGGAAACGAGGTCCATGGGCGTCCCGCGGCGGCGCAGCTCGCGGTGCAGCTCGCGCGGACCGAGGGGGCGCGCGTGGCTCTCGAGGAGGTCGAGGAGGGCGCGGCGGCTGCCGGTCATCCGCCCACCGCGCCGCCGCAGGGCCGCCTCCGCCCGCGAGGAAAAAGACGCCGCCATCCCGGGGCAGGGTACGGCGGCGCGGGCCAAGATGCAACACAGTTGCGTTTAACATTCCGTTTGACAGCGCGTGGCCTGTTCGCATTGCAGTTCCCCTTCCCGCAGACCAGCGTGCGGCTCGGCTTCTCCGCCGCGTACCTCGCGATCGCCGTGATCCTGCTCGTCCGCAGGCGCGCGGACCTTCTGACGCTCCTCCGCGGCGCGCTGCCGGCGCGGGGATGAGCCGGCCGGCTCAGGCGCCTTGCAGCACGCGCGCCATCGCCTGCGCGGCGCGCGCGAGGTCGCCCTCGGGCGCGAGCAGGCTCAAGACCAGGTGCGCGCCGGCGGGGAAGTCGAAGAAGTAGCCGGGGTGCACCAGCACGCCCGCCTCCAGCAGCGCGAGCGCCCACTCCTCCTCGCTGCGGGATCGCGGGACCGAGAGCACGGCGGACCAGCCGCCCTCCGCCGGCAGCACGTCCCAGGGGGCCTCCGGGGAGCGGGCGCGGAGGAGCGCGGCGCGGTTCCCGCGCACGCGGTCGAGCACGCGGCGCTGGAAGTCGTGCCGTCCGCGCAGCAGCTGCCCCGCCGCGAGCTGCACGGGGGTCGAAACCGACAGGTACGTGTCGGCGATCAGCTCCAGCCTCTGCACCGCCCGCGAGACCTCGTCCGGGGGCCCCGACACCGCGCACCAGCCCAGCTTGAGCTGCGGCAGGCCGCAGATCTTCGACAACCCCGAGAGCGCGAACGAAAGCACGTCGTCGTGCGCCGCCACGGTGGGCACTCGCCGCGGATCCGGCACCAGCGCGAAGTC
>DASWGQ010000122.1:0-3222 GCA_036393595.1 Myxococcales bacterium | reverse complement strand
CTTCGAGCACGTGAACGTTCCGCTGCCAGTCCCGGTGAAGGCGGGACCGGTGGTCTTCAGCACGAGCTTCTTCCGGGCGGGAGTGCAGCCGTGCTTCCTGAGCACGACGACCAGGGGCGCGGGCGCAATCTCCGCGACGACCGGATTCGGCTTCAGGGTCACCAGGATGGAATTCTTGCCTTTCACGGCCACCTGGACCGCTTTCGCAGCGGCGGGCCCGGTGTAGTTGTCCAGCCTGGCGGAGACCTGGTAGGTCCCGACGGGCAGGTCCTTGAACGTCGCTTTCCCCTTGGCGTCGGTCTTCTGGGAGACCATGGCGGGGGCAGGCGTCTCGACGCCCACGTCTGCGCCCGCCAATGCCGTTCCCGCGGAGTCGATCACGCTCACGACCAGGGCGGCGGTCGCTGGTTGCAGGACGGCGTTCGCCACCACCGATGCCGCGGCCGCGACCTGGACCGTCGCCGCCCCCGGCTTGAACCCTTCCTTCTGAACCGTGATCTTGGATTGGCCGACGATGACGCTCGGGAAATCGACGGAGCCGGCCGCCGTGGTCTGGCCCTTGAGGACTCGTCCACCTGGCTGCTCGACCTGGACGGCAGCGCCCGCGACCGCCGCACCCTTTCCGTCCTTCACGGTGACAGTCAGCGTCCCGCGCGGAGCATTCGCGACGAAGCGGTGCTTCTTCTTGGTGCCCGCAGGCACGCGCTTTGGGCCGGGCGGCATGCCGCTGATCTAGGCCTTTCTCCAGGAGTCCGGCGCGAGACCGGGGTAGGAAACCGAGCAGCTGCCCGGCTTGATCCCGATCAGGTGCGCCCTGCCTTTGCTGTCCAGCACGCCCTGGATCTCCTGTCCGTCGTTCGTGACCACGAGGTAGCGCTGCCCCGCCATCGGCTGGCCGGCGTCGTCGACGAGCTCGAGCTCGAGCCAAGCGCTCTCGCTGGGCTTGGCCTGCTGCGCCTGCTTCTGCGCGGCGGCGGCACCCTTGGGCGGCTGCTTCTTGCCGATGCGGACGGCGCCGAAGCTGACGAGGTAACCGCGCTTGCCGAACTCGTGGTGCGCTTTCTCCACGCGGTACTTCCCGTCGAGCTTCTCGCCCATCTTGTCGAAGTTGAGCACCGCGCCGGGCTGCACGCCGGCGTTGCCGATCATCTCCACCTGGGCGGTGACGAAGCCCTCGGCCAGCTTGCGCATGCGACCCTTGGCCATCGCCTCGGCGGTGGCGACGTCGGCCGGCATGTGCTCGTCGCCGGCGAAGGCCAGCGTGGCGCTCCCGCCGTGCTTCTTGCTCCCCTCGCCGGTCTCGCCCTCGCCCTTCGCCTTGCCGACGATCTCCCGCTTGGCCTTCGGGTCCCAGCCGTGGACGGTCACCTCGCCGATCTGGCCGGCCGCCTTGATGCGGACGCGCATCTTCTTCAGGCCGTCGCCGGGCGCGACGGTGATCTCCTCGCCCTTGGGCGGCGGCCCGATGACGAGCTTCTTCCCCTCGATGCGCAGGTGGTTGCCGCTGGTCGCCGCGACCCGGCGCAGCAAGGTCGAGTCCGACACATTGGCCTGGAGCACGTGCTCCTTTGAGCCGGAGGGCGCCTCGGCCGTCAGCCCGTGCTCCTGCGCGATCTTGCTGGCGATCTCCTTGCTGTCCACCTCCATCAACCCGCGGGCCGAAGTCTTCAGCGCCAGCCTGTGGATCGACTCCTGGCAGACCACGCGCAAGGACGGCGGCAAGTCGCGGCGGAACTGCGGCTCGAGCGCGACCACCTCGCCCTCGAACACCTTGCCCAGCTTGGCGCCGTAGCCGAGCTCGACCTTGACCTGCGTGCCCGCCTTGAAGTCCGGGCCGTTGATCAGGGCGAGCTTGGGATCGATGAACACCAGCGCGCACTGGCCGAAGAGGTCGACCTCGAGGTCGACCTCGACCTTGGTGAGCCGCGCGTCCTTGTCCAGGTCGAGCTTCTTCCCGGCGAGGCTGACCTTGCAGTCCGGGACCAGCCGATGCGCGTCGGGGTTCGCCACGGACCCATCCTCGTCCCCCCGGCGGCCGCTGGAGGCGCCCGCCCTCCGGGACTGCATGATTTTATCGGATTTCGCGGCGTCCGTCCAGGCGGTCCTGCTCCCCGTTGACCCCAAGTGGCACCACCGCTACGCTCGGCCCGCGGCCGGGCGCCGCAGAACCGGCGACGGCCCGGCTTAACGAAGGAACGTTCATGGCCACGCTGCGCGTGCTCAACGGGTCCCTGGAAGGCCAGGAGATCGAGCTCATCCCCGACCCCCAGACGGTGGGCCGCGGGTCGAGCTGCAACATCAAGATCGGCGACGCCGGCGTGTCCTCCAAGCACGCGAAGATCTGGTGCGAGGACGGCGTGTTCTTCGTCATGGACCTGGGGTCCACCAACGGCACCTTCGTCAACGACCGCGACGTCGACCGCGAGCAGCTCGAGGACGGCGACACCGTCACCTTCGGGATGACCAAGGCGCAATTCGTGGCCGACCAGCCGAAGCCGCGCGCGGCTCCGCCGGCGGCCGCCGGTCGCGGCGCCGCGGCTTCGCGGGCGCGCACGCCGCCGCCCGAGGAAGCGCCGGCGCCGGCCAAGGCCGGCATCGTCACCGACCAGCCGCGCCGGCCGGCGCAGCCCGCCCTGCGCGCCGAGGTGAAGACGCAGGACGAGGTGGAGATCGCCACGCTGCGCGGCAAGGTCGCGTTCTTCGAGGAGGAGAACCGCAAGCTCAAGGCGCAGATCGTCAAGGTGCAGGAGCAGGTGGCGCACGACGCGGCCGCCGGCGCCCGGGCCGACGCGGAGAAGCTGCGCGGGCTCCTCAAGCAGAAGGACGAGGAGCTGAAGAAGCTGCAGAAGGACCTGGACGAGAAGGAGACGTACTACTCGCCGGCCGAGCTGGAGCGCGAGCGCAAGCGCATGGAGCAGGCCATCGACGCGGACCGCCGCCGCGAGATGGAGACGCTGCAGCGGCAGATCAAGGAGCTGGAGCACCGCGTCGCCATCCGCGGCGCCGAGAGCGACACCGTCGCCCGGCAGCTCAAGGAGAAGGACGACCTGATCAAGATGCTCTCCGAGCGCGAGGACGAGATCCAGGCGGAGATCAAGTCGCGCGACGCGAAGGCGCAGGAGCTGCAGGAGCAGATGAAGGTGTCGAAGGACGCCGCGAACGCCGCCGCGGGCAAGGAGAAGGAGCTGAACGACAAGCTCAAGCAGAAGAACGCGCAGCTGG
>DASWGQ010000121.1:0-4492 GCA_036393595.1 Myxococcales bacterium | reverse complement strand
TGATGCACACCTTCGACCTGGTCAAGATGGCCGATTGGAGCCGCACCACCGGCGGCTACGCGTCCGCGCCCGCGGTGATGGGGCTCAACTTCATGCGGGTCGCCTGGGTGGCGCTGTTCATCGGGTTCGCGGTGAAGATCCCGATGTTCCCCTTCCACACCTGGCTCCCCGACGCGCACGTCGAGGCGCCCACGCCCATCTCCGTCATCCTGGCCGGCGTCCTCTTGAAGATGGGCATCTACGGCATCCTGCGCGTCAACTACGGGGTCCTGCCGGAGGCGACCCGGTGGGCGGCGACGGCGATGGCCGTCTTCGGCACCATCAACATCGTCTACGCGGCCTTCGTCTGCCTGGCGCAGAAGGACTTGAAGCGGATGATCGCGTACTCGTCCGTCTCGCACATGGGCTTCTGCCTGCTGGGCATGAGCAGCTTCACGCAGCAGGGGATCGACGGCGCGGTGCTGAACCTGTGGACCCACGGGCTCATCAGCCCGATGCTGTTCCTCATCGTCGGCGTCATCTACGACCGCGCCCACCACCGCAACATCGAGGGATTTGGCGGGCTCGCCCAGCAGGTGCCGGAGTACGCGGGCCTGTTGGGCCTGGCCTTCTTCGCCTCGCTCGGTCTGCCCGGGCTGGCCGGGTTCGTGAGCGAGTTCACCGTGTTCCTCGGCTCGCTGCCGGTATATCTAACATTGACCATCATCAGCGCCAGCACGGTGATCATCACCGCCGCGTACTACCTGTGGGCCATCCAGCGCATGATGCTGGGGCCGCTCAACGAGAAGTACCGCGGCCTCGCCGACGTGAACTGGCGCGAGCGGCTGACGCTCTATCCTCTGGCCGCGCTCATCATCGTGTTCGGCTTCTACCCCGCCGCCATCATCGACCTGATCGAGCATTCGCTGGGAACGCTGATCCAGCCGTTCCAGTAAGGAGGCGCCGTGGGCAACGTCGAGTCGCTGCGCTTCTTCTGGCCGGAGAGCGTGCTGACGGTCGCGACGCTGGGCATGTTCATCCAGGACCTGCTCACCCGCCGCAGCCCCCGCCGCGTCCAGGCGCTCACCGCGGGCGCGCTGGTGTGGCTCGCGTTCGCCGCGTTCGCCACCTGGAAGACCCCCGGCGGCAGCGTCCCGCTCTTCGGCGGACTCTTGATGCACGACCCGATGCGGATGTTCTTCGCCTGGCTGTTCCTGGGCGCCACGCTGCTCACCATCCTCATCGTCCCTTCCAGCAAGCAGATCTCGCCCGCCCGGCTCGGCGAGTTCCTCGCGCTCCTCTTCGCGCTGGTCCTGGGCCTGTATCTAATGTCGAGCGCCACCGACCTCCTCACCATCTATCTCTCGATCGAGACGGTCTCGCTGATCAGCTACGTGCTCACCGGCTTCCGGCGCGCGGATCGCAAGGCGAACGAGGCCGCGCTCAAGTACGTCATCTACGGCGGGGTGGCGAGCGGCGTGATGCTCTACGGCATCAGCATCTTCTACGGCCTGTTCGGCACCACGCGCGTGATCGGAGACGGCGGCATCGGCGCCCAGCTCTCGGACGTGAGCAGCCGGCTCTTCCTCGCGCACGCCTTCGGCGGCCAGCCCGCCGCGCAGCTCGCGCTGGTGGTGGCCGTGGTCTTCGTCCTCGCGGGCGTCGGCTACAAGATCGCCAGCGTCCCGTTCCACATGTGGTGCCCGGACGTGTACGAGGGCGCGCCCACGCCGTTCACCGCCTTCCTCAGCGTGGGGCCGAAGGCCGCCGGGTTCGCGGTCGCCATCCGGTTCTTCTTCGCCGTCTTCGAGAAGCAGCTCCCCGGCGGCGTCTACGAGCACGTCAGCGAGGTCCCCTGGCCGGCCATCATCGGCATCATCAGCGCCGTCACCATGACGCTGGGGAACGTCACCGCGCTGGTGCAGGACAACCTGAAGCGGCTGCTCGCCTACAGCTCCATCGCGCACGCCGGCTATCTGTTGATGGGCCTGGCGGCGGCGAGCATCGCGGGCGTGCAGTCGATCCTCGTCTACCTCGTCATCTACGTGTTCATGAACGTGGGCGCGTTCCTGGTGGTGATCGCCGTCTCGCGCGCCACCGGCGGCGAGACGATCTCGGACTTCCGCGGTCTCGGCACCCGCGCGCCGATCGCGGCGCTCGCGCTGACCATCTTCCTCTTCAGCCTGACGGGGCTGCCGCCGCTGGCCGGGTTCACCGGCAAGTACCTCATCTTCGCCGCGCTGGTGCAGCAGGGCGGGTTCTGGAACGTGGTCTTGGCGGTGATCGGCGTGCTGAACAGCGCCGTGTCGCTCTTCTACTACGCGCGGATCATCAAGGCGATGTACCTCGAGGACGCTCCCGCGGCGGAGCCGATCCAGGTCCCCGCGCTCTACACCGGCGTGCTCGTAGCGCTGTCGATCCCGCTGCTCGTCTTCGGCCTCTACTGGGGACCGCTGATCCGCTGGGCGGCGACCGCGTTCGGGGGCACGCCGGCCGTGTGATGTGCATCACGCCGAACGGGAGTTCTTTCCGGCTGTCCGCTGCAAAACGGTGAAATCGACAGCCTCAGCGTGCGAACGCTCAAATCCAAGCTGCTGTCACCAGGCTGCTTTCCGTTCGGGTAGGTGCTCCTGGTTCCTGGTACGCCCTTTGCTGGAGCTGAGAGGCAAATGGACTCGCAGGGACCCACGCGCTGGGTTTGGGCACGCTCGCCGGGAGGCGTGCGTCTCGAGGTCGCTCCGGCGGCGATGATGAGCCTGCTCGTCCTCGACGACGAGGCCCATCAGCGGCTCCAGCACATGTTGTTCGAGATCGCGGACGCGTCCGACCCGGCCTCATGGCCCCGCGTCCCGCTCTTCCTCACGCTGGGCCGGACCACGGTGCGCTACTCGCTCGACGCCTCCAAAGCGGCGATCGTGATCGACCACGTGGTCACGCCGGAAGAGCGGGCGGGCTAAAGAGCAAGAGCACGCCGCCGCCGGACCCGGCAGTCCAAGAGCGCAGCGCCGACTACAGCGCATCCCATGACCTCCGCGCTCTGAAAAGCGTAGCGCCGCCCCATCGGCGGCGACTAGGGCGGCGACTGTCGGCGGCGAGCGCGTTCCTCCAGCGCCGCGAACCGCTCCGCCGACAGCGTCCTGTCCCCCAGCTTCCGATCCGGCTGCACCGCCGGGCCGTGGTAATCGCTGCCCGCGGTGACCAGGAGCTGAAGCTCCGCCGCCCACCGCTCGTAGGCCTCCGCCTGGGTCGGCACGTGGTCCGGGTGCAGCGCCTCGACCGCGTCGAGCCCGGCGTCCGCGCAGGTCTTGAGCTCCTGGCGGGAGACGCCGTTCGCCCCCGGATGCGCGATGCTCGAGGTGCCGCCCGCGCTGCGCACCAGACCGACCGCCTCGGCCACCGACAGCCTCCGCCGGTCCACCCAGAGCGTCCCGCGCGAGTGCAGGAACCGCTCGAAGGCGTCCTTGACGCTCTTCGCGTGGCCGCACTCGACCAGAGCGCGCGCCAGGTGCGGGCGCCCGAGGTTCTCGCCGCCGCTCGCCGCGATCACGCGGTCCATCGTCACCTTCTTGAAGCCCGCCGCCTGCGCGCGCGCGACCATCCGCTCCATGCGCTCGCGCCGCTCCGCGAGCATGTCGGCCGCCAACCGTAGCAAGGCCCCGGAGAACGGATCGAGGAAATGCCCCAGGACGTGCACCTCGCGCCCGTGCAGCTCGCAGGACAGCTCGATCCCGGGCACCAGGCGGATGCCGCGCCGCGTCGCCGCAGCCGTCGCGTCGGCGATCCCGCTGACCGTGTCGTGGTCGGTGACCGAGAGCACCTTGACCCCGGCAGCGGCCGCCTCGCCGAGCAGCTCGTCGGGCGAGCGCTGCCCGTCGCTGTGCACGGTGTGTGAGTGGAGGTCGATCACCCGAAGTTCATCTCATACAGCCCGCGCCGTGAAAAGGCGCAACGCCGCCGATCACGGCGGCGGCTGAGGCGTCTCCTTGACGGCCCGGAGAACCAGGGTTTAACTCGTGACCAGATGCAGCACGTCCTGCAGGTCAGCCGGAAGATCGACTACGCGCTGCGCGCGATGATCCACCTCGCCGGGCTCCCGGAGGGACGGATCGCTCCGCTGCAGGACCTCTCCTCCACCTTGCACCTGCCGCGCGAGTTCCTCGCCAAGATCCTCAAGATCCTCGCCGACGGTGGACTCGTCCGCAGCGCCCGCGGGGCACATGGAGGGTACCAACTGGCCCGCCCGGCAGGCGACATCTCCTTCCTCGAGGTCATCGAGGCCGCCGAGGGACCGGTCCAGCTCAACGTGTGCCTGGATCACAAGGACCGCTGCGACGTGAGCAGCAGCTGCACCATGTACCACGTCTGGAAGGCGGGGCAGGACCGCATGCTCGAGGTCTACCGCCGCACGACGCTGGCCGAGCTGGCCTCGCCCCCGGAGCCCCGCCCGGTCGTCCTCGGCGTCTCCGCGCGCTGAAACGAACAGAAACATTCGCGGGCCGCAGCGCTCGCGCCT
>DASWGQ010000120.1:0-1668 GCA_036393595.1 Myxococcales bacterium | reverse complement strand
AAGGAGCGGCGCGCCGCGGGCTCGGAGCCGGGATCGGCAAGGACCGCGTCAAGGTACTCGCGCAGGCGGTGGAAGAGGGCGGCGAGCCGCTGCGGGAGCTCGTCGCGCTCGCGGCTGGGCCAGAGGAGCTGCGCGGCGAAGGCCAGGCCGCCGCCGATCAGCGTGCTCTCGATGCGGGCAGAGGCGAGGTGCCAGTCGCCGCTCAGCACCTCCGCCATGAGCAGGAAGACGGGCGTGACCAGCAGGGTGAAGAGGCCGTAGTTGAGCGGGCGAAGGGCGAGAGCGAGAGCGGAGAGGGGGAAGAGGACCACTCCGACCAGCGTCGGGCTGCGCAGGACGGGCAGCAGCAGCGCCGCCACGCCCGCCCCCACCACGGTGCCCAGGACGCGCTGCACGGCGCGGCGGACGGTCGAGCCGGAGTCGGGCTGCAGGACGATGACCACCGCCACCGTCACCCAGGAAGCGCGCGCGACGCCCAGCCATGCGGCGATCGCGGCGCCGATCGACACGGTCACCGCCATCCGGGCGGCGTGGCGCAGCACCGCCGAGTCGGGCGCCAGCGCGGCGCGGACGGTCGTGCGCGGCGCTTCCGTCTCCGGAGCAAGGACGTCGCTCTCCAGCGGAGCGCCGGTGCGCAGCGCGGCGGCGACCCGGACCGCGAGCTGCACGGTGGTGATCAGCCGGGCCCGGGCGTGCTCGACCTCGGGTGGAGCGCCGGGCAACGATCCGGGCAGCGAGATGGCCGGCGGACCGGCCCTGTCCTCGATCGCGTCGGCGATCCCTTGCAGCGCCGCCGCGACCGCCCGCAGCCAGCTCGCGTCCACCGTGTGCGCCGCCGCGAGCGCCTCGCCGACGATGATCAGTTCGCGGAGCAGGACGTCGGCGGTCTCGAAGAGCACCACGAGCTGCTGCCCGCGAGCGCTCTCCGCGTTGCGCGCGCGCCGGACGGCGCCCAGCGCGACCCGCGCGCGCTCCAGCTCGGCGCGGACGCGCGACGGCTGCTGCAGGACCAGCGCCGACCAGGCCCGCTCGCGGTCCGTCGACGGCTCGGCGATCTTCGCGGCAAGCGCGGCCAGCTCGCGGTAGCAGCTCGCGATCGCGAGCCGGGCGGGGCGGTACGCGTGCACCGGCCACAGGAGCAGCGCGAGCACGGTGGAGAGCGCGCAGCCGCCCAGCGCCATCGCGACGCGGGGCAGCGCCTGGTCCGGCGGCGCCGGTGAGCCGAGCGCGATGCAGAGCAGGATCAGCGCGGTCGTCCCGACCGTGCCCGCCGCCTCCCCGCCCACGCGCGCCAGCGAAGCGGCGATCGCGCCGGCGAAGAGCAGCGCGATCGACAGGGCAGAACTGGTCGAGGCGACCGTCCCCAATCCCGTGACCAGTGCTGCCGCCGCGGCAAACGCGGCCATCGTCCGCGCGCGCAGCAGGTGCGGTCCTCCGGGGTCGGCGATCGCGCACAGCCAGCCGCCCAGCGCCATCCAGCCGAAGATCGGCTGGCCGCTGGCGTCCCCGACGACCAGCGGCGCGATGGTGGCCGTCGCCGCCCGCAGCCCGAGCGCGAAGGCGGGCCGCACCGCGGCGATCTCCAGGCTCTTGCGGACGTGGGCGCCGAGGACCGGCGCGGCAGGCGGCATCGCGCGCGCAGCCTACCAAGAGCGTCCGCCCGTGGGA
>DASWGQ010000119.1:0-1740 GCA_036393595.1 Myxococcales bacterium | reverse complement strand
GCCGCGCGGGCAGGCAGCGCATCTGGGCCGCGTCCAGCAGCATGCACTGGGGATCGGTGCTGAACCACAGCGACGACTTCGGCGCGAGCTGGACCACCCCCGAGGTGCCCACCGTGCAGTTCCCCAAGGGCGCCAAGGCGCTGGCCAGCATCTGGCAGATCTGCCCGGGGCGCGCGGACGAGCCCGACGTGATCTACTGCGGCGTCGAGCCGGCGGCGCTCTTCGAGTCGCGCGATGCGGGCAAGTCGTTCCAGCTGGTGGAAGGGCTTTGGCAGCACCCGCACCGCGAGCAGTGGCAGCCCGGGGGCGGCGGGCTCTGCTTGCACACCGTGGTGCCGGACCCGAAGGTGCGCGGCCGCATCCTGGTGGCCATCTCGACCGGCGGCGTATATCGCACCGAGGACGGCGGCCGCACCTGGACCGTCCACAACAAAGGCGTGCGCGCCGAGTTCCTGCCCGACAAGCACCCCGAGTTCGGGCAGTGCGTGCACAAGGTGGCGCGGCACCCGGGGCGGCCCGACCGCCTGTATTTGCAAAATCACTGGGGCCTGTACCGCAGCGACGACGCCGGCGACTCCTGGCACGACATCGCGCGCGGAGTGCCGTCCGATTTCGGCTTCTGCATGGCGGTGCACCCGCACGACGCGGAGACCGCGTACATCGTGCCGCTCGAGTCGGACGGGTTCCGCTGCACGCCGGAAGGCAAGCTGCGCGTCTACCGGACGCGCGACGGCGGCGGCTCGTGGCACCCGCTCACCGAGGGGCTGCCGCAGCGCGACGCGTTCGAGACGGTGCTGCGCGACGCGATGGGCACCGACGAGGAGCAGCGCGCCGGCATCTACTTCGGGACGCGCAGCGGCAAGCTCTTCGCCTCCCGCGACGACGGCGACTCCTGGACGGCGCTGGCGGCCGGCCTGCCGCCGGTCGTCTGCGTGCGCGCGGCGCGGGTGTGACGGTCACCTTCCACCTGGCCGGCTTCCTGCGCTCGTTCTCGGGCGGCGCGCGCGAGGTGCGCTTCGAGGTGCCTGGCGCAACGGTGGGGGACGCGCTCCGGGTCCTCGGAGAGCGGCACCCGGGGATCTCCTCCCGCGTCCTCGATGAGCAAGGCTCCGTCCGCCGCCACGTGAACGTCTTCATCGGCGACCTCAGCATCCGCGACACAGGCGGCCTGTCGACCCCTCTCCGGGACGGCTCCACCATCTCCCTCCTCGCCGCCGTCAGCGGCGGCTGATCCCGCCAGAGTATCGACTACAAACGTTTCAAGGGAGGGCGGGAGAAACGGGAGGGCGGGAGTTTTTTGTTCACGATCCTCGGGCGTCCGATTCCGATACCTGACCGGATCCTCTCGCGCTCCCGTCCCTCCCGCGCTCCCCTGAAACGCTCTTGGTCCTCACCGTTGCCAAGAATGGCTGGTGGGCGGACAATTTGAGTGGAGCGGCCGTGCGGATCGGGATCGTGATCATCGTTTTGTGCGGGGCGGCGGTAGTCGCGGCGGAGAGAGGTGTGTCGGTGGGGAGGGAGGAGGCGCGGAAGGTGTTGAAGGGGCGGGGATGTGGATCGTGCCATGACACCGCGGTGTCGACGGAGAATGCGGCGGCATTGGCGGTCTACGACCTGCACGAGGTGGATTGGCCGAAGAGGATGTCCGACCAGCGGTTGCCGAAGCTGATGGGCAGGCTGCGCAGCGCGCCCGCGGCGGACCGGAAGATCGTGAAGCGGTTCATCGAGGCGGAGCTGGCG
>DASWGQ010000118.1:0-2226 GCA_036393595.1 Myxococcales bacterium | reverse complement strand
TCAGGGCGCGGCCAGCCGGGCGACCTGTTCCGCTCCGCGGCGTCCCGCGATCCGCGGGTGGTGCCCCTCGCCGAGAGGATGCGGCCGCGCACGCTGGAGGAGGTGGTCGGGCAGCGCCACATCCTGGGCCCCAACACGCTGCTCCGCGAGGCGATCGAGACCGACCAGGTGCCTTCCCTCATCCTCTGGGGCCCGCCCGGCACGGGGAAGACGACGCTCGCACGGGTGATCGCCTCCGCCACCCGGGCCGAGCTGGTCGCGCTCAGCGCCGTCGAGAGCGGCATCAAGGACATCCGCGAGACCGTGCGCGGCGCGGAGCTGCTCCTGGGCGAGCAGCACCGCCGGACCCTGCTGTTCATCGACGAGATCCACCGCTTCAACAAGGCCCAGCAGGACGCGCTGCTGCCGCACGTCGAGAAGGGCACCGTGACGCTGATCGGCGCGACCACCGAGAACCCGAGCTTCGAGGTGATCTCCGCGCTCCTCTCGCGCTCCCGCGTCTTCGCGCTGCGGCCGCTCGAGGAGCACGAGCTGCGCGAGCTGCTCCAGCGCGCCGTCCGCGACGAGGAGCGCGGCCTCGGACGCACGGGAGTGCGCCCGTCCGACGCCTTCCTCGATCACGTGGTCCGCCACTCGGGCGGCGACGCGCGCCGCGCGCTCAACGCGCTGGAGGTGGCGGCCGCGCGCGCGCAAGCCGAGAAGCGCACCGAGCTGACCGAGAAGGACGCCGAGGAGGCGCTGCAGCAGAAGACCCTGCTGTACGACAAGTCGGGCGACGCGCATTACGACACCATCAGCGCCTTCATCAAGTCGCTGCGCGGCTCGGATCCGGACGCGGCCGTCTACTACCTGGTGCGCATGCTGGAGAGCGGCGAGGAGCCCCGCTTCCTGCTCCGCCGGATGGTGATCTTCGCCAGCGAGGACGTGGGCAACGCCGACCCGCGCGCGCTGCAGGTCGCGGTCGACGCGCTGCGCGCCTTCGAGCTGGTCGGCCTTCCCGAAGGCGTGCTGCCCATGACGCAGGCCGCGACCTTCCTCGCCACCTGCCCGAAGAGCAACTCCGTCATCGCCGCGTACGCCAAGGCCCGTTCCGCCGTGCTGGAGCGGGGGCCGCTGCCGGTCCCGCTCAAGCTGCGCAACGCGCCCACGCCGCTGATGAAGTCGATGGGATACGCGGGCGGCTACCGCTACCCGCACAACTTCGAGGGACACTACGTCCCCGAGGAGTACCTCCCCGACGAGCTGCAAGGGAGCCGCTTCTACGAGCCGAGCGACTCCGGCGAGGAGGCGCGCATCAAGGAGCGCCTCGCCGCGCTGCGGAAGCAGCGGGACGGGAAATAGCGAAGAAAACACCGCCGCCGAATCCGGCGGCGAGTGGTAGAACGCCGCGCCCTCCGATGCTCGACCTCTCCCGGCTCTTCCTGGAGCAGAACTACCGCTCGACCGGTGCCATCCTCGAGGCCGCCAACGCCGTGATCGGCAAGAACCCGGGCCGCAAGGCCAAGCGTCTGTGGACCGACCGGGGCCGCGGCGCGAACGTGCGCGTGGTGTGTGCCCCGGACGACGATGCCGAGGCGCGGTACGTGGCCGACGAGGTCCTGCGCATCGCGTACGAGGACAAGGTGCCGCTCGGCGAGATCGCCGTGCTCTACCGCACCAACGCCCACGCCAGCTCCGGACGCGGGTTCGACGACGCCTCGGCGGAGTCCTCGGCCGAGGGCGTCGCGAACCTGGAGGAGGAGCGGCGCCTGGCCTACGTGGGCATGACGCGGGCGCGGGAGCGGCTCACCCTGACGCGCGCGGCGCAGCGGCTCCGGCGCGGGAAGCTGGTGCCCCGCACGCCCAGCCGCTTCCTCGACGACCTGCCGGCCGAGCTGGTCGACCTGAGCGGGCCGGCGGCACCTGCCGGCGAGGCGCAAACGCGCAAGGCCCGGAGCTTCTTCGCCGACATGGATACGCTCCTGTCCCGGAAGAATCCGGAGGGCGGCGAACGTTGACACGCTGCTCCGGATCCAGTAGAGAACCCCGCCTTTTGGAGAGAAGGGCCGCATGAAGACCGTGATGGGCAGCAAGCAGACCGTCCAACGCCACTGGGTGGTCATCGACGTGAAGGACAAGGTGCTGGGCCGCGCCGCTACCACCATCGCGAGCGTCCTGCGCGGCAAGCACAAGCCCACCTTCACGCCCCACGCGGACTGCGGGGATTTCGTGGTGGTGGTGAACGCC
>DASWGQ010000117.1:0-2109 GCA_036393595.1 Myxococcales bacterium | reverse complement strand
CGGGCGTGGTGGACCTGGGCCTGGACACGAGCGCGTCCGGCGCGGGCGCCCTTCACCTAACGACGAACGGACCACCCTCGCCGGCCTTGCGAAAACGCGCTCGAGCGCTGCTCGGGATGGTCAAGGGCGTGACGCTCGGATGGGAAGCGCTGGGCGACCCGGTCCTGATTGATGCGCATCCCGGCTTCCGCCTGCGCTCGCGTCCGGACGTGTTCTCGCAGGCGAACCGGTCGATGGTGCCGGCTCTGCAGGAGGCTGCGGTCGCGGCGCTGGGCGATGCGGCCTCGGGTCGCGTGGTGGAGCTGTTCTGCGGCAGCGGGACGCTGACCCTGCCGCTGCTCCTGGGCGCGCGTTCGGTGGTCGGCGTCGAGTCCGCGGGCCCTTCGCTGCAGCTCCTGCGGCGCAGCGCCGACGAGATCGCCGGCGCATCGGCGAAGCTGCGCCTGGTCGCGGGCGATGCGGCGGAGGTGCTGCACGGCCTGTCGGGGCCGTTCGACGCCGCGCTGCTCGATCCCCCACGCACCGGCGCCGCCGAAGCGGTGCGTGAGATGGCGAAGCAGGGGATCCCGCGGATCGCCTACGTGAGCTGCGACGCGCCGACGCTGGCGCGCGATGCGAAGCTGCTCCGCGAAGCCGGCTACCAGCTCGTCTCGGCCCATCCGCTGGACCTGTTCCCGCAGACGGCCCATTTCGAGGTGGTCGCCGCCTTTGCGAGAGTCAACGGTGCGAAGCCAGGAACTTGGTGAAGAAATCGTCCGCCTTCCACGCGGGACGAGCGTCCGCCTCGACGACTGACAGAGCGACCAGGAACTCGAAGCGCGCCCACGCCGCGGCGGCGCCCCAGTCGAGCGGCTGCTCCAGATCGTCGCTCGGCTGGTGGTACCGCGTGGTGCGCCACTTCCGGAAGGTCGGCTCGTTGGCCGCGCCGCCGGCCTCGTCCCGGAATCCTTGCCACAGACAGGCCGCGGGGACACCGTGCCGGGCGAAGTTGTACTGGTCGCTGCGCACGAAGAACGTCTGCTCCGGAACGGGATCCGGGCTGATGGAGAGCCCCGCCGCCGCCGCCGCCACCCGGACGTGGTCCTCCAGCGTGCTCTGCTCGGCGCCGCGCAGCACCACGTCGTGCGGCGTCCACATCGGCGAGAGCTGGTCGAGGTTCAAGTCGGCGACGATGTCCTGAAGAGGCACGGTCGGGTGACGCGTGAACCACGCCGACCCGTGCAGGCCCAGCTCCTCGCCCGTGACGGCCAGGAAGAGGACCGTGCGCTTGCGGTGCGGCTGGGTCGCGAGCGCGCGGGCGATCTCGAGCATCTCGGCGATCCCAGTCGCGTTGTCGACCGCACCGTTGTAGATGGGGTCGCCGTCGACCCGATCGCCGATCCCCAGGTGGTCGAGGTGCGCGGAAATCGCGACGACCTCCTTGGCGCCCGGCTCGGTGGCGGGGAGCAGGCCCAGCACGTTGTGCGAAGTGATCTCGCGGGCCGTGGACACGAGGCGCACGCGCGCGCGCACACCGAGATCCATCGGCCGCAGCTTGCCCCGTTGCGCGAGGTCCAGCAGCTCGGAAAGGCTCGTGTTCGCCTTCGCCAGCAGTGCATCGGCGAGCTGCGCCGGCACGCCCATCACCGGGGGCATGGGCGTCGCTTCGGCGGAGACCACCGTCCCGTGGCGCTCGGTGCGCACCCTCCGGTCGAAGGGCAGGATCTGCAGCCTCTCCGGCGTGAGCAGCGAGAAGATCCCCACCGCGCCCCGCTGCGCCAGCGGACCCCACTTGACGGCGCTGTCGGTGTACACGGCCTTCGCGAGCGGTGGGAACGGGGCCCCGGGCGCGCCCTGCAGCCAGACGACGATCTTGCCCGCCAGGTCCACTCCCGCCGTGTCGTCGTAGCCCAGCTCGGGGGCGCGGACGCCGTATCCCACGAAGACCAGAGGAGCCTCGATCTCCACCTCGATCCGCGTGGCATCCGCGCCGGGGAGGTAGTCCTCGAACGGGCGGAGCGCCGGGCTGCCGGCAATGGAGAGCGAAGAACGGGCCGGATCGGCGCGCACCTCGCGGAGCCGCACGCCTTGCAGCCATCCCTGTCTATCGCCCGCGGGGCGCAACCCGAG
>DASWGQ010000116.1:0-12118 GCA_036393595.1 Myxococcales bacterium | reverse complement strand
ATGAAGGAGCGGCTCTGGGTGACGTTGGTGACCGAGGTGACCTGGTGCGTATCGGGCGAAGCCGCGGTCGCCAGGTTGTAGACGTCGACCGTGTTCGAGCTGACGGTGGTCGTCTCGGTGGCGCTCGCATCGTAGATGGGGATGACCGGGTTGAAGACGTCGATCTGCCGCGACAACGCGTTGTTCGAGTCGTCGTAGTCGCCCGGCCGGACGTTCTGGGCGCGGACCGTCACCGTGTGCTTGCCCGCGACCGGGAAGGTGGGCGCGAACCGGCAGGTCGTGGAGCCGCTGGCGTCGAGCCACATGTCGGGCGCGATGTCGGCCTGCACGTCGTCGATGAACAGGACGCAGTCGGCGTGCGCGCCGACGTCGCCCATGTGCTCGACCACGTTCGCCGTGATGTCCACCGTGGTCCGGATGATCGCGGAGGACGGCGCGTTGATCTGCGTCACGACGAGGTCGGGACGGTAGCGGACCACGTCGACCCACTTCGCCTCGACTTCATCGCGGCGGGTGGCGCCCCGGGCCTTCGCCTCGATGCGCAGGTTCAGGCCGTGCGGCAGGCCGGGATGGGTGCGGGTGAAGTAGCCGCCGTCGCGCAGGTGGTTGTACTCCTGGCGGAAGCGGAACTCCTTCGCGCGCTTGTCGTCCTTCCCGTCCTTGTCGTCGTCGTCCCCGTCAGCGCGAGAGGGATCGACGGCGCGGAGGTGCACGTGGGAGATGTTCCCCGCCGGAGTCGCACCGACGTCAAACGCCGCGGTGCTGATCTCGAGCTGGGTGTTCCCATCCTTGCCGAGGAGCGCGCGCGAGCGCAGCGTCAGGTCGCTGGTCTGCGCCTTGGCCGGCTTGGCCCCGCGGTCGCTCTGATGGTCCGATTCCTCGCCCTCGTGGTCGGCGCGGTGGTGGTGGAAGACCGGACGGCCGGCGAGCGCCCCACCCGCGGGGGCGAGTAGCGCGGCGGCCGCGAAGATGGATAGACCCTTGCGCAGGCGTTCCATGGCTCCCTCACTTTTCCAGTGAACACGGATAGTGAAGCCGGGAACGCTCCGCCGCGCAATGACACACGCGGGGTCGGTTATCGACGGTTGTGCCGTCTCTGGGGGGCGGCTGCGCTGCTGGAGAGCGGCACCGGGAAAGGTGGGCGTCGCACTTCACTGAACATGAACAGGGGAGTCGGGGGGGGGACCTTCCGTACGCGGGACGCGCCCACCCTTGCCTACCCGGGGAGCGCCCACCCTTGCCTACCTGGGGAGCGTGGCGCTAAGACGAGCCTCGGGATGGCGGGGGATCCTCGCAGGCCGTCCGTGCGCGTGCCGGGGCGGCCGCCGCCCGCGGTCCCGCGCCCGCCTGCCCGTACCATCCCCGATTCGGGCCAGCTCCTCTCCACCGTTCCCGGGGGCGCCCGCCACCTCTCCGAGGAGGCGCCGGAGGCGCTCCCGCCCGAGCAGCGCGCGGACGAGAACCTCACTCCCGAGGCGCCGGGCCGCTACCAGGTGCGGCGCGAGTTCGGCCGCGGCGGCATGTCGGTGGTCTACCTCGCCCACGACTCGCACATCGGACGCGATGTGGCGCTCAAGCAGCTCTTGCCCGAGGCGATGGAGCAGATGGCCGACGTCTCCGGCGGCGACACCTCGGCGCCCTGGGCGCGGTTCGTGCGGGAGGCGCGCATCACCGGGATGCTCGAGCACCCGAGCATCGTCCCCGTCTACGAGATCGGCCGGCGCGACGACGGCACGCTCTACTACACCCAGAAGCTCATCCGGGGCCGCACCCTGACCGAGGAGCTGAAGCACTGCGCGACGCCTCAGGAAAGGCTCCGCGTCCTGCCCCACTTCGTCAACCTGTGCCAGGCCATCGCCTACGCGCACCGGCGCGGCGTGATCCACCGCGACATCAAGCCGGACAACGTCATGGTGGGCGAGTTCGGCGAGACGGTGGTGCTGGACTGGGGCCTGGCCAAGCCGAAGGGGCACGCCGATCACGCGCTCCTGCGCAAGATGCAGGAAGAGGAGGTGCAGGAGACGCAGGAGGGGATGGTCCTGGGCACTCCCGCGTACATGAGCCCGGAGCAGGCCTGCGGCGCCATCTCCGACGTCGACGAGAAGAGCGACGTCTGGAGCCTGGGCGCGGTGCTCTACCAGGTCCTCACCGGCCGCCCGCCCTTCGTCGGCAAGACGGCGATGGACGTGATCCTCAAGGTGAGCTCCGAGCCGGTAGTGCCGGTGCGCGAGCTCAACAAGGAGGCGCCCCGCGAGCTCTCGGCGGTTTGCGAGAAGGCGCTCAAGAAGAAGAAGCACGAACGCTATGCCGACGCCAGGGCGCTGGCGGCGGAGGTGCTCGCCTGGCAGACCGGCGCGCGCGTGTCGGCCTACGCGTACTCGTCGGTGGAGCTGCTCCGGCGGCTGGTGGCGCGCAACAAGAAGCTCACGGCCGTGGTCGCGCTGGCCGCGGTGCTGGTCACCGCCGCGGCCGTGGTCGCCACGCTCAAGTACCGCGAGGCGACGCGCGAGCTGGCGCGCACCTTCCGCGAGCGCTCGGCGCGGGCGGAAGGCGACCTGCGCTGGGACCGCGCGATGGTGCTCGCCGCGGCCGCGAGGCGCGAGTTGGACCTGCCCGAGGTGGACTTCCGCATCGCGCAGGGACCGCCGCGCGAGGTGTGGCCCTCCTTCGCGCTCCCGCAGAACGGGCTCGTCTACGCGGTGGCTTTCTCCCACGACGGCAGGATGCTGGCCGCCGCCCGCCGCGACCGCACCATCGACGTGCTGCAGGTCCCGGGGGGCAAGCGGCTGGCGCGGCTGGAAGGGAACGAGTCCACCGTCATCTCGATGAGCTGGAACGGCACCACGCTCGCGTCCGCCGGCCAGGACGGGACGGTGCGCCTGTACTCGGGCGACTCCGGCGAGCAGGTCGCGAGGCTCGAGGTCGGCCCTCCGCAACACGCGGTGGCGTTCTCTCCCGACGGCGAGCGGCTGGCGGCCGGCGGCAGCGACGGCACGCTGCGCCTCTGGGACGTGCCGGCGCAGGCGCGAGGCGTCGAGATCGGAACGCACGACGGCGAGATCAACGCCGTCTCCTTCTCGCCCGACGGCCGGCACCTCGCGACTGCATCGGGCGACGGGACCGTCGGCCTGTGGGACGCGCACACCGGCGGCGCGCTCGGCAAGCTGCGCGGCCACACGGCCGAGGTGACCGGCGCGGCGTTCACCACCGACGGCTCCCGTCTGGTCTCGGCGAGCCGCGACGGCACGGTCGGGTTCTGGGACACGGCGTCCGGACTGCTGCTGGCGCGCGCCGATCCGGAGATGGGTCCCCTGGTGGCCCTGGCTTTGTCCGGCGACGGCCGCACCTTCGCGATCCGCTCGCTGCGCGGGCCCGTCGCGCTCGGGGACGTGCAGACGCGTTCGCTGGTGGTGCGGCTCCCCGACCGCCACCCCTTCGCCGCGGTGGGGTTCTCGCCCGACGGCAAGCTGCTCACCGCCTCGGGTCTCGACGGCTCGCTGCGCGTCTGGAACGTCGCGACGGGCAGCCAGAGCTACGAGCTGCCCACGGTGGCGCCGTTCTTCACCGGCGCCTCCGTCGCCTTCTCGCCGGATCGGCGCACGCTCGCGGCGGGGTCGACCAGCGGCCCCATCGGGCTCTGGGACGTGCAGACCCGCCAGCTCGTCTCGGTCCTGCCGGGCCACTCATCGTCGGTGACCGCGCTGGCCTTCAGCCCCGACGGGAAGCTGTTCGCCTCCGGCGCCTACGACGGGGGCGTGCTCGTCTGGAGCGCGGAGGAAGGTCGCATCCGCGCGCGGCTCGACGGGCACGAGTCCACCATCGCGGGCCTCGGCTTCGCGCGCGACGGGCGCGCGCTCGCCTCGGCCAGCACCGACCGGACCGTCCGCGTCTGGGACCTGGCGCACGGCGGCGCGCCCAACGTCATCGACGCCGGGTTCCCGGTGGCTGCGCTCGCGGTCTCGGTGGACGGAAAGGTCCTGGCCACCGCCGGCGAGGACCAGCCGATCCGCATGTGGGACCGTGGCACCGGCAAGCTGCTGCGCGAGCTGGGCGAGAAATCGCAGAGCGCGCTGGCCCTGGCCTTCTCGCCGGACGGCGCGCTGCTCGTCTCCGGCTACAAGAACGGCACGGCCGGGCTGTGGACCGCCGAGGGACGCAAGCGGGGCCTGTTGCGTGGCCACCAGGATCGCGTCTGGTCGGCCGTCTTCTCGCCGGACGGCGCGACGATCGCCACCGCCAGCCTCGACGGCACGGTCCGCCTGTGGGACACCGCCACGCGGCTGCCGGTGGCCACCCTGCCGCGCGCCCTCGCGCACGCGGTCGCTTTCTCGCGCGACGGGAAGCTCCTCGCCAGCGCGGGCGCCGACCCCGCGGTGCAGCTGCTCGAGCTGGCGGACCGGCGCAAGCTCCGGCCCGCCCGGTCCGACCTGGAGCTCCTGCAGAAGAAGTACGGACTTCGGCTCGTCGGGGTCGACCTGGTCGAGTTAGAACCGCGCTGAGATGCAGTCCAGGCAGCTCCTCCGCTTCTCGCGCGCAAGGCGCTGGCGATCGCGCTGAACTACCTCAACCATCCCGCGCCGTAGCTATTGCAGCTCGGCGCAGGCCGGCGAGTCCGCGAGATCGGTGCCGCGCAGCGACCCCACGAACTTCTCCAGGGCGGAGCGCGAGGCCTCGTCCGCGGCGGCGCGCAGCACCGCGTAGTAGCCCCTGCCGCCGCACGCCGGAGCGAGCGTCACCCGCAGCACCGCCTGCGTGCCCTGCACGTCCCAGGCGCGCTCCTGCGCGACGGCGCCCAGGAGCGTGGTCCGCTGGGCACCGCGGAGCTTGAGGGACGAGCCGCCCACCTGATTCGCGAACGCGGTCGCGGCGGTCTGGAAGAATCCCTCGAGAGTATCGGGCGCAACCGGCTCCGGCACGAAGACCAGCGAAGCGCGCGCCTCGGGCTGGGGCTTGCGCAGGACGAGCTCGGCGGGCGGCTGCTCCAGGTCCGCCTCGAACCCCGGCGGGACGTCGGCCGTGAGGCCAAGCCGCGGGCTCACGAACCGCCCGTCGACGACGCGCGCCTGCTCTTCCTGCTGGCCTTCGGAAAGCTCCCCCAGGGGTGGCGCCGCGGCCGGCGGCTTCGCATCGAACCGGGTCGCCGCCGTGGCGGCGGCGCTGAGCAGGGCCTGCGGGAACCCTCGCGCCAGCGCCACCTTGGCGCCGTCCACGCGGGCTTCCGCCGCGGCCGAGATGGCGTAAGGCTTCCCTCGGTTGGCGTCGGCCGCTTCCTGCCAGCAGGGCGACTGCATTCCGAGCAGGGTGCCGAACTGGCGCGCGCCGTCCCCGGACCAGGCCGTGCTCCAGACCAGGGAAACCCCGTCGAGCGGCCCGCGCACCACCGTGTACGCGTCTCCCGCCCAGTGCTGCGCGAAATCGCGCGCCACCTGCTCGTCCACGCAGACCTGCAGCGCGAGCCGCGTGCCCAGCTCTCCCATCCGGCCGCTGCTGAGAGCCTGCATCCCCGGCGGCGCCGCCGGGTACGGCACGCGCGCGGGCTGCTCGCCCGAAAGATACGCCTCGGGGTGCAGCACTTGGTGGGTGGTCAGCGGCGGGCGCTGGAACATCTTGTCGACCAGCGCGAACCCGCCGCGCCGGTGCACCTCCGCGACCAGCGATAGCCCGGCGACGTACGGCAGGGCCAGCTCCTCGCGCACGACCGGGGGAGCGTGGAGCAGCTCGGGCGAGTACCCTCCCGACCGGGCGAGCTGCTCCTGCGACGTGCCGCGCGACGCCGCGGCCGCGGTGGCCAGCGCGAGCTTCACCGGCCGCCGCGCTCGGTGCGCCCCCACCGCGATCATGGTGACCATGGCGTCGCCTTCGTAGAGCGCCATGCGCGCCAGCCGCGCGTCGTCGTCCGGCAGCTTCTCCAGGTCCGGGAACCCGAAGTGCTGGTCCTGCAGCGCGTGCTCGACCTCGTGCGCGAGCACCAGCTCGAACGCCTCGCCCGACCCGCCCGCCGACGCCGGCGGCCTCTCCCGCACGGTGAGCGCCTTGGTGGACGGGTCGTAGAACCCGGCCACCTGCTCGTCGAGGACGCCGAGCAGGATCTTCGCCGGGTCGGCTTCCGGCGGCGCGAGCCCGAACGCCGCCCACCGGGCGCGCTCCGCCGCCACCGCCGCCTTCGTCAGCTCCTTCTGCGCCTTGGCGCGCAGCGCCTTCGAGAACAGCGCGTCGTCGAGCAGGAGGATCTGAAGGCTCGTCTTGCGCCACAGGCCGCGCACGTCCTCGACGTCCTCCACCACTTCGCGAATGGTCCGGACCAGCGGGGACGCCTCGTCCGCCCCGCTGATCTGCGTGGGAGGCCGCACGAAGCGCGGACCAGGCTTGGGCTTCGGCGGGCTGGAAGTCGCGGCCGCGGCGGAGCTCGAGCTCGTCGTCGAGGAGGAGCTCGCGGTCGGCACTGACCTCGCCGTCGCTGTCGGTTTCGCAGCCGCAGTCGGTGTCGGTGCCGCAGTCGGCGTCGGTGCCGCAGTCGGTGTCGGTGCCGCTGTCGATGTCGCCGTCGATGCAGCCTCCATCCCCAGCCCCGCTCGCAACAGCCGCGGCACCTTCTTCCTCGCCTCCCTTTGCAAGTCCGCCAGCGTGAACCCGACCAGCCTCTCCATCCCCATCCTCGCCCCGTCCTCCGTCCTCACCAGCGTCAGCATGACCGCCAGCGCCCCCTCGAGGCGCACCGCCTTCCCGGTGATCGCATGCGTCGCGCCCAGCTCCGCCGCCGCCGCGACGCTCGCCGGCGCACCCTGCACGACGCCGACCTCCAGCCCCCGCGCCTCGCCGCGCACGGCTTCCTCCAGCGCCGCCGCGTCGGCCCGGCCCAGCACTCCCTCGATCGGCGCCACCGCGACCTTGTGCTCCCCGGCGAGCGCGGGCAGCGTCGCGAGGCACAGCAGCGCGAGCCATCTCATGCTCGTCACTGTACCGGAGCCCCGGGAGCGCCTCGACAAAAACGCCTCCTAGCGCAACGGCTTGCAGCCTTTCACCGTGATCCTCTTCGCGAGGCCATCGATCGAGTACACGAACCGCCAGGAGCCCACGTCGAGGACCAGATCGCTTTGCGCCACGGACGTCCAGAAAGGGCTGGCCGGGGGGACCGCTTCGCAGGCTGCGCCGATCTCCTTCAAGCTGAGTCGGAGCTCGTGGACCGTGACAGCCGGCACCTCGGGCATCTGCTCCGGGAGGACGACCGTGTACGATCGCTTGTTTCCGGCCATTTGCTCGCGAAGAAGAGCGGGTCCGAGGGACAGAGCTGCTCAAGCCAGTCTCGATCGAGAGCGGATGTAGCTTTCAAGGGACCGAGCTGACTACATCCGCCATGGGGCAGCTCATCACCGCGGGATCACGGCATTCCTACGTAACCCGCCTGGCCGACGCCTAACCGGTCATGTTGTGGAGGAGCGCCCGTGCATCGTCGCGCTCCTTCGTGACCAGCTCGACGTCGCGCTGCAGGTTGCGGATCGTGGCAAGGAGTCGGGGGACACAGAACGAAGCGAAGACGCCGTACCCGTGGTTGTCCTCGGTCAACGTCTTGTGCTGCTCCACGACTCCTTCCAGTTCGTTCAGCTCAGCCTCGCCGAGGGGCTCGTTCTCTCTGCCTCTCATACTTCCGCCTCCAGGCTCGCGTAGGGACATGGCGTGCCCAGCTACCCTTCTGAAAGCTCGTGAGCACCTGAAAGGTCAAGTCAGGCCGGCACGCAATGCGTACCGGGTCGCCGGCACGCTCGGCGGAAGTGGAGCTCCTCGGCGCTACCCGGTCAGGTTGTGCAGCAATGCACGCGCGTCGTCGCGCTCGTTCCTCACCTCCCCAAGGTCTCGCTGCAGCTGCCGGATGGTGGCAAGGAGGCGAGGCACGCACAATGACATGAAGACGCCGTACCCGGGGTCGATCCGGTTCAATTTTCGCCGGTGCTGTTCGAGCACTCCTTCCAGCTCTCGCAACTCGAGCTCGCTCAGGGGCTCGGCGTCGAGCGCGGGCACTTCGCGTGCAGCCGGCCCCGCGCGCCGTGTCAACTGCCGAGCGCAGCTTTCAGCGAGCCGGTCTGCGTTGGCGGCGCGGTCTTGCGGAATTGCAGACGCGACCCGCAGCTGCACCGACCGATCCTTTGCCAGCTCGACGCATCCGATCGAGTTTCGGGCTGGGTGTCGACTGCCGACCAAGGCTGCCATTCGACGGCGCCGCCACAGTGGGCGCAAATCTCACATGGCGTTCTGATCTGCATCACTTACAGGATCGATTGGAGGTCGCGGATCTTGAGCGCCGCGAGTGAGCGAGGGTGGCCGCGACGGCAACTTGCGCCCACCTGCCTGATGCCTCCACGATCTACGCGTGGAGCGAGGTCCACGGTGCGACGATTGCGGGCAGGAGCTCAAGTGGTCGTCATGGCAATTCGCCACGCTAAGGTCCGGTGGTCCGCGCCGAGAGGTTCGCAACGGGCGTTGCGGCTGCGAGGGCAAGAACTACCTGCAGACTCGACCGCGGCGAAGCGCTGACCCTCCTGAAACCAAGACAAACTCGTAGCTATCATCCCGCCGTCGGCTGCGCGCTAGGATTCTCCGGGCGAGCACGGCCGCTACCCGGACAGGTTGTGCAGCAACGCACGCGCGTCGTCGCGCTCTTTCGTGACCTGCTCGATCTCTTGCTGCAGGTGCCGGATGGTGGCGAGAAGGCGAGGAACGCAAAATGACGTGAAGATGCCGTACCTGTGGTCGATCCCTCGCAATCCCTTGTGCTGTTCCAGCACTCCTTCCAGCTCTCGCAGCTCGACTTCACTCAGCGGCTCGTTGTCGATCCCGATCATGCCCTCCCCTGTCCGTGCTCGCGGGCCCGGCACGGCGCCAGCCCCCGATCCCTGTGAGGCACGAAGTCTCGCGGCGATTCGGGGCCGGCACGTAACTTTTTTTTGGGAGGGAACGCGGGCATTTCGAGTGCGGCGCGCAGGTGCGGGCGGCGGTACCCTTTCAGCGAGCCACGGTGGAGGCGAGATCCGAGGGGTGGAGCCGACAGCCGGACTTGAACCGGCGACCTGCGGTTTACGAAACCGCTGCTCTACCGACTGAGCTATGTCGGCCCTGAGGGGAGCGTGCTTCTAGCAAGCGCCGGCCGCCGCGGTCAACCGGGGCGATTGACACGTTTCCGCCGAAGAGCAAGCTCCCGCGGGTGCTCGGGCGCGTCACCACGCTGCTACTCCTGGCCGCCGCCTGCAGCAAGCAAGCGGGCCCACCGCCGCCGCCCGAGGTCCGGCTGGCGACCGATCTCCCCGCGCCGGTGATCGACACGGCGTTGCGGCTGATCGCACGGAGCGGAGGTCCGCGCGCCGAGCGCATTCCCGGCGTCCCGGCCGGGGCCGAGGCGCTGGCCGGAGGCGGAGCGCCCAGCGAAGGCGGCGACGTGCGCTGGGACTCGGAGCCGTACGGCGCCATCGGGGCGGCGCGGCGGGGCGAGCTGATGCCGATGCCCGCCACCGCCAGCGACGTGCCTCCCCTGTGGCGCGATCCGGGCGGCACCTGGGTCGCGGTGGGCGGGCGCGCGGTGGTGCTGCTCGTCGCGACCGACCTCCTGGGCGACCACCCCGCTCCGGCGAGCTACGGCGCGCTGGCGCAGCCGTGGCTCAAGGGAAGGGTGGCGCTCCCCGCGCCAACCGGCGGCGCCTCGCTGGCGCACTTCGCCGCGCTCTACCAGGCGTGGGGCGAGGCGCGCACGCAGGCCTGGATGAAGCAGCTCCAGACGAATGAGGTACAGGTCCTCGATTCCGACGACGCCGTCCGGCAGGCGGTGGTGACGGGCAAGGCCACCGTGGGGCTCCTGGCGAGCGACGAGGCCGCCAAGGCGGCCGCCAGCGCCGCGCGCGTGTCGCTCGAGTACCCGAACCAGCGCTCCATCGGGACGTTCGTATGGCCGACCGCGCTCTCGCGCCCGAAGGACGCCCGCAACCCCCAGGCGGCGGCGCAGCTCGCCGAGCGCCTCGCCTCGCGCGAGATCGAGCAGCTCCTCGTCGCCCGCGTCCCGGGCTACCTCCCGCTGCGCGCCGGCATCCCGGTCCCTCCCGGGGTGACCTCGGCGGCGAACCTGGTGGTCGTGTCGGTGGATCCGGCGCGCATCGTGGCGGAGATCGCGCGGCGAAAGGCGGAGCTGGCTGCCTGGGCGAAAGACACAGCGTCTTTCTAGATCTCGGGCTCCGGCGCGCCGTGCTCGGCGGCGCGCGGGGGAGGCGCCTCCTCGAGGATGGCGCGCGCCGCGCCGGCGCCGATGTCGTCCTCGCGCGGCACCAGGCCCGTGATGACGGTGACGATCCGCTCCAGCGTCTGGAAGAAGCGCAGCCGGTGCAGCGGCTCGTTCAGCCAGCCGACGGTGATGCAGTAGTACTTCGTGTACGGCGCCGAGTGGTGCACGGCATGGTGGTCGCGCGGCAGGACCAGGCTCATCCGCTGCAGCAGCGCGACCCAGCGCGGGGGATCGTCGAGGTGCGCCCACTTGTGGAACTGGTTGGTGAACAGCACCCACAGGGTGACCGAGAAGATGGCGGTCGCGGCGAACACGTTCAGCGCGTCGTCGAGCGGGACCAGCGCTCCGCCGACCGCCGGCGCGATCGAGATGAAGCAGTTGTTGCCGTTGGTCTCGATGAAGTCGTGCCGGGTGATCTCCTTCTGGTCGACGTGGTGCTCGCGGAAGGGCCGGATCAGCGCCTGTCCGATGACCGGCAGGTCGGGAGAGCCCCAGGTGTCGGCCAGCCAGTGCACGAGCCCGGAGACGAAGTCCGCCAGCACGAAACCGAGCATGAAAGCGCTCGCCATCAGCCAGGGGTAGGTCCGCACCAGGGGGACGAGGTCGCCGAGGAACCAGGCCATCACCCCGCAGTAGACGGCGATGCTGGCGATCTCGAACCGGCGCACCGCCGGGCTGTAGCCGTCGCGCAGCGCCTTGCGGTCGCGGTGGCGAACGTCGAGAGCTCGTCGTCGCATGTCCCCGCCTGCCCGTTCAGTGTCGCACGGATGCCTGGTGCTTCCCAATCCGGCGAGTCTCCGGTCGGCAGGTCACCGGGGCGTCATGGCGCTTGCGCGCGGGCCGTCCAGGATGGATAGGGACGGACTCGCCGGAGGCGAAGCAGAAGCGAGAGCAGCAGGCGCGGGCAGCCCTGGAAAACGGGCCCGAGGCCGTCACCGCGCCTCTCGCGGAGCGGATGACGGCTCCGGGCTCGACGCTGGTCGGCCGCGTGCGCGAGCTGGCGCGGAGCGCCACCGCGCAGGGGATCGCCGATGCGCTGCGCGGGAGGGCGCTGCGACCGGATTCGACGCCCGACCTGCCCCGCTGGCTCTTCTCCTGACCCTTGACCCTCGCGGGCCGGGACGGTACGAGGGGACTCCCCCGGAAAGGCGGAGACTCACGTGGCCGCGTCGATCGAGATCCTCTATCTGCGCTTTCCCGTGCACCCGAACATCACGGTGATCCAGATCGGGCCCGGGATCGCGCGGATCGACAAGGAAGGCGACAGCTACTGGGTGGTGGGGACCGAGGACGGCCCGCTGGCGGGCAAGAAGGTGGAGATCCCCGGCGACAACGTCGCCGCCATCCAGTGGACGCTGGAGGCGGAAGCGACGCCGAAGGCCGCGGTCAGTTAGAGGTGGATCGCACGGAGCGCCTGCTCGACTTGGTCGCGCTCCTCCTCGATGCGAGCGAGCCGATCTCCTTCGCCGAGCTGCGCGAGCTCTTTCCCGAGGAATACGGCGGCGCGCGCGCCTCGGCCGAGCGAAAGCTGGAGCGCGACAAGGCGGAGCTCCTGCAGCTGGGCGTGCCGGTCGAATACTTCGAGCCGCGCAAGCTCGAGGAGCGCGAGCTGGGCGGGTATCGGATCGACCGCAAGGCATTCTTCCTTCCCGATCCGAAGCTCCTGGCCGAGGAGACGGCCGCTCTCTACGCGGCGGGAGCGGCCGCGCTCGCCACGCGCGATTTCCCCTTCGCGCAGGATCTCAGATTTGCCCTGCGCAAGATCTCGCTCGCGGGCAGCGCCCCGGCCGCAGTGGGAAATGCGGCGGCGCGGCGCCTCTTCATCGTGCGGCCCGGCGATCCCGACCGCAAGGGATC
>DASWGQ010000115.1:0-6786 GCA_036393595.1 Myxococcales bacterium | reverse complement strand
TCGTCGCCTTGGTGACGCCGTTCCGCGACGGCAAGGTGGACGAGCCCGCCCTGCGCTCGCTCTTGCGCTGGCAGCTCGAGAAGGGGACCGACGGTCTCGTGCCGTGCGGCACCACCGGCGAGGGCGCCACGCTCGCTTCCGCGGAAGCGGTGCGCGTGGTGAGCATCTGCGTGGAGGAGGCGCGCGGCCGGGTGCCGGTGGTGGCGGGCTGCGGCACCAACTCGACCGCGTCGACCATCGAGAATGCGCTGCGCGTCAAGGAGGCCGGCGCCGACGCGGCGCTGGTGGTCACTCCCTACTACAACAAGCCTACGCAGGAAGGCCTCTTCCGGCATTTCGAGGCGGTCGCTTCGCGCGGCGGCTTGCCGGTGGTGGTCTACAACGTCCCCAGCCGGACCAGCGTGGACATCCTGCCCGAGACGCTGGGCCGCCTCTCCCGCGTGCCGGGCATCGTCGCGGTGAAGGAGGCGAGCGGGAGCGTGGTGCGCGTCGCCGAGATCCAGGAGCGCTGCGAAGGCAGGCCGTTCGCGATCCTCGCGGGCGACGACATGTTCACGCTCCCCACGCTGGCGATGGGCGGCCAGGGCGTCATCTCGGTGGTGGGAAACGTGGCGCCGGGCGACCTCGCCACGCTGTGCGACGACTTCTTCGCCGGCCGACTCGAGGCGGCCCGGAAGGCGCAGGTCCGCTTCGCGCCGCTGGTGCGCGCGCTGTTCTGCGAGACCAATCCGCTTCCGGTGAAGCACGCCCTGTTCCGCATGGGGAAGATCGGCCCCGAATTGCGCCTGCCCCTGGTGCCCGTCTCCGAGAAGGGCGCCGCGCAGGTCGAGGCGGCGCTCGAGGCGTATGGCCTGACATGAAGCCGGTCCGCGTCGTGGTGTGCGGGGTGGCGGGCCGCATGGGCGGCAGCGTCCTGCGTGCCCTGCGCGCCGAGGACGGGATGCAGGTGGTCGGTGCCACCGAGCGGCCGGACAGCCCGCAGGTGGGGCTCGACGCCGGCGCGGTCGCGGGTGGGCCGCCGCTGGGCATCAGCGTCTCCGGCTCGCTCGAGGCGGCCCTTTCGATCGGCGCGGACGTGGCGATCGACTTCACCGAGCCCGCCGCCGCCCAGCACCACGCGCAGGCCTGCGCGGCGCGGAAGGTGGCGCTGGTGCTGGGCACGACGGGCATCTCGCAGCAGGGACGCGCCGACATCGCCGCGCGCGCCCGCGAGGTCCCCATCGTGCTGGCGCCCAACATGAGCGTGGGCGTCAACGCGCTCTTCCGGCTGGTCGGCGACGCCGCGCGTGCCCTGGGACCCGCGTACGAGGTGGAGATCGTGGAGGTGCACCACCGCGGCAAGAAGGACGCTCCCTCGGGGACGGCGCTGCGCCTCGCGGAAGTGGCGGCGGACGCGCTGAAGCTCGACCGGGGCACGGCCTTCGTCTACGACCGCCGCGGGGAGACGGGCGCGCGGCGGCCGGGCACCATCGGCCTTTCGGCGCTGCGCGGAGGCGACGTGGTGGGCGACCACACCGTGTTCTTCCTCGCCGACGGCGAGCGGCTGGAGCTGACCCACCGGGCGACCAGCCGGGACAACTTCGCGCGGGGCGCGGTGCGCGCCGCGCGGTGGGTGACGGGCAAGCCGCCCGGGCTGTACGACATGCAGGACGTGCTGGGAATCGCGGGAGCGACGAAGTGACCAGACCTGTGCGCATCGCGCGGTACCTGGGGGAGGACGGAGAGATCTTCGAAGGCATCGTCGAGGGCGACGAGATCGTGGAGGTGAGCGGTCTCGACTCGATGCTTCGCGGCGGGAGGCGCGTGACCGGCAAGCCGCGCAAGCTGCCTTCGCTGCAGCTCTTGCCCTGGGGCATGGGGCGCAAGGTGGTCGGAGTGGGCAAGAACTACGCGGCGCACGCCAAGGAGCTGGGCAGCGACGTCCCCAAGGAGCCGCTGCTGCTCGTCAAGGTGTCTTCGTCGCTCATCGGCCACGGGCAGTCCATCGAGCTTCCGCCCGCCTCGCGCGAGGTGCACCACGAGGCCGAGCTGGCGGTGGTCATCGGGGAGCGGCTGCGGCGCTCGAGCGAGAAGGAGTGCGCCGCCGCCGTCGCCGGGGTCACCTGCCTGAACGACGTCACCGCGCGCGACATCCAGCGCGCCGAGGGCCAGTGGACCCGCGCGAAGGGCTTCGACACGTTCTGCCCGATCGGGCCCTGGGTGTCGGTGGGGCTCGACTGGAGCGACCTGCGCGTCATGTGCCGGGTGAACGGGAAGGTGAAGCAGGACGGCCGGACGCGCGACCAGATCTTTCCCGTGCCGCGGCTGCTCGCCTTCATCAGTGCCGGGATGACGCTGGAGCCCGGCGACGTGGTGACCACCGGCACGCCGGACGGCATAGGTCCCATCGAGGCGGGCGACACGGTCGAGATCGAGGTGGAGGGGGTGGGCGTTTTGCGCAATCCCGTGGTCAAGGCCGGATGAAGCCGCCGCTGAACCCGCTGCTGGGCAGGCTCGCCGGGTACTTGCAGGAACAGGCCAACGCGCAGCGCGACGCGGCCATCCTTTGCGGCGGGCCGGTCTACGACTTCGGCATCGGTGACCCGCGTGAGCCCACGCCGCCGTTCATCCGCGAGGCGTTCAAGGCGGCGGTGCCGGAGGTGTCGCAGTACCCGTCGGTCTCGGGTATCCCCGAGCTGCGCAAGGCGGTCGCCGCGTACTTGCAGCGGCGCTTCGCGCTGTCGCTCGACCCGGACCGCGAGACCCTGCCCTGCCAGGGGGCGAAGGAGGCGCTCTTCCACCTGCCGCTGGCGGCGCTCGACCCCGCCCGGCCGCTCTGCTGGTATCCCGACCCCGCCTACCCGGTGTACGAGCGCGCGATCCTCTTCGCGGGCGGCACGCCGCGTACCCTGCCGCTGCGGGCGGAGCGCGGCTTCCTGCCCGACCTCGACGCGGTGCCCGCGGCCGACTGGCGGCGGACCTCGATCGTCTACGACAACTACCCGCACAACCCGACCGGCGCGGGCGCGCCGCGCGCGCACCACGAGAAGCTCGCGGCGCTGGCGAAGCAGCACGGGTTCCTGCTCGTCTGCGACGAGCCGTACGTCGACCTCTACGTGCACGAGCGGCCGCACACCGCGCTGCAGGTCGCCCGCGAGAACGTGCTGATCGTGCATTCGCTCTCGAAGCGGAGCGGGATGACGGGTTATCGCAGCGGCTTCATCGCCGGCGAGCCGGACCTGATCGCGCAGCTGCGCGAGGCCCGCGCGAACTTCGGAGTGGCGCCGCAGACGATGGTGCAGCGCGCCGCGGTCGCCGCTTGGAGCGACGACGCTCACGTCGAGGAGCGCCGGCGCGTGTTCGCGGACAAGCGCGCGCTGATCCTCGCCCACTTGCGCTCGCTGGGGTTGCAGGTCGGCGGCGAAGGCGCCTTCTACCTCTGGGTCCACGTGCCCTCCGGCGAGACCAGCGAATCGTACGCGGCACGCCTCGCCTCGCGCGGCATCCTGGTGGTCCCCGGCCCCAACTTCGGCCCCGCCGGCCAGGGCTTCATCCGCCTCGCCATGGTCCCCACCCTGGAAGACTGCAAGAAAGCCATCGCCACCTGGCCCACCTGAACCCTGGACTCAACTGCGTTTCAGGGGAGGGCAGGAGGCCCGGGAGCGCGGGAGCTGTTTTTTCACCAGCATCCTCCCGTGCTCCCGTCCCTCCCGCGCTCCCCTGAAACGAGAGCCTTGATTCCGTGCTGCGCGGCTGGCGGGAACGTGCAATCCTTCCGGGCATGCAGGACCCGACCAAGCCGGGATTGAGGCTGCCGGAGGCGAGCGCGGCGGAGCTGCGCGCGCAGGTCGAGGCCATCCTGCAGGACCGGGCCTTGTTGCAGAAGGGGCATGCGCGCGCGGTGCGCGAGGTCGTCTACCGGCTCGATCAGGGTGAGCTGCGCGTCGCGGAGCGGACCTCCGGGCCAGAGCGGTGGATCGTGCACGGCTGGATCCAGCAGAGCATCTCGCTCTACTTCGCCCTCGCGCCGCTGGAGACCTACCAGGCGGGAGACCTCGAGTTCCACGACAAGGTCCCGCCCAAGCGCGGGCTCGCGTCCACCGGCGTCCGCGTGGTGCCCCCGGGGGTCGTTCGCTACGGCGCGCACGTGGAGAAGGGCGCGATCGTCATGCCGGGCTACGTGAACGTCGGCGCGCGGGTCGGCGCGGGATCCATGGTGGACACCTGGGCGACGGTCGGGTCCTGCGCCCAGGTGGGGCGCAACGTGCACCTCTCCGGCGGGGTCGGCCTGGGCGGGGTGCTCGAGCCGCCCGGGGCGCGGCCGGTGATCGTCGAGGACGGCGCCTTCATCGGCAGCCGCTGCATCGTGGTCGAGGGCTGCCTGGTCGAGGACGAGGCGGTGCTGGGCGCGGGGGTGGTGCTCACCGCCTCGACGCCCATCTACGACGTCACCGGTCCACAGGAGCGCGTCCTCAAGGGGCGCGTGCCGGCGCGCAGCATCGTGATCCCCGGAATGCGGCCGCGCCGGTTCCCCGCGGGCGAGTACCTCACCCCGTGCGCGCTGATCATCGGCCAGCGCGGAGAGGGCACGGACAAGAAGACCTCGCTCAACCAGGCGCTGCGCGACTTCGGGGTGTCCGTTTGAGCGAGATGCGGGAGCTGCTCGCCGAGCTGACCCGCGCCCTCTGCGACGTGCGCAGCCCGGTCGGCGAAGAGGCGGCGCTGGCGGAGCAGCTCGCGTATCGACAGGACGCCGAGCGCATCGGCAACTCGGTGGTGTTCGGCAGCGTGACCGGGGGGAAGCCCGCCGTCGCCCTCTTCGGCCACCTCGACACCGTTCCCATCCAGGAGGGCGACTTCCCGGCGTACCGGTCCGGGGGCCGGGTCCACGGGCGCGGCGCTTCCGACATGAAGGGTGCGCTGGCGGTGATGATCGCGCTCTGGGAGCGGCTCGACCGCAAGCGCCTGCCGGTCGAGCTGGTCTGCGTCTTCTACGACCGCGAGGAGGGGCCGTACGAGCAGAGCGGCCTGGGGCCGCTCCTTACGGCCAGGCCCGACCTGCGCCGCACGTCGCTCGCGCTCTGCCTGGAGCCGACCGACCTGGTCCTCCAAGTAGGGTGCTGTGGGTCGCTGCACGCCACCCTCGCCTTCGCTGGGCGCTCGGCCCACAGCGCGCGGCCTTGGCAGGGCAAGAATGCGGTACACGAGGCAGGCGCATTGTTGCAGCACTTGAACGGATTGCCGCCGCGCGAAGTCTCTTTCGGCGAGCTGACCTATCGCGAGGTGATGTCCGTGACGCGCATCGAAGGGTTCACCGGCCGCAACGTCGTGCCCGCTCGCTGCGAGCTGAACCTGAACTTCCGCTTCGCGCCGGGCCGCCGCGTCGAGGACGCGGAGGCCGAGGTCCGCGCGCTGGCTGACCGCTTCGGCGCGGAGTGCACCGTGACCGATCGCGCGCCCGCGGGGCCCGTGGTGCTGGAGAATCCGCTGGTGCGCAAGCTGCGCGCGCTCAGCGGCGTGCCGGTCGAGCCGAAGCAGGCTTGGACCGACGTCGCGCGGCTGGGAATCGCCGGGATCCCCGCGGTGAACTTCGGACCCGGCGAGCAGGCGCAGGCACACCAGAAGGGGGAGGGCTGCTCGGAGGAAGCGCTGGAGCGCGGTTATCTGTTGTTGCAGAGGTTCCTGACGGAGGCGGCGTCATGATCGACGCGTTCATCGGGCTCGGCGCCAACCTGGGCGACCGGATGGAGACGCTGCGCGCCGCCGTGGAGCAGCTCGCCCGTGAGCCCGGGTTCCTCCTCCGCGGGACGTCCCGGGTGTACGAGACGGACCCTGTCGGCCCGCCTCAGCCGCGCTACCTGAACGCCGTGGTCCGCATCGGCACCTTGCTCTCGCCGCGGGTGACGCTGCGCCGGCTGCTCGAGATCGAGGAGCTCCTCGGCCGGGTGCGGCGGGAGCACTGGGGCTCGCGGGAGATCGACCTCGACCTCCTCCTCTACGGCGACCGGATCGTGGCCGAGGGCGCGCTGCGCGTCCCGCATCCTCACCTGCACGAGCGGGCCTTCGCGCTGGTGCCGCTGGCGGAGATCGCGCCCGACGCGTACCACCCGCAGATGGCGCGCTCCGCCGCCGAGCTGCTCGCCGCCCTTCCCGAGGCGGACCGCGCCGGCGTCCGCCTCGTGGGCCCGCTGCGCAGGGCGGTGCCCGAGCCCGAGCCGGAGGGGGAGGGCGGCCCCGGCGGCCCCCCTCCGCTGCCCGACCCCTTCCCGGCGGTCTGCTGACGAATCGCTGGAAACCGGCCCGCCCGCCGGGCTACACCACGCCCATGCTTCGTTCCGCCGCGGTGGCCGCCTGCGTCGTCGCCCTCGCTTGCTCCCGGAAGGAACCGCCGGCGGCGGCCGCCGCCGACGCCGGGACGCTGGCGAACCTCGACACGAGCGACCCGAAGGCGCTGCTGGCCGCGGTCGACCAGATGCAGGCGCAGCTCCAGGACAAGCCGAAGACCTTCGAGGTGCTCTCGGCGCTCGGGAACCTGTACTACGAGAACGGCCGCTACCTGGACGCCGCGAACTCGCTGCGGCAGGCGCTGGCGATCTCGGCGCCGTTCGAGGCGCGCGCGCAGGAGTTGCGCGACCGGCAGGTGAAGCCCGCCAAGGACCTGCCGCCGGAGTGCCGCCGCAGCGCCCAGGGATACGGGCTCGAGCAGATCGCGCAGGCCGCGCGCAAGCTGGATCCCGAGCGCGAGCGCCGCTGCCTCGATTCGGCGTTGCAGATGGCCATCGACGCCCGTGCGCGCCGGGGCGACTC
>DASWGQ010000114.1:0-4239 GCA_036393595.1 Myxococcales bacterium | reverse complement strand
CGTGCTCGACCGCAAGCTGATGGAGAAGCGCATCTTCCCCTGCCTCGACATCAACCGCTCCGGCACGCGCAAGGAGGAGCTGCTCATGGACGAGAAGCAGCTCAACCGCGTCTGGATCCTGCGCCAGCTCCTGCACCCGCTGAACGTGATCGACTCGATGGAATTCCTGCTCAGCAAGTTGCGCGGGACGAAGAGCGACAAGGAGTTCCTGGACTCGATGAGCCGGTGATCCGCCAGCGCTGGGTGGAGCGCGCGGAGCGCCGCCCCTTCCTTGCCATCCTGCTCCTGTTCGTCCTCACCCGGTGCGCCGTGGCCCTGGCGCTGCACGCGGGCGCTGCGTGCATGACGGACGCGAAGCGCGCGGAGTGGGCGTGGGTTCCCGGACGATCCGACCTGTTCCTCGGCCCCGCGCCGCCCGCCCTCCTCGCGCCCTTCGTCCGCTGGGACGCCAACTTCTATCTGGCCCTGGCCAGGCACGGATATCCGCCGCCTCGGGAAGACCGGCCGGTCTATCAGGTAGCCTTCTTCCCTCTGTATCCGCTCGCCGCAAGCGTGGCGGAGAAGCTGGTCGGAAACGTGTTCTGGGCCGCGTTGCTGGTCTCGAACTGTTTCGCGCTCGCCGCGGCACTGGCGCTGTTCCATCTGGGGAAGAGGAACGGGAGCGTCCGCGACGGCCTCGGCGCGGCAACCGCGCTCCTCGTCGCGCCCGGTTCGCATTTCCTTTCGCTCCCGTACCCGGAGGCGATGTTCGTCGCGCTGCTCGCGTGGTCCCTGCTCGAGCTGCGAAAGGGTCGAATCTGGGCGGCCGCTCTCGCCGGCGCGCTGGCGGGCGCCACGCGTTCGGCTGGCGTCGTCGTCTGCGCGGCCCTCCTCTACGTGGCCTGGACGCGACGGTCGAGCCTGCGGCGGGCGGGAGAGTGCCTGGCCGCGGCGGCCGCCTCGCTCTCCGGCCTCGCCGCGTTCGCCGCGTTCTGCCGGGCGAGGTACGGCGACGCGTTCGCCTTCGTGCACATCCAATCGCAGTACGTGAACGACCGCTCGATCAAGCTCTTCGGCGCTCTGGGAGCATTCGCCGCGTTCGACGTGGATCCCGACTACTATCTCGTGACACTCGCCGCGCTCGCCGTGTGCGTCGCGATGATCAAGCGGGCCGCCGTGCTCGATACGCTGGTCGCATGGTTCCTGCTGTTGCTTCCGCTGAGCACCGGCACCCTGAAGGCGATGGTCCGCTACCAGAGCGCGAACGTGACCCTGCTCTCCGGCATCGTCCGCCTGGACATCGCGCGGCGCTGGCCGTACGCGCTCGCCTCGAGCTCGGCCGCCTTGCTCCTCTTGGAGGCGTTCCTCTTCGGAAAGGGGATCGGGCACTACTGAGGGGAAAACGATCAGCGCAGCGCGCCCAGCAATTGCTCCGGAGAGGTGCTGCGCTGGACGCCCGTCCGGTGCAGCTCGTAGCGATCCGCACCACCGTGCGCGCTGCCTGAGACGGCAGCGCGATAGCCTGCCTTCCGCACCAGCGCGCGGAGCCGGCGGCGCGACGCATTGTAGGGATAGGCGAAGACCTCGACCGGCGCGCCCAGGCCCGTCTCCAACTCGCGCCTGGAGCCAGTCAGCTCGCCCAAGGCCTGCTGCTCCGTCAGGTCCGGAAGGCGCGCGTGCGTCGCCCCGTGCGAGCCGATCTCCATGCCGGCCGCGGCGAGCGCGCGAACCTCGGGCCAGACCAGGTACCTGCGCGGCGAGCCTGGTCCGCCCTGCGAGAACCGGTGCGACTCGTCGAGCCCGATCCATCGCGAGACGAGGAAGAAGGTCCCGCGCATCCCGCGGGCGCGCAGCGCCGGCAGGGCCGCGGTGAGCGCGTCCTGGTAGCCGTCGTCGAAGGTGAGCAGGATGGGCTTCTCCGGGAGCGACGCGCCTCGATCTTCGTGCTCCAGCCACTCGTGGAAGGTGACGGTGTGGAACCCCGCGTTCCGGAGCGCGTCGAGCTGCGCCGCGAACGCGGCTTCGCTCACCGTGAGCTCGTCGCCGGCGCCGCCGATGGAGTGCCAGGTGAGGATGGGGACGTCCGGACGGCAGGCGGCGCCGCCGGCCGCGAGCAAAAGGAGCAGCGCGGTGCGGAGGACGCCCCGCATCAGGCGACGAGCGGCACGCCGCGCTTCTTGAGCCGCAGCGTCAGGCCGACTCCCACCGCGGCGACGAGCAAGTTGGGGGAGAACGCCGCGAGGAACGGCGGCACGCCCCGGTCCGCCAGCGCGAAGCCGAGCCGCGACATCACGTAGAAGGCGACGAAGGCGCCCAGGGTGACCAGGTACGCGGACCCGCGCGCCCCGCCGGCCGCCACCGCGAGCGGCACGCCGACGAGCGCGAAGCAGAGGCAGGCGAAGGGCGCGGCCCACCTCCGCCCTGCCTCGACCCGCAGCCGCGTCGCATCGGCGCGCCAGCCCATGCGATCCATCTGATCGGCGCGCGGGCCCAGCTCACGGTAGGGGATGGCCGTCTCGACCCCGTAGAAGCGGTTCTTGCGGGCGACGCGCTCCTGCACGCCGACCAGGAAGGTCCCCTCCTGGAAGCGCACCACGGTCTCTCCCCGCGGCTCGGTGCGGTGCAGCTCTCCCCGGCCCAGGCGGAGGAGCAGCGCCTCACCCCCGGCGTCCTCGACCCGGCCGGTCTCGGCCAGCGCAAGCAGGGGCGCGCCGTCGCCCACCTCGTCCTCGATCAGCACCCCGCGCCAGTCCGCGTCCTCGGCTTCCGCGACGTACACCATGAAGCGCGGGAGCGCGTCGTTGAACACGCCCGGCAGGAGGCCCGATTTGAGATTCCGCTTGATCACGCCGTTCAGGACGCGGTTCACCTCTTGCAGCCCCCACGGTTCCGCCCAGCGGGCCAGCGCCGCCACGCCGAGGGCGAGCGCGAGGGCCACCATGCACGGCACGCGGTAGAGCCGCAGCGGCGACTGCCCCGCGTTGGCGAGCCCGAGCAGCTCGCGGTCGGCCGCCAGCCGGCCCAGGCCCAGCTGCAGGCCCAGCATGTACGCGAGGGGCACCGCCATCACCAGGAAGTGTGGCGCGAACGCCGCCGTCACGCGCCCCAGATCGCGCAAGGTGATCGCGCTGGAGAAAACCACCTCGTTGAGCTGGAGGAGCTGCGCGACCACCAGGAGCTGCAGGATGGCGCAGAGGCCCACCGCGAGGGGCATCCCCATCTCGCGCAGCACGATGCGGTCGGCCAGCGGCAACTGCACGCGGCCACTCTACATGGAAGTTCTGGTACAGAGGCGTCTTGGTGCGCGTCAAACAGGCCGCCGGGCTGCTGGTGCCGCTGGGCCTCTTCGCGCACGCGTTCTTCTGCCCGATCTCGATCGCGGGCACGCAGATCGGGCTGGGCATCGCCGCCGCGGGCCTTGTCTGCGCGGCGGCGTCGGGGTGGCGCCCGCGCCGGACTCCGCTCGATGTGCCGCTGCTGGCGTTCGTCGCCGTGGCGCTTCTGTCGGACGCCCTGTCCCCCTTCGGCCCGCCCACGGCCGCGTTCGCCACGCTCTGGCGCAGCGCGCTCGGCTTCTGGATCGTCTTCCACGGCCTGTCGCTCGCCCCAGGCCAGGCGCCCCGGCTGGTGCTATTCGCGGCCGCGGGCCTGTTCCTTTCCTCGGCGGTGGGGCTCGTGCAGTACCGGACCGGGGTCGACCTGGTCCACCTGCTCGGCCTCCGCGAGCAACCCGCCTGGGTCGAGGCGCCCGGGGCGGAGGGGCGTTACGGCGCGATGGGCTTCTTCACCTCGCGCTTGACGTTCGGGCACAACGCCACCGTCCTTCTGGCGCTGCTCGGAGGGGCGCTGGCCACCGGCGAGGTGCCGGTCCGGCTGCGCGGGCCGGCGTTCGTCGCGGCGGCGGTCGCGTTCGCCGCGATCCTGGCGACGTTCGATCGCGCGGCGTGGCTGGGGCTCGCTGCAGGCGCGCTGGTTGTCGTGGCCGCGCGCCGGAGGAGCAGCCGCGCGCTGTTCGCCGGCCTCCTGATCGGGGCGGCGGCCTTCGCGCTCCTGCCCCACGTGCGCGCCCGGTTTGCCTCGTCGTTCGACCTGCGCGAGAACGCGGACCGCGTCTTCGTGTGGTCGCGCGCGGCCGAGATCATCCGGGACCATCCGCTGGTCGGGATCGGATTCGGCAACTACCCGCGCGTCTGCGGCGCCTATTACGACCGCGTCGACCCGGCGTTCCCGATGCGGACCTGGGCGCACAACACGGAGCTG
>DASWGQ010000113.1:0-11247 GCA_036393595.1 Myxococcales bacterium | reverse complement strand
GAAGCCGCCGACGAAGGCGGCGTCTCCCGCGGCCAGGTGCGCGACCTGGTGGCGCTGCTCGCGCTGCCGGCGCTGTGGAAGGAGAAGGACCAGGAGTGGATCGCCAGCGATCTCCTCGACGTGCTCGTCAGCCTCCTCCGCTTGGACTGCGCGTTCGTCCGCCTGACGGACGCGGGAGCCGGCCAGACGCTGGAGCATGCCTGGCCGGAGTCGTGCGACGTCACCCGCGAGCTGGCCGGCGAGCTGCAGCCCACCTCGGGGGCGGAAGCGGCGCCGCTTCGGACTTGGGTGGCGCCGGCGCCAGGTGGGGGAATGCTGCGCCTGGCCCGGGTCGAGCAGCGGTTTCCGGGCGAGGGCTGCGTGGTGTTGGTCGGCGCGCGCCGGGCGAGCTTTCCCACCGCCGCCGACGGTTTCCTCCTCCAGGTCGCCGCGGACCAGGCGGCCATCGCCGTGCACGGGGCGCGGCTCCTCGCGCGCGAGCAGGCCGCGCGCGCGGACGCCGAATTGCGCGCCGTCCAGATGTCGCTCGCGGCGGAAGTCGGCGCGGCGGTCGCGGGCGCCGCCGAGCTCGACGGGATGCTCCAGCGCTGCGCCGACGCCCTGGCCCGCCAGCTCCGGGTTCCCTGCGCGGGCATCTGGACCTTGTCGGACGAGCAGGTGCTCGTCGCGCGCGCGAGAGGGGGCGGCTGCGAGCTGAACGGCAAGCACCAACGCGTGCCGGTCGGCTCGTACAAGGTGGGGTGGATCGCGCAGGAGCGGAGGCCCCACCTGACCAACCAGCTGGAGAGCGACCCGCTGACCACGGATCCGGGCTGGGCCAGGCGCAATCGGCTGACGGCCTTCGCCGGGTATCCGCTGGTGGTGGAGGATCGCCTCGCCGGGGTGATGGCCGTGTACGCGGGAAGGCCGCTGGCGGAGCAGGCGATCGCTGCGATGAGCGGCGTCGCGGACATGATCGCCACCGGGATCGAGCGGAAACGGGTGGAGCGCTTGGTCCAGGCGCGCGCTGCGAACCTGGCGGAGCAGCAGGAGTGGCTCGAGTCGGTGCTGGACGTGCTCCCGGTGGGGGTGGCCCTCATCGAGCCCGGCACGGCCCGGATCCTCCTGTCGAACAAGGCGGCGGACCGGATGGCGGGCGGCGTGTTCCCGAAGGCGCAGTCGAGCGCTGCGGACCCGGAGCACTCCTACTGCACGGATGCGCGGGGGAAACGGATCGAGGACGACCAGATGCCGGGCGTCCGCGCGGCCCGCGGCGAGAAGCTCCATGGCCTCGAGACGGATTGGCAGACGCCGCAGGGGACCAGGTCCCTGCTGATCAATTCCGAGGTCCTCGAGGCGGAGCACGGGCACCCGGCGACCGTGGTTTCCGCCTTCGAGGACGTCACCGAGCTGAAGAGCACCCAGGTGGCGCTGAGCCTGGCGCTGGAGGACAGCTACCGGTTCGTCTCCGTCGTCGAGGAGAGCTCCGAGTTCATGGGCATCGCCACGCTGGAAGGACAGCTGGTCTTCGTCAACTCGGCGGGCCAGAATCTGGTCGGCATCGTGGATCCCGCGCGGGTCCCGCGCATGACCATGTTCGACTACGTGTTCCCGGAAGACCACGGCCTGTTGCGCGACGCGGTCGCGGCGGCGATCGCGCACGGGCAGCGCACCGGGGAGCTCCGCTTCCGCAACGTCCTCACGGGGGAACCGATCCAGGTCTGGGCGAACGTGTTCGTGCTCCGCGATCGGCGGACCGATCAGCCCGTCGCGCTCGCCACCGTGACCCACGACCTCACCGAGCAGAAGCGCACCCTCGAGCTGCGCGAGCGGGTGCTGGCGATCGTCAGCCACGATCTGCGCAATCCCCTGAACGCGATCATGATGGGTGCCTCGGTGCTTCGCCGCGCGCCGCGCGCCTCGGCCGAAGCGGTCCGGATCGCCTCGCGCATCGTGTCGAGCGCGGAGCGCATGGACGCGATCATCGGCGACCTGCTCGACCTGACCAAGGTGCGCCTGGGGGGCGGGATCGAGGTGAGGCGCCGGCCGACCGACGGGCACGAGCTCTCGGCCCGCATCGTCGAGGAGCTGAAGGCAGCCCATCCGGGACGCGACATCCAGCTGCGTGTCGAGGGCGACGGCAGCGGCCGCTGGGACGCGTCCCGGATCGAGCAGGTCGTCTCGAACCTCGCCTCCAACGCCCTGCAGTACGGGCCGGAGGGCGAGCCGGTCACCATCGAGAGCCGGGGCGGCGAGAACGACTGGACCCTGACGGTCCACAACCTGGGCGAGCCCATCCCGGCCGATCTGCTGCCCCACCTGTTCGACCCGTTCAAGAGGGGTCGCGAGCCCGCCGCCGGCAAGGGTCGCAAGAACCTCGGGCTCGGCCTTTTCATCGTGCGCGCGGTGGTGGAGGCGCACGGCGGAAGCGTCGACGTCACCTCCGAGCGCAAGCAGGGCACGCGGTTCCTGGTCCGGTTGCCGCGCTTCGCGCGGGCCTAGAGCGCGTCCCATCACCTCCGCGCCGTGAAAAGCGCGGCGCCGCCGGATCCGCGGCCTCTGGTCACTGCAGAGAGGGACGCTCCTCGCCGGTCTCGCACGCTTCCGGCTCCAGCTCGCGGGAGGCTTGCTCCGGGAAGCCCTCGCGCAGGACCTCGTCGGCCGAGTCGAAGGCCGGACTTGGCATCTGGGCGCGCCTACGCCAGGAGTGCGGCGACCCGCTCGGCCAGGGCAAGGGCGGCGGTGAGCCCGGGCGACTCGATTCCGACCAGGTTCACGAACCCGGGCAGGTCCTCCGAGAGGACGAAGTCCTTCTCCTCCGGATCGGAGGGAGCGCGCAGCTTGGGACGGATGCCGCACCCGTCGTAGGCGAGCTGGCCGGCGCGCACTTCGCCGAGCAGCGCCCGTGCCGCGGCGAGGAAGGCGGGCAGCTTGTCCTCCCGGGGAGAGTAGTCGTCCTTGCGCGCGACGTGCTCGACGTCGGGCCCCAGCCGGCAGCCGCCGGCGAGATCGAGGGTGAGGTGCACCCCCAGCCCCGCAGCGCCGCGCCGGCGCACCGGATAGACGAGGTGCCGGTAAGGCGCCGCGGGCCTGAAGCGGAAGTAGTCGCCGCGCCAGGGATGCACCCGGTACCGGTCCACGCCCGCCAGAGCGGCCACCTCGTCGGCGTGGAGCCCGGCCGAGTTCACCACCCGCTCCGCCCGCACGGGGCCCCGCGCGGTGTCCAGCTCCCAGGCGGAGGCGGCCCGCGCGATGCCGCTCACGCGCGCCTGCGTCAGCACCAGCCCGCCGTGCTCGGCCGCGTCGGCGGCGAGGGACCGCGCCAGCTCGACGGCGTCCACGATGCCGGTCTCGGCGCACCACAGCGCGGCCGCCGCCGCGACGGCCGGCTCGCGCGCGCGGACGAACGCGGCGGGCACCAGCTCGACGGCAGGAGCTCCGCTGGCGCGGGCATTGGCCGCCAGGGCCTCCAGATCGGGAAGGTCGGCGGCCTCGCGCGCAACCACGAGCTTGCCCGGCTTCGCGCAGGGAACGCCGCGGGAGCGCGCCCACTCGTAGAGCAGCGCGTTGCCGCGCACGCACGCCTGCGCCTTCAGGCTCGCCGGCGGGTAGTACAGCCCGCTGTGGATGACTCCGCTGTTGCGGCTGGTGACGCCGTCGCCGAGGCGCTGGGCTCCTTCGAGCAACAGGACGCTGCGGCCCGCGCGAGCCAGCGCCGAGGCGACGGCGCATCCGACCACGCCGCCGCCGACCACCGCGACGTCGACTTCCGCATCCACCTGCCGGCCAGCTTAGCCGCCGCCGATGGGGCGGCGCCAGGCTTTTCACGGCGCGGCGGCTGCTAGAATCGCGCGCCGTAGCGCGGGCCTCCGTCAGCCGACGGCGGCGGCAAAGGCGTTGAGGAACCGCTTCATCTGCGCAGGGGTCCCGATGGTCACGCGCAGGTGCCGCGGCACCGCGGGGAAGAGCCGGCCGACCAGGACGCCGCGCTCGCGCAGCGCTTGGATGGTCGGCTCCACTTCCTTGCGCGTATCGATGAGGATGAAGTTCGTCTGCGAGGGGACGACCTCGTAGCCCAGCCTGCCCAGCTCCGCGATCACCTGCGCCTTGGTCGCCGCGTTCCGCCGGCGCCCTTCGGCGACGTACGCGGTGTCGGCCAGGCTCGCCCGCGCCGCGGCCAGCCCGATGATGTTCGCCGAGTCCCACGCGGCATGCGCGGCCAGCTTCTTGATCAGCGGCGGCTCCGCGATGGCATACCCGAGCCGCAGGCCCGCCATGCCGTGGATCTTGGAGAACGTCCGCGCCACCAACAGGTTCGGGTGCGTCGCGACCAGCGGCACGACGCTCTCGTACTCCGGGCTATCGGCGTAATGGTGATAGGCCTCGTCCACGAGCACCATCGCGGCCTTTGGGACGGCGTCGAGGAAGGCGCGCATCCTGGCCTTCGGGGTGATGCTGCCGGTCGGGTTGTTCGGGTTGCAGACGTAGATGAGCCCCGCGCCTTCGGCCGCCATCGCCTCCACAGGATGCGCGTACCGGCTGTCGAGCGGCACGGCGACGACCTCCGTGCCTTGCACGCGCGCGTGGGCGGCAATGGCCTCGAAGGTCGGATCCGCCATGACCAGCTTGCGGCCTGCGCCGGTGAACGCGCTGGCCGCGAGCTTCAGGATCTCGCTTGACCCGTCGCCGATCAGGAACCAGTCCTTCGCCATCCCGTGCAGCTTCGCCAGGTCCGCGATCAGCGCATCCGCCGCCTCGTCGGGGTAGCGCCACGCCAGGCCGAACGCCTCCCGCATCGCTCGCAGCGCGGCCGGGGACGGGCCGTACGGATTCTCATTGGCGCTCAGGCGGACGACCCCGCCCGCTACCTGCGGCGGGCCCGCGAGAGCCTCCCCGGGGACGAGCAGAGGTGGAAGTGTGGCGGCAGCCATTCCGCTGCCGATCAGCCGGCCGAACGCGCGCCGCGAGACTGCGCTGCTCACCGCCATCGCTGCCCCCTTTGGAAGACACTACGCGTGATCACACACCCTGCGGTCAGGGCATGCGCGCCGTGGCGGGCCGTGGCCCGCAGGGCGCGCCCGCGTCCGTCCACGCCTGGAACGCGCGGACGAACTCCGCGTGCGGGACCGGGACCGGCTTGCGCCCGAACCCCGGCGCCCAGCCCCACAGCACCAGCGGATCCTCGGCGACGTGGTGGACGAGCGCGGCCAGGTTCTTGCCGCCGTTCCGCCGGGCATCCTTGAGCTGCTCACAGAGCATGCGCGAGTTGAGCCCGGCGAAGACCATCTTGTGCTCCGGCGGCGGCAACCGCCATTCGGTGGAGACGCCGGGCGGCATGTGCATGCCGTAGCTCTCCGGCGGATTGGCCCGGGCGTGGCAGGTGGCGCAGGCGAGCCCCGTGGCGCCGCGTCCCTCGGGGCCGCGCTGCACGAACTGGAGGTGGACGTGGCCGTCGTCCCCCTGCAGCGGCCGGTCGCCGGCGGGATGGCAGTTCACGCACCGGGGGCTCTGCAGGACGGCCCGGACCACCTCGAACGAGGCGACCGGGTCCGGCCGCGCCGGCGCTGCCGCGGCGGGCGCCGGGGCAGGGGCGTGGGAACAGGAAACGAGCGCGAGAGCCCCGGAAGCGGCGATCGTCCGCCAGGCCGCCCGCCGCCAGCCGGGGGGGCTCACGCAACCGCCAGGCGCAGGGGCAGCGACCGCAGCCGCTGCTTCGTCAGCGCGTAGACCGCGTTCGCCACGGCCGCCGAGATCGGCGCCGTGGCCGGCTCGCCGATGCCGCCCATCTTGGCGTCGCTTTCCAGGACGCGCACGGAGACCTCCGGCATGTCGGGCAGCCGCAGCACGCGGTAGTCGTGGAAGTTGCTCTGCTCGACCCGGCCGTCCTTCAGGGTCAGCTCGCTGTGCAGCACGGCGGAGAGCCCGAAGGCGATGGCGCCCTGCACCTGCGCCTCGATGCCGAGCGGATTGATCGCGGTGCCGCAGTCGACCGCGCAGGCGACTTTGTGCACGTGGATCTCCTTGTCCCCGTCGACGGAGACCTCGGCCACCTGGGCGATGATGCTGCCGAACGACTCGTGCACCGCCAGGCCGCGCGCGCGTCCCGAGCCGGGCGCCTTGCCCCAGCCGGCCATCTCCGCGGCCGCCTTCAGCGCACGCAGGTGGCGCGGCTTCTCGGCGAGCAGCCCGGCGCGGAACTCGAGCGGGTCGCGCCCGCTCGCGTGCGCCAGCTCGTCGATCATGCTCTCCATGGCGAAGGCCGTGTGCGTGTTGCCGACCGACCGCCACCAGAGGACCGGCACCGGCTGCTTCGGCGAGTGCACGGTGACCAGCCGGGCCGGAACCGTTTCGAGGTAGGGCGAGTCGGTCACCCCTTCGACCGAGGTGGCGTCGACCCCGTCCTTGACCATGAACTGCTCGAAGGGCGTGCCGGCGAGGATCGACTGCCCGACGATGGTGTGCTTCCAGGCCACCGGTCTTCCCTTGCCGTCCAGCCCCACCTCGACGTGGTGCACGAAGAGCGGGCGGTAGTAGCCGCCCTGGATGTCGTCCTCGCGGGTCCAGACCGTCTTGACCGGCACGCCGGCTGCCTTGGCCACGTGTACCGCCTCGCTGACGAAATCCGACGACGGCGTCGCGCGCCGGCCGAATCCGCCGCCGAGGAACTGCGTGTGGATGGAGACGTTCTCGGGAGGCACCCCGGCGATCCTGGCGGCGGACATCTGGTCCATGGTCTGGAACTGGGTGCCGGTCCAGATCTCGCAGCGGCCGCCGTCGATCTTCACCGCGCAGTTGAGCGGCTCCATCGGCGCGTGCGCGAGGTAAGGGACGTCGTACTCGGCGACGACCCGCTTCGCAGCCTGGGCGAGCGCCACCTCGGCGTCGCCCTTCTGCGCCGCGATCCCCGCGCCCTTCGACTTCGCCTTGTCGCGGTAGTCCTGCAGCATCGCCTCGCTGTCCAGCGTGGCGCCCGGACCGAGGTCCCACTCGAGGCGCGGCAAGAGCGCGTCGCGCCCGCGCTTCGCGCTCCAGAAGTTGCTCGCGACGACCGCGACACCGGTGGGGACCTGCACCACCTTCTCGACGCCCTTGACCGACTTCGCCTCGCTCGGGTCGAACGACTTGACCTTCCCGCCGAAGACCGGCGAGCGAGCGACCAGCGCGGTGCGCAGGCCCGGGAAAGTCACGTCCATGCCGAACTGCGCCTTGCCGGTGATCTTCTCCGGCGAGTCGAGGCGGCGCATCGGCTTGCCGAGGAGCTTCCAGTCCTTGCGGTCCTTGAGCTTGACGCTCTTGGGCGGCTGCTGCGCTTGCGCCGCGACGGCGAGCTGGCCGTAGGAGAGGCGGTCCTTCCCGCGGACGACGTACCCGTTCCCGGTGCGGAGCTTCCTCGCATCCGTCTTCCACTGCGCCGCGGCCGCGCGCACCAGCATCGCCCGCGCCATCGCCCCCGCGATCCGGTACCGGTCGAACTCGGACCAGGTGCTGCTCGAGCCGCCGGTCATCTGCATGCCGAAGGCCGGGTGCGCGTAGACCGGCGCCGCGGGGGCGTGCTCCACGCGGATCTTCGACCAGTCGCAATCCAGCTCCTCGGCGATGAGCATGGCGAGCCCGGTCCAGATGCCCTGGCCCATCTCCGAGTGGGCGAGCAGCACGGTGACCGAGTCGTCCGGCGCCACGCGCACGAACGCGTTGGGGTTGGGCGGCTGCTTCGCCGGCGGCTGTGGCGCCGCCCAACCCGAACGGCGGACGTGGAAGGCGACGAACAGGCCCGCTCCGGAGAGGAGCGAGCTGCGCAGCAGCTGGCGTCGGGTGAGCGAGGTCATCGCGAGACCCTCCTCTGCGCCGCCGCCTTCCGCACCGCCTCCCGGACGCGCTGGTACGTGCCGCACCGGCAGATGTTCCCGGCGAGAGCGGCATCGATGTCGGCGTCGCTCGGGTTCGGGTTCAGCGCGACGAGCGCGGCCGCGGACATGATCTGCCCCGGCTGGCAGTACCCGCACTGCACGACGTCGGCGTCGACCCACGCCTTCTGCACCGGATGGCTGCCGTCCGGCGACAGGCCTTCGATGGTGGTCACCATCCGCCCGGCCACCGCCGAGACGGGCAGCACGCAGGATCGCGTCGCCTGCCCGTCCAGGTGCACGGTGCAGGCGCCGCACTGTGCCATCCCGCATCCGAACTTGGTGCCGGTGAGGCCGAGCACATCGCGCAACACCCAGAGGAGAGGCATGTCCTCCGGAGCATCCACCTCGCGGACCGTCCCGTTCACGTTGAGCTGCATGCATCCCTCCTGCGCTCGACGGCAATGCTGCTATCACATCAGCGCGACGCGTTGGTCACCCCCTTGTAGAGCACGAAGCCCGCGTAGTCCGCCGCGCTCATGGTGTGCGTCTGGTCGCCGTCGGTGAGGATACCGACGCCCTGCAGCTCGGGCACCTCGGCAGCCGGATTGCCCCCTTCGAAGTGGGCCCGGAAGAGCGCCGCGGGATCGATCTCCTCTTCCCGCCACACGCCAGTCGGTGGCCCGCTGCGCAGCACGATGGTGTCGGAAGCGACCAGGGGATTGCGCTCGACGCCGCAGATGGCGCCCGGCGGGGCCCCGCTGCTCCAGACGAACTTCAGGGAGTACCAGCGCAACCCGCGCTTCCAGGCGACGTAGACGTTCGCCGCCGCGTCGCCGCGTCCCACGACGCACTCGTTGCCTCCCACCGGGAGCACCCAGGCGCGCCAGCGGAAGCGGATGCGCTCGACCCCGTTGCGCATTCCGTCTCCCACGTCCGCGAACAGGGTGACCGTCTCGAGAGGAGGCCTGTAGATGCCGCGGATGAAGGGCCCGAGCGGATCGTCGATGATCCAGTAATAGCTGGTCGGACCAGAGTCACGCTGGAGCACCTGGAACCGGTGGGGATCGATGGGGAACGGGCGGGCGCCGGGTGGCGGATTTCCGAACGCCGCTGTCGCCATCCCCAGCAGGCAGAATCCCACGGCCAGGGCGAACAACCCCCTCGCGTACACCGTTCCGGCCTGGTTCGCGCCGCGCATGCCTGGTTCGAGATGCAGGCGGCGCGCCAGATTCGCCAGACCTGCGCCCGGCGAATCCACCCTGCTGCTCGCGAATCCAAGCCTTTTCAGCGCGTCGACGCCGTGCGGGGCGCCGGTCCGCCTCCGGCGTGTCGCTCGAGGAATCGGCCCGAGCGCGCCAGGAACTGGACCAGGTTCTCCTTGCGGGCGAGGGAGTGCCCCTCGTTTTCGGCCACCATGTATTCGACCGGCACCTTGCGCTCGCGCAGGGCGCCAACGATCAGGTCGGACTCGCTGCGGGGCACCCGCGGGTCCTTCGCTCCCGCGTAGACGAAGAGCGGGGCGACGATCCGCTCGGCGTCCTTGAGCGGCGAGATGGAATCGAGGAAGGCGGCGTCCTTGTCGGGATCGCCGAACTCGAGCAGGAAGATCTCGCGGATGAGGCCGCTCGTCGTGGCCATGAAGGTCTTGAGATTTGCGACGCCGACCAGATCGACGCCCGCACGCCAGAGGTCGGGCATGCGGGTCAACCCGACCAGCACCGTGTAACCGCCGTAGCTGCCGCCGTAGACGATCACCCGTTTCGAGTCGGCCCACGGCTGCGAGGCGGCCCAACGGCCGGTCGCCTCGATGTCCTTGAAGGCCTCGAGGCGCTTGGGACCGTTGTCCGCCTCCTCGAAGGCGCGGCCGAATCCCGCCGAGCCGCGCACGTTGGGCTCGACCCAGGCGTAGCCCTGCGAGAGGAAGAACGCCGCCGCGGCCGACCAGCGGATCCGTGAGCTGCTCGAGGGCCCGCCATGGTACGCAACGATCACGGGCACCTTCTCCGAGCGGTTCCTGGGCAGGTAGACGTTGACGGGCAGCCTCAAGCCGTCGTGCGCCCTGACCTCGGTGATGCTGGTCTCCATCTCCGGCACTTCCCGGAACGAAGGCCGGGCCTCTTTCCGCAGCTGGGTCGCCTTGCCGTTCCGCGAGTCGATCGCCCAGACGTCGGTGGGCGAGGACGGCGTGGACCAGCGCGCAAGGAACCGCTTGCCGTCTTCGGAGAACTCCGAGAGGTCGCCCTGGCCGAGGGGCATGGTGACCTTGGCGCGCGGCTGCAGCGTCCTCGCGTCGAGCAGGCGAAGCTCGGTGCGATTGCCCGCATCGACCACCAAGGCGAGCGAGTCGCCCGTCCTGGCCACCGCGAACTGGCTCACGGTGGCGATGGGCGGGTCCTTCTCGACGTAGCGCGCCTTCTCCTTGCCGGACTCCGCGTCGAGCGCGAGGAGCAAGGCTTGCTCGCCGCCGCCGTCGGTGGCGAGGTAGATGGTGCGGCCGTCGGGGGAGAAGCGGGCCTCGAAGATGCTGACCTTGCCGCCCTCCGGATACAGGGTGCGCGCCGCGCCCGAGGCGAGGTCCAGCCGGACCAGGTAGTTTTCCGACCGGGTGGGATAGCGAATGAAGAGCCCGCGCTTGCCGTCGCTGCTGACGTCGGTGAGGAACCCCGGCTTGGGCTCGCGGAACACCTCGCGCGCCGGCCCGGGTGCCGCCGCCGGGGCTGCGTACACCGCGGAGCTCACGTCGCTGATCCGCCGGGCGCTGAAGTAGATCGTGTCCGGGGCGAGGTCGGCCAGGTGCGCCGGGTCGCGCTGCATCGGCTCGCCCGGCGTCAGATCGGTCAGGCCGGACCCGTCGAGGTTCACCCGGCAGATGGACCACTTCTCATCGGCTCCGCGGTCGGTGCGGAACAGCACCGACTTTCCGTCGGGCGTCGTCCGATCCAGCGTGACGCGCTCCTGGGACTGGAACAGGCGGCGCGCCGGCGAGTCGGGCCGCCCCGCGTCCGCGACGTAGAGCTGGGGCAGCCCGTCCCGGTTGGACACCAGCACCACCTGCTTGCCGTCGCGGGTGAGCAGCGCTTCCGTGTTCAGGAACGCGTCCACCAGCGATCCGGCCTTCTTGGACAGCTCCGCCACGCGCGCCGTGTCAGCGCTCGACGTCGCATCGGGCTGGACGGGCGCCGGCGCGCGCTTCTCCGCAGCCGCAGCCGGAGCCGCGGGCGCGGCCGGCGCCGGCGCCGGGAGGGCGGCTTCCTGCGTCCGTTGCGGCGGCGCGGAGCGGTCCGCCGGCGGAGGCGTTGCGCAGGCGAGGAGGAAGGCGAGGAGCGGGAAGCGCAGGCAGGTGGGGTTGCGCATGGCGGCGCAGCCTACTCCCTCAAAGTTGCGCCGCCAACGCACGCGCGACCTGCTCCGTGTGCGCGTC
>DASWGQ010000112.1:0-10085 GCA_036393595.1 Myxococcales bacterium | reverse complement strand
CAGGACGGCCTCGACCCGATGTACCGGCCGCTCATCGAGGCCTGCCGCAAGTACAACCTGGGAAAGCGCGACCTCGACCGGCTCGTCTCGGTCGTCCGGACGATGTTCGCCTGAGGCAGCGCACCTTGACGACCCGGCGGGCGCCCGGCACAGTCGCCGCCCGTATCCGGCGGCGCTGCGCTTTTCACGGCGCGGACCCTGTGGAATGCATTCGGGCGTGGCCGACTTCCTGGAGGAGCAGCGCGGCGCCGCCCGCTGGCTGACGCTGCACCGCCCGGCGCAGCGGAACGCTCTCACGCCGGAGATGATGGCCGGGCTGCGCCAGGCGCTGGCGCGCGCCGACGCCGATCCGGCGGCGCGCGTGGTCTGCCTCACCGGCGCCGGCGAGCAGGCCTTCTGCGCGGGCGCGGACCTGGGAACGGTCGTGGGCGGCGCCGGAGCGCTCGCAGCTCACGAGGCGCGGCGCGGGTATGCGGGGCTGCTCGCCGATCTGGCCCGGCTGGGCAAGCCGATCGTCGCATGCGTGAACGGCTCGGCGCTGGCCGGCGGCCTGGGGCTGGTCGCCGCCTGCGACTTCGCGGTGGCTGCGGACGACGCGCGCTTCGGGACGCCCGAGATCGACGTCGGCCTTTTTCCTTACATGGCGCTGGCCCCGCTGCAGCGGGTCGTCGGCCGGCGCGCGGCGCTGGACCTCTCGCTCACGGGCCGGCGCATCGACGCGGCCGAGGCGGTGCGCATCGGGCTGCTCAACGCGGCGGTCCCGCGCGCTCAGTTGGCCGCGCGCGTGGAGCAGATCTGCGGCACGCTGGCGAGCAAGAGCCCCGCCGTGCTCCGGCTGGGACGGCGCGCGTTCTACGCCACGCAGGACCTCCCGTACGAGCGGCAGCTCGAGGCGCTGGCCGCGCAGCTCAGCCTGAACGCGCAGCTCGACGACGCCGCGGAGGGAGTGTCGGCGTTCCTGGAGAAGCGTTCGCCGGACTGGAAGGGGAGGTAGCCGTGCAGGACAAGGTGATCGTCACCTGCGCGTTGACCGGCGTCCTGGCCACGCGCGACCAGTGCCCCTGGGTGCCCTACACGCCCGCCGAAATTGCGGAGGAAGCCCGCCGCGCGTACGAGGCGGGCGCCGCGGTGGTGCACATCCACGCGCGCACCGACGAGGGGGGACCGACCTACGAGCCGGCCGTCTTCGCCGCCATCCGCCGCGAGATCGAGGCGCGCTGCCCCGTGATCCTGAACTTCTCCACGGGCGGGATCGGGTCGATGGAGGGGCGCGTCGCCCACATCCGCGAGGTGAAGCCCGCTCTCGGCGCGCTCAACATGGGCTCGATGAACTACGCCAAGTACTCGGCGCGCAGGAAGGAGTTCGTCTTCGATTTCGTCTTCGAGAACACCTTCAAGGACATCTCCTACCTCCTGCGCGTGATGAAGGAGGCCGGGGTGAAGCCCGAGCTCGAGTGCTTCGACATGGGACACACGAGCAGCATCTGGCCGCTCATCGACCAGGGCCTCTTGAAGCGCCCGCTGCAGTTCAGCTTCATCATGGGCGTCCTGGGCGGGATCCGCGCCACCGCGGAGAACCTCGGAGCCCAGGCGCGCGAGGCGCCCCCGGACTCCACCTGGGAGGTGGTCGGGATCTCGCACGAGCAGTGGCGGATGGTGGGCGCCGCCCTCGCGCTCGGCGGCAACGTGCGGGTCGGGCTCGAGGACAATTTCTACCTCGACGCCCAGGGCACGCAGATGGCGAAGTCGAACGGCGAGCTGGTCGACAAGGCGGTACGGATGGCCCGCGACGTCGGGCGGGAGCCCGCCACGGTGGCCGAGGCGCGGGCGCTCCTCTCGCTAGAGGCTTGACACAACGCGGCGCGGCACCTACTTCACCGCTCGCAGCTTGAGGAGGATGCCGTGAAGAAGATCCGCCTGCTCACACCCGGCCCGACCCCCGTTCCCGAGCGCATCTCGCTGCGCATGGCGCAGCCCATCGTCCACCACCGCTCGCCCGAGTTCGAGCAGGTGTTCGCGCGCTGCCGCGAGGGCCTCGCCTGGCTGTTCCAGACCAAGCAGGACGTGGTGCAACTCGCCTCCAGCGGCACCGGCGCGATGGAGGCGTCGCTCGTGAGCTTCCTGCGCCGCGGCGACGAGGCGATCGTGATCGACGCCGGCAAGTTCGGCGAGCGCTGGGCGAAGCTGGCGAAGAGCTACGGCGTCAACGCGGTCACCCTGAAAGTCGAGTGGGGCAGCGCCGTCGATCCCGGCGCGGTGAAAGCGGCGCTCGAGGAGCACCCCAACGCCAAGGCCGTGTTCGTGCAGGCGAACGAGTCCTCGACCGGCGTGGCGCACCCCGTGCAGAAGCTGGCGCAGATCACCAGGAATGGCGCAGCCATCCTGGTGGTGGACGCGATCAGCGCGCTGGGCGCCTTCGACCTGCCGTTCGACGCCTGGGGCATCGACGTGATGGTCTCCGGCTCGCAGAAGGCGCTGGGCTTGCCGCCCGGGCTGGCCTTCGTCGCCGCCAGCGAGAAGGCCTGGAAGCTGAACGAGACGGCCGACCTGCCGCGCTTCTACTTCGACCTGAAGCGCGAGCGCGACAACCAGCGGAAGAACCAGACCGCCTGGACCCCGGCCATCTCGCTGGTCCAGGGGCTCGACGAGTCGTTGCAGATGTTCCGCGAGGAAGGCCTGCAGGCCTGCTTCGCGCGGCACGAGCGCCTCGCCCGCGGGGCCCGCGCCGGCATGCAGGCGCTCGGGCTGAAGCTGTACTCGAAGGCGCCCAGCGCGGCGATGACCACCGTGCTCGCGCCCGAGGGCACCGACTCGGAGAAGCTGGTCAAGCACCTCTTCAAGCAGTACGGGATCAAGCTGGTCGGCGGGCAGGACGCGGCCAAGGGGAAGATCTTCCGCATCGCCCACCTGGGCTACTTCGACGACTTCGACATGCTGGTGGTCGTCGGCGCGGTGGAGCGCGGCCTCAAGGACCTGGGCGCGAAAGTGCAGCTCGGCGCCGGCCTCGCCGCGGCGCAGTCGGCGATGGCCGAAGCCGGGTCGCCGGTCGGGCCCGAGCCGCGGGGGTAGGGCAGCCATGCGCGTTCTCATCAGCGACGATCTGTCCCCCGAGGCCAAGGCGATCCTGGAGCGCATCCCCGGCGCGCAGGTGGACGTGCGCGTGGGCCTCGGGCCCCAGGAGCTGCGCGAGATCATCGGGGGCTACGAGGCGCTGGCCGTCCGCAGCGCCACCAAGGTGACCAAGGAAGTCCTGGACGCGGCCCAGAAGCTGCGCGTCATCGGCCGGGCGGGTACCGGCGTGGACAACATCGACCTCGGGGCGGCCTCGCGCCGGGGCGTGGTGGTGATGAACGCGCCGGGAGGAAACAGCGTCTCGGTGGCCGAGCACACGCTCGCGCTGCTGCTCGCGCTCGCGCGGCAGATCGCCGACGCCTCGCAGAGCACGCGCGCCGGCAAGTGGGAGAAGAAGAAGTTCGCCTCGGGCCGCGAGCTGATGGGCAAGACGCTCGGCGTGCTCGGCACCGGCAACATCGGCGCGCTGGTGGTGAAGCGGGCGCAGTCGTTCGGGATGAAGGTGCTGGGCTACGACCCGTTCCTCGCCGCCGAGGCGGCGGAGAAGCTGGGCATCGAGCTGGTCGACCTGGCGGAGATCTGGAAGCGCTCGGACGCCATCACGCTGCACGTCCCGCTCACCGAGCAGACGAAGAACATGGTGGGCGCTCCGCAGCTGGCGCAGATGAAGCCCGGGGCGCTCCTGGTCAACTGCGCCCGCGGCGGCCTGGTCGACGAGAAGGCCCTCGCCGAGGCGCTGAAGGCGGGCAAGCTGGGCGGCGCCGCGCTCGACGTCTTCGAGCAGGAGCCGCCGGCCGGAGGCCACCCGCTCTTCTCCTGCCCCAACTTCATCGGCACCCCGCACCTGGGCGGGTCGACCGAGGACGCGCAGCAGAACGTGGCCACCATCGTCTGCGAGGCGATGGTGGACTACCTGACCACCGGCACCATCCGCAACGCGGTGAACGTGCCCAGCGTGACGGGAGAAGTCCTCGAGCGTCTGGGGCCCTTCCTCCGGCTCTGCGAGAAGATGGGCGCGCTCAGCGGGCAGCTGGCGCTCGAGGGCGAGACCGCCACCGCGCCGGAGCAGATCGAGATCGCCTACGCCGGCGAGGTGGCGGAGCAGCCGACCGCGCCGCTCACCGCCGCCGTGCTCAAGGGAGTCCTGGGCACCTTCCTGGCCGAGCCGGTCAACGAGGTGAGCGCGCCGGCGCTGGCGAAGGAGCGGGGCCTCTCGGTCACCCAGGTGAAGAGGAACGAGACGCCGGACTTCGCCAGCCTGGTGACGGTGAGGCTGCGCTCGAAGGCCGGAACCACCGAGGTGGCGGGCACCATCATCGGGAAGCGCGAGCCCCGCGTGGTGCGCGTCAACGAGTTCGAGGTCGAGGCCGCGCCGCAGGGCACGGTGCTCGTCATGGTCAACCAGGACAAGCCCGGCGTGATCGGCAACGTGGGGCGCACTCTCGGCGAGGCGCAGGTGAACATCGCCCAGTTCGCGCTCGCCCGCGAGGCGCGGACGGGGCGCGCGCTGGCGCTCGTCAACATCGACGGGACGGCCAGCCCGGACACCCTGGAGAAGCTGCGCAAGCTGCCGCACGTGCTCGAGGTCCGCCAGGTCGTCCTCTGAACCCCGCCACCCGTGGTACTCAAGGTCCATGTCCAACGTCGTGATCGTCGGCGCCCAATGGGGTGACGAGGGGAAGGGGAAAATCGTCGACCTCTTCACCTCGTGGGCCGACGTGGTGGTGCGGTACCAGGGCGGGGCGAACGCCGGCCACACGCTGGTGGTCGGCGGGGTGAAGACGGTGCTGCACCTGGTGCCGAGCGGCGTGCTGCACGCCGGCAAGCGGTGCTTCATCGGGAACGGCGTGGTCGTCGACCCGGAAGCGCTGGACGACGAGATCGATCTGCTCAAGAGCCGCGGCTTGCTCGCAGACCCCGCCCAGCTGGTGGTGAGCGAGAACGCCCACGTCATCTTTCCGTACCACAAGCGGATCGACGTGGGCCGCGAGCAGAAGACCGGCCGCACCAAGATCGGCACCACCGGCCGCGGCATCGGCCCCTGTTACGAGGACAAGGTGGCGCGGCGCGGGATCCGCATGCGCGACCTGCTCAAGCACCACGCGCTGCGCGACCGGCTGGCCGAGCGCCTCGAGGAGGCGAACGCCCAGATCCGCGCGCTCGGCGGCGAGCCGGTCGAGCTGGAGAAGGTGCATTCCTCGGCGGCCGCGTTGGGCGAGAAGCTGGCCGCGTACATCGGCGACGCCAGCGAGAAGCTGGCCCACGAGGTGGAGCGCGGCAAGGCGGTGCTCTTCGAGGGCGCGCAAGGAACGCTCCTCGACGTCGATCACGGGACGTACCCGTTCGTGACCAGCAGCAACACGGTGGCGGGGAACGCCGCGGTCGGCGCGGGGCTGGGGCCGACCGCGATCCACTCGGTCATCGGCATCAGCAAGGCGTACACCACGCGGGTCGGCAACGGTCCCCTGCCCACCGAGCTGCACGACGAGGCCGGCGACCGGCTGCGCACCGTCGGCGTCGAGTACGGCGCCACCACCGGCCGGCCCCGGCGCTGCGGGTGGTTCGACGCGCTGGTCCTGCGTTACGCGGCGCGCGTCAACGGCCTGTCGGGGCTGGCCATCACCAAGCTCGACGTGCTCACCGGCTTCGAGAAGCTCCAGATCGCGGTCGGGTACCGGCTGGGGGACGGCAAGATCGTCCACGAGTTCCCCTCCGATCCCGAGCTGCTCGAACAGGCGCAGCCCATGTATGAGGAGCTGCCGGGGTGGAAGGAGCCGATCGCGGACGTGCGCGAATACAAGGAGCTGCCGGAGAACGCGCGCAGGTACGTCGAGCGGGTGGAGGACCTGGTACGGGTAGAAGCGATCGCTGTGTCGGTGGGGGCCGAGCGGGCGCAGACCATCGTTCGGAAGAATCCGTTCCGGCACGGATAGCCGCCGCCGGTCAAGCGGCGCTACGCTTTTCCCCACCGGGGAGGACGTCGTGACAGAGGCGATCATCGTCGATGCGGTGCGGACCGCGCGCGGCAAGCGGAAGGGAGCGCTCTCGCAGCTCCACCCCGTCGATCTGCTGGCGCAGACGCTCACGGCGTCGTTGTCGCATGCGGGGCTCAAGCCGCAGGACGTCGACGACGTCATCATGGGCTGCGTCACGCAGGTGGGGGAGCAGGGCCTCAACATCGCGCGCGGCGCGGTGCTGGCGGCGGGGCTGCCGATCGAGGTGCCGGGGACGACCGTGAACCGCTTCTGCGGCTCGGGCCTGCAGGCGGTGAACTTCGGCGCGCAGGCGGTGCTCTCGGGCGCCTCGCAGCTGGTGGTCGCCGGCGGCGTGGAGCACATGACCCGCGTGCCGATGGGCTCCGACGCGGTGGGCGGCGAGGGACCGGCTTCGCCGGGGCTCCAGCAGCAGTGGCCCGGCCTGGTCCCGCAGGGGCTGTCCGCCGAGCTGATCGCGGCGAAGTGGGGCTACTCGCGCGAGAAGCTGGACGAGTTCGCCGTGCAATCGCAGCGCAAGGCGGCGAACGCGATGGAGAAGGGGCTCTTCGCCAAGGAGATCGTCCCGGTGAAGCTGCCGGGGGGCCGCACCTTCGATCGCGACGAGCACCCGCGGCCGGGCACCACGGTCGAGACCCTGGCGCAGCTCCGGCCGTCCTTCAAGGACGACGGCGTGCTGCACGCGGGCAACAGCTCGGGCATCGTCGACGGCGCGGCGGCGGTGGTCATCGCCTCCAAGGGACGGGCGCGCAGCCTGGGGCTCAAGCCGCGGGCGCGCATCGTCTCGATGGCGGTGGTGGGATCCGACCCGGTGCTGATGCTGACCGGCCCCATCCCGTCGACCCGCAAGGCGCTCGCGCAGGCGGACCTGAAGGTCAGCGACATCGACCTCTTCGAGATCAACGAGGCCTTCGCCCCGGTGCCGCTGGTGGTCGCGCAGGAGCTCGGCATCCCGCTGGAGAAGGTGAACGTGAACGGCGGCGCCATCGCGCTGGGCCACCCGCTGGGCGCCACCGGCGCCATGCTCCTCGCCACCGCTCTGCACGAGCTGGAGCGCACCGGCCAGCGCCGCGCGCTGATCACGCTCTGCATCGGCTACGGCATGGGCATCTCGACCATCATCGACCGCCGGTTCGACTAGCAGCTCCACGTCAGTGCCGAGGACGGCCGACAAGCCCAGGTCGGAGCGGCTGCCTCCAGCGCTCTCTAACTCTAACGCGCTGCGGCCCGCCCCGGGGCCTCATGATTGGTCATTTCTCGTCTCGTGGGCGCCAACGCGAGTCTCCATTTGCTTTTCAAGGAGAGCCGACCGGAGCGACGGCGAGGATTTCAAATTCGTTGCCGGCGAGGCGAAGGGCGTCGTTCGCGGTGGGAGGAGAGTGCGGGACCGCTCGCTCCAGCGTCGTTTGGCGGAGCCGGTGGTCGCGCGAGGTCGGAGCGTCCGCCGCCTTGTGCAGCGCCTCTTTGACGCGCCGCGTCCCGCCCCGGGGCGGGACACAGTGCGTCAACGGAGCTGGCCGGGCAGGCGAACTGAGCTCCTCGCCGAGCCCCGGCGCGAGTTGCCCCGCTTGTCCCCGGATGAGTTTCCAACCACGCTCGTCGGCGCCGCGCCGTCCGCGAATCAGACAACTTACGTATGCGGGTCGTTTCCGATTGACAGGTCTGGCACTTCGTTTTTGACGACGGCCCGGCCGCGTCGCCAAAGCGTCGCCTGGCTGCCGGAGACGCGTGGAGAGCGGCCGTTCCGCCCGGGTCCTCCTCGCGCGTCGACCTGCCATCCAGCGCGTGCGTGCGGCGTCCGGAGAGCTCCGAAAAACACCATGCTACGACTGCGCACATGCTCAACTCACAAACCGTTGTCGAATCGTTAAGCGCTTCCGACCTCCTTTCCGCTACACGAGAGCTCGTGCGGGAATCTCGCGGTGTGGAAGCGGAGCTTCTCGTCCATCTCGGCGAGATCGACGAGCGGAGGCTCTACCTCGATCGGGCTTTCCCCTCGATGTTCGCCTTCTGCGTCGGCGAGCTCGGTTTCTCCGAGGACGCCGCCTACAACCGGATCGGGGTCGCCCGCGCCGCAAGGAGCATGCCGGTGGTCCTGGAGGCGATCCGGTCGGGGCAGGTGCACCTCGCTGGATTGCGTGTGCTCGCTCCGCACCTGACCACCGACAACCAACGCACTGTATTGGCGGAGGCGGCCGGCAAGTCGAAGCGCGAGATCGAAGAGCTGGTCGCGCGTTTCTGGCCGCAGCCGCCGGTCCCGACTGTGGTGCGGAAGCTTCGTCCCGGGATTCAGCCAGGGTGACTGTGACGCGCCCCGTCCCGCTCCGGGGGCCCCGGGGCGAGTCGCACCGCTTGCGAATCCGGGCGAGCAACTCTCTTCGGTCGTCGCGCTCCTCGACTCGGCCCAGGTCGCCATGAATCGTGGACGCTCAAAAAGTAGAGGGTCGGATGCGCTGGTGTATCGTCCAGGCATGCGAATTCGCATGCGACTCGCACTCACCTTGTGCGCACTGGCGCTGGCCGCGGGCCCGGTGGGCGCGGCGCCAAAGAAGACCACCGGAAAGGCGGCGGCGGCGAAGAAAGCCCGCGCGGCGCAGATGCGGGAGCGCGGGCTTGCGGCCGTGGCTGCCGGGCGCGAGGACGAGGCGCTGGAGGACTTCGGCCTCGCCGTCGAGGCCGACCCGAACGACCAGGTCGCGCACCACGAGATCGGGAAGATCCTCTTCCGCAGGGGGCAGGTGCCCGAGGCGATCGGCCACTTCCGCACCGCCGTGCGGCTGGCCCCGAAGGACGCGTCGGCCTGGTACAACCTCGCCTTCGCGCAGCGCACGGCGCAGAAGTTCCCCGACGCGGCCGAGTCGTATCGCCGCTACGCCGCGCTCGCTCCCGACGATCCGGACGGCTATTACGGCCTCGCCGAGTCGCTGCGCCAGTCGGGCCAGGCGCGCGGCGCCGTCGCGGCGTACCGGCAGTACCTGGAGAAGGAGAAGCGCCCCAGCGAGCAGAAGTGGGTGCAGCGCGCGAACGAGCGGATCGCCGAGCTGCAGCCGCAGGCGGACATGGAGGAGCAGGCCGCTGCGGCGCTGGCCGCTGCGGCGCCCCCGGCCGCCGCGCCTGCGCCGACCCCGACCCCGACCGCGACTCCCGAACCGAGCTCGACTGCCGGCGGGCAGCCGCCAGCCGAAAGCCCAGCGGAGGCTGCGGGCACCCGCACCATCGTCCACGGCACCGGCGAGCCCGCCCCGACCGGCAAGCTGGCTGTCGCCGTGCCGGTGGACGTCGGCGCGAAGATCGCCGAAGGCGACAGCGCGCTGGCCGCCAAGGACTTCCGGATGGCCCTGTACGCGTACCAGGACGCGATCATGGCCGACCCGAAGAACGTCCCCGCGCGAGTGAAGGCGGGGCACGTCTACGCGAAGATGGGGCACGACCCCGAGGCGATCGAGCAATGGAACAAGGCGATCGCCTTGGACCCCTCGAACGCCGAGGCGCAGGAAGCGCTGGGCGCGGCGTTCGCCCGCCGCGAGATGCGCAGGCCCGCGCCGCAGGGGACGACGGTCGTCACCGTGGCGCAGCCGGCCCCCGCGCCGCCCCCACCGGCCCCGAGCCCCGCGCCGGCCCCGGCCGCGAACCCGGCCCCGGCCACCTCGCCGCCGCCCGCGTCGGGAGATGAAGCGTCCGCGCGGCGGCACTACTCGGCCGGGGTCGCGCTCATCCACGATCGCAAGTACGAGCCCGCGCTGGCCGAGCTGGACCAGGCCATCGCGCTGCGCCCCGCGTACGCGAACGCGCTGATCGCCCGCGGCTCGGCGCGGATCAGCCTGGGCCGTTTCCAGGAGGCCGCCCAGGATTACGCTGCCGCGCGTGCGGCCGACCCGACGCTCGCCGCCCCCCTCTTCGGGCTGGCCGAGGCCTACCGCCAGCTGGGCGACTCGCCCAGGGCGATCGAGCTGTACCGCGCGTTCGCCGCGAGCAACGCTCCGGACGCACAGCCGAATCTCAAGGCCTACGCGAAGCAGA
>DASWGQ010000111.1:0-3242 GCA_036393595.1 Myxococcales bacterium | reverse complement strand
TGATCGGCGGAGGGACCATGGTCCGCAAGGCGTACGCGGTGAACGACCCGATCCTCTCCGGGCCAGGGCGGCGCTTCTGGTTGGGCTTCATCCCGCCCATGGCGGTGGGCGGTCTGCTGACGATCGCGCTGTATCGCGCCGGCCAGTCGCACGCGCTGCCGGGCGCGTGGCTGCTCCTGTACGGGACCGGCTTCGTCACGGGGGGCGCCTTCTCGGTGCGGATCGTGCCGGTGATGGGGCTGTGCTTCATGCTCGCCGGCGCCGCGGCCCTGTTCGGCCCCCCGGCCTGGGGCAACTGGCTGCTGGGGGTGGGGTTCGGCGGGTTGCACATCGTGTTCGGCGCCGTCATCGCGCGGAGGTACGGTGGCTAAGTCCACGGCTGCGCGGCGGACGGAGGCCGCGGAGCGGGCGCCCCGCCCGCAGCGCGTGCGGCCGGAGGCGCCGCAGCTCGACCGCCTGATCCACGAGCGGATCCGGCTCGGCATCGTGAGCGCACTCGCGGTGAGCGAGTCGCTCACCTTCAACGAGCTCAAGCGGCTGCTCCACACGACCGACGGCAATCTCAGCGTGCACGCCCGCAAGCTCGAGGCGGCGCAGTACGTGAAGTGCGCCAAGTCCTTCGCGGGGCGGGTGCCGAAGACCGAGTACCGCCTCACGGCGGCGGGACGGCGCGCCCTGGAGCGCTACCTCGACCACATGGAGGCGCTGATCCGGGCGACCCGCGAGCGCTAGGCGGGGCGCCCCTTTTTTGTGGGATCAAACTTTACGATGCAAAGTACTTCTCTCCACGTCGCGATCGTCATGGACGGCAACGGGCGCTGGGCCACCCGCCGCGGCCTGCCGCGCGCCGCCGGCCACAGCGCCGGCGCCCGGGCGGTGCGCCGCATCGTCGAGGCGGCTCCCGGCCTCGGCATCGGCCAGCTCACGCTGTTCGCGTTCTCCGCTGACAACTGGAAGCGGCCGCCCGACGAGGTCGCGGCCCTGATGCGCCTCTTCGCCCGCCACTTGCGGAGCGAGACCCCGCGGCTCGTCGCGAACGGCGTGCGACTCGAGGTCGTCGGCCGCCGAGACCGGCTCCCCGCTCTCCTCGGCGTGGCGATCCAGGAGGCCGAGCAGGCGACCGCGGGCAATGAGACGCTCTCCTTCCGGCTCCTCGTCGACTACTCCGGCCGCGCCGCGATCCAGGCGGGCCTCCTCCTCCCCGACGTCGACCTCCTCATCCGCACCGGGGGCGAGCAGCGCCTCAGCGACTTCCTGCTGTGGGAGTGCGCGTACGCCGAGCTCCACTTCACCGACCGCTACTGGCCCGATTTCGGGGCCGCGGACCTGGCGGCGGCGGTCCACGAATTCCGCAGGCGGCAGCGCCGCTTCGGCGGGCTGCCAGAGACTGCGGCGGGATGAACGCCATGAGCGAGAAGACGAGGCTCGGCCTCGAGATCCTCGGCGCCGCTACTGTGCTGGGCGTTTCGGGCGACCTCCTGCTGCGCGCCACACCCTGGGGCCTGAACGCGCTGCTCTGCGCCGCCGGACTCGTTGCCGCGGGGGGGTACATCGTGCACCGCCACCGCATCGCGGTGAGCGCCGATGCCCTCTGGCTCGCGGTCGCCATCCTGCTGTTGGCGTCGAACTTCATCGCGCGGGACTCGGTGGCGCTCCGGGCGCTGGACTTGATCGGGCTCGCGATCCTCTGCTGCCTCGCCTGCCTGAGCCTGCGCGGCGTCACCATCCGTGGCCTCCATGCGTGGGAGTACGTGCAGGCGGGCTTCGCAGCGGCGGTGGGCGCGTGCGTCGGTGCTTTCGCGCTGGTGGGACGGGACGTGCGGTGGGAGGAGTTGCCGAGTGGCGGCGCGCTGCGCCACTTGCGCGCGGCCGGCGCCGGCACCTTGCTTGCATTGCCGCTGCTGCTCGTCTTCGGCGGCCTGTTCGCATCGGCCGACGCCGTGTTCAGCAACGTGCTGGCCGGCGCCTTCGACATCGACTTTGGGGCGGTCGCGTCGCACACGTTTCTCATCGCGTTTGGAACGACGCTCGCCAGCGGCTTGTTGTGGAGTGCTCTGCTCCGCGCGGTGGCGCAACCGACCGGCGGCCCAGGCTGGGGCTTTTCCCTCGGCATTGTCCCGGTCGGCACTGCCCTCGGTCTGCTCGACGCGCTGTTCCTCGTCTTCGTGGTGATCCAACTCCGCTACTTCTTCGGCGGGACCGACCTGATCCAAGGCACCACGGGCCTGACCTACGCCGAGTACGCGCGTCGGGGGTTCTTCGAGCTGGTCGCCGCGAGCGCCCTCGTGCTGCCTATCCTGCTCGCGGCGGACTGGGCCGTTCGCAACGAGCCGCCTCAGCAGCGCCGCAGCTTCCGGTCTCTGGCCGGATTGCTGATCCTGCTGCTCGCGGTCGTGATGGCCTCCGCGCTCGAGCGGATGCGCCTCTATGTGGACCAGTTCGGTCTGTCGGAGGTACGGCTGTACGCCACCGCCTTCATGGTGTACATCGCCGGCATCGTCGGGTGGTTCGGTTGGACCGTGCTGCGCGGGCAGCGGCGGCGCTTCGCCTTCGGCGCACTGGTGCAGGGGTTCGCTGTGCTCGCCGGGCTGCACGTGCTCAATCCCGACGCCTTCATCGTGCGCACCAACCTGGGCCGGCCGCCCCACGACCGACGGTTCGACGCCAAGTACGCGGCCTCCCTGAGCGCCGACGCGGTGCCCGTCCTCCTCGCGGCCGTCCCGCGGCTGGGCGGTGCGGAGCAGTGTCGGCTAAGCGCACGGCTCCTCGCACGCTGGGCGCGCGGGGACGACGACTGGCGGAATTGGAACCTGGCACGCCGCCGGGCGCGCCAGGCGGTGCAAGAACGCGAAGCGGACCTCCAGGCAGTCGCCTGCAAGGAGTCGGATCGGTGATCAGTTTCCTTCACGGAAAGACAACGTTCCAACTCGAGCCGAGTATCCGCGGGTAAGCCCGATCGGCGTCCCCTCCTAACGCACCGCTTGGCGAAGCGAGTAACTTAGACGGCGATGGGACTCCGGATCGTTCAGGTCGACGCGTTCACCGACCGTCCCTTCGGCGGCAACCCCGCCGCGGTGTGCGTGCTCCCCGAGCCGCGCGACGCCGCCTGGATGCAGGCCGTCGCCCGTGAGATGAACCTCTCCGAGACGGCCTTCCTCCGCCCCGACGGCGACCGCTACCGGCTGCGCTGGTTCACTCCCGCGGTCGAGGTGGACCTGTGCGGCCACGCCACGCTCGCGTCC
>DASWGQ010000110.1:0-2710 GCA_036393595.1 Myxococcales bacterium | reverse complement strand
GCGCCAGGTCGGGCAGGGACTTCTCGCCGGCGTCCTTGATCACCGGGACGATCAGGCCCTCGCCGCCCAAGTCCACCGCGATGCCCAGGTTGATGCGCCGGTGCGGCACCAGCGCGTCGCCGTCGAGGCTGGCGTTGAGGGCGGGGAACTCCGGCAGGGCCCTGGAGACGGCGAACGCGACGAAGGGAAGATAGGTGAGGGCCCAGCCTTCTTTCGCCTTCCAGTCTTCGGCGCGCGGCAGCCGAGCCACGTCGACCGCCTGGAAGTCGACCTCCACCGCCTGCAGGACGTGCGGGATGGTCCGCCAGGAGAGCGCCATCTGCTCGGCGGTGCGCTTGCGGATCTTGCTCAGCGGCAGCCGCTCCTCGCCCTGCGGCTTGCCCCCGCTCTTGCTCCGCTCCACGTGCGCGAGCACGTCGTCGCGCGTGATCCGGCCCCCCGACCCGGTGCCGGTGATCGTTGAGGCATCGAGCCCGTGCTCGGCGAGCAGGCGACGCACGACGGGCGAGAGTGGCGCCTCGCGCGCGGCCGCCGGCACGGCGCGCGCCTTCCCCTCTTCCTCGATCACCGCCAGCGTCGCGCCCACCTGGACCGTGCTTCCCTCGGCCACCAGGATCGCCGCCAGGACGCCCGATACGGGGGCCGGCACCTCGGTCTCTACCTTGTCGGTATTCACCTCGAAGAGCGGCTCGTTCGCCTCGACCCGCTCGCCGACCTTCCTGTGCCAGACCGTGACGGTGCCTTCCTTCACCGTCTCCCCGAGCTGCGGCATCACCACGTCCATCAGCCGGCGGTCCTCCGGATCGTCTCCACGATCCGCGCGACCGAAGGGACCGTGCCGTCCTCGAGCGCGTCCGCCGCCGGCAGCGGCACGTGGGGCGTCGTGATGCGGACGATGGGTCCGTCGAGGTCGTAGAAGCACTCCTCGGCGGCGATGGAGGCGATCTCCGCGCCCCAGCCGCACAGGCGCGGGTTCTCCTCGACCGTGTAGAGCCGCCCCGTCTTGACCGTCTCCGCGAGGATGGTCTTGGTGTCGAGCGGAACCAGCGAACGTACGTCGACCACCGTGGCGGAAATGCCGTCCTCCCGCTGCAGCCGCTCGGCGGCTTCCAGCGCCCGCGGCACCATGGCGGCCAGCGCGACCACGGTGACGTCGCCGCCCTCGCGCAGCACCTTCGCGGTGCCGAGCCGGTCGACGTGCTCGCCGTCCGGGACCTGGCCCTTGGTGGCGTAGAGGCCCTTGTGCTCGAAGAAGACCACCGGGTCGGGATCGCGCACCGCCGCGGCGAGCAGTCCCTTCACGTCCGCCGGATTCGAGGGCGCCACGACTTTCAGCCCGGGCACCGACATCGCCCAGTTCTCCACGCTCTGCGAGTGCTGGGCGCCGAACCGCGCGCCCGAGCCGTTGGCGGTGCGGATGACGAGCGGCAGCGTCATCTGGCCGGCCGACATGTAGCGCGCCTTGGCGATCTCGTTCGCGATCATGTCCCAGCAGACGGCGAGGAAGTCCGAGAACATGATCTCGGCGATGGGCCGCAGCCCGGTCATCGCCGCGCCCATCGCCGCGCCGATGATGGCCTGCTCGGAGATGGGCGTGTCGCGCACGCGCCTGGGGCCGAACCGCTCCAGCAGGCCGACGGTCGCCTTGAACACGCCGCCCGCCGCGGCCACGTCCTCGCCGAGGAACACGACGCGCTCGTCGCGCTCCATCTCCTGCGCGATGCCCGCCGCGACCGCCTCGCGGTACGTCAGTTCCGCCACGACGATCCTCCGTCGGCCCACACGTCGCGCTCGATGACGTCGAGGGGAGAGGGCGGCGACTCCTTGGCCGCTTCTGTCGCCTCGTCCACCGCGCGCTGCACGGCTGCCTCGATCTCGCGCAGAGTCCTCTCGGGCGTCCCCAGCTCGAGCAGGCGCGCGCGGTACAGCGCGATCGGATCGTGCTTCATCCATTCCTCCAGCTCGCCGGCCGGGCGGTACTTCGCCGGGTCGGCGCGGGAGTGCCCGCTGTAGCGGTACGTCATGGCCTCGATGAGCGACGGTCCGCCGCCGCCGCGGGCCTTGCCGATCGCCGCCGCCGCCGCGCCGTACACCGCGTCCGCGTCGTTGCCGTCGACGATGACCCGCCCCAGGCCATAGGCGCTCGCGCGGTCCGCGGCGGGGTGCTCCACCGCCGTCACGCTGCGGATCGGCGTGTACTCCATGTACTGGTTGTTCTCGCAGACGAAGACCACCGGCAGCTTCCACACCGCCGCGAAGTTCAGCGCCTCGTGGAAGGCGCCGATGTTCGTGGCCCCGTCGCCGAAGAAGCAGACGGCGACCTGCCCGGTGCCGCGGACCTGCGCCGACCAGGCGGCGCCGGCCGCCACCGGAAGGTGCGCGCCGACGATGGCGTAGGAGCCCATCGCGCCGTGCGGCACGCTGGTGAGGTGCATCGACCCGCCTTTGCCGCCCATCAGCCCGCACTTGCGCCCCATCAGCTCGCCGAGCACGCCCACCATCGGCGCGCCGCGCGCGAGCGTGTGCGCGTGCCCGCGGTACGTGCAGAAGGTGTAGTCGTCGCGGCGCATGGCGACCGCGAACCCGGCCGCCACCGCCTCCTGCCCCAGTGAGAGGTGGCTGGTGCCTTTGACGAGGTTCTGCAGGAACAAGTCGTAGGCGCGCTTCTCCAGCAGGCGGATCTCGATCTGCGAGCGGAACAGGGCGAGCC
>DASWGQ010000109.1:0-7944 GCA_036393595.1 Myxococcales bacterium | reverse complement strand
CGCGCGGCCAGGAGGGGCGGGACCTGGCGCGGGCGGTCAGCGCCGCGAGCCCGGCACTGCCGCCCGAGCCACCCGCGCCCAGCCTCTATCCGCCCCACGAGCACCCCCAGCACCGCTGGGCCATGGCGATCGACCTCGACCGCTGCACTGGCTGCCAGGCCTGCGTCGTCGCCTGCTACGCCGAGAACAACGTGCCCGTGAACGGTCCCGAATTCGCCGCCGCGGGACGCAACGTGGCGTGGCTGCGCATCCAGCGCAGCTTCGAGGGGGGCCGCGTCGCGTTCCTCCCCTCGCTTTGCCAGCACTGCGAACGCGCTCCCTGCGAGCCGGTCTGTCCCGTCTACGCGACCTATCACAACCCAGAGGGACTCAACGCGCAGGTCTACAACCGCTGCGTCGGCACGCGCTACTGTGCCAACAACTGCCCCTACGACGCGCGCGTCTTCAATTGGCGCGAGCCGGCCTTCCCCGCGCCACTCGACCTCCAGCTCAATCCCGACGTGGCGGTTCGCAGCAAGGGGGTCATGGAGAAGTGCACGTTCTGCGTGCAGCGCATCCGGTTGGCCGAGCACGAGACCAAGCGCGAGGGTCGACCGCTGCGCGACGGCGAGGTCGTGCCTGCCTGCGCGCAGACTTGCCCGGCGCAGGCCATCGTCTTCGGGGACGCGAAGGACGCCGCCTCGCGCGTGTCGCGCTTGCGCGAGGATCCCCGCGGCTACGACCTGCTCGGCGAGCTGAACACGGGGCCGGCGATCACGTACCTGGCGCGCATCGAGGGACACTGATGGACGCGGGCGCCATCCAGGATCGGGTGCAGGCCGCGCTCGCACCGCCGCGACTCGGCTACTACGTGCTCCTCCTCGGCGCTGCAGCCGCGGCGGCGGTGGGCGCGTGGAGCTGGTCACTGATCATCCGCAACGGGATGCAGCTGACCGGGCTCAACCGGCCCGTGAGCTGGGGCGTGTTCATCACCGACTTCGTGTTCTGGGTGGGCATCGCGCACTCGGGGACGCTGATCAGCGCCATCCTTTTCCTTTTCCGCGCGCGCTTCCGCACTGCCGTGTACCGCACCGCCGAAGCGATGACCGTGTTCGCAGTGATGACCGCGGGTCTCTTCCCGGTCATCCATCTCGGGCGCCCGTGGCTCTTCTACTGGCTCTTCCCGTACCCGAACCAGCGCGGGCTATGGGTCAACTTCCGCTCGCCCCTCGTGTGGGACGTCTTCGCGGTGTCGACGTACCTGGTGGTGAGCGCGACCTTCCTGCTGGCGGGCCTGGTGCCCGACGCGGCGGCGCTGCGTGACGGTGCGCGCGGCTGGCGCCACCGTCTCTACGCGCTGGTCGCGATGGGCTGGGGCGGCACCGACGAGGAGTGGCGACACCACGAGCGCGCCTACCTGTTCTTCGCCGGATTCGCCACTCCGCTGGTCATATCGGTGCACAGCGTCGTCTCCTGGGACTTCGCCGTCTCGGTCGTGCCTGGTTGGCACTCGACCCTCTTTCCGCCCTACTTCGTGGCCGGCGCCATCCTTTCCGGCGTAGCCATGGTGATCACCCTGCTCATCCCGCTGCGGCGCGCGCTGGGGCTTTCGGAGCTGATCACGGCACGCCACCTCGACATGCTTGCGCGCGTCGTGCTGCTCACCTCGCTGATCGTGACGTTCTCCTATGCGCTGGAGTTCGCGCTCGCCTTCCGCGGGCCGCCCCGCGCCGAGCGCGCCACGCTGCTCTACCGCGCCGCCGGCGATTACGCGCCGCTGTTCTGGATCATGGTGGCCAGCAACTGTGTCGCGCCGCTCTTCTTCTTCTCGGAGCGCGCGCGTCGCTCGACCGGGACGCTCCTCGCGATCTGCCTGCTCGTCAACGTCGGAATGTGGCTCGAGCGCTTCGTCATCGTCGTGACCTCGCTGGCGCACGGCCGCGTGCCGTTCGACTGGCACTTGTACCGACCGAGGCTCGTCGAGGTGGGCATCACCCTGGGCTCGTTCGGTTGGTTCTTCTTCTGGCTGCTCCTGTTCCTCAAGTTGATGCCTGCGGTGTCCATCGCGGAGCTGAAGGAGGAGGCGGCGCATGCCTGAGGGAGTCCTCGGCGTCTTCGCGGAGCCCGCGCAAGCGGCGGGCGCGGTGCGCTCCCTGCGCGCCGCAGGTCACGAGGTCCGCGCCGCCATGCCCGCCCCCTACCCGGCGGTGATGGCCGCGCTGGCGCGACCCAGCAGCCCGCTGGGCTTCTACACGCTCGCGGGCGCGCTGCTCGGTGGCGCAGCCGGACTCGCGCTCACGGTGGGCACCTCTCTCGACTGGCCGCTCATCGTCGGCGGCAAGCCCATCGTCTCCATGCCCGCCTTCCTGGTCGTGGTGTTCGAAGCGATGGTGCTCGTCGGCGCGGCGGTGAATTCGCTGGCGCTGGTGGGGCTGGGCGTGCGCGGGCGGAGACGGAGGCGCGTGCCCGAGGACCCGCGCTTCTCCCGCGACCGCATCGGCGTCTTCGTGCCCGGAGCGGCGGTGGGCGCCGAGGACATTTTGCACGGCGGCGGGGCCGAGGAGGTGCGCCGTGTCGCCGCTTAGGGCCGCGCTGCTGCTGGTCTGCCTTTGCGCCTGTGCGCGCGACTGGCGCACGGACATGTGGTACCAGCCGGCGCGCGCGGCGCGGGAGCGGCCGCTTCCCGAGCCGCCCGGCGCCGTGCCCCTGGGCGCACCACCGCATTACGATGAGCGGGACGACACGCAAGCATTGCAGTCGCCGTTCCCGCCCGACGCTGGCTCGGTGGCGCGGGGGCAATCGCTGTTCATCGAGCGCTGCGCCTCCTGCCACGGCCCAAAAGGGCACGGCGGTGGCCCTGTTTCGCGCTTCTTCCCGCCCGCACCGGATCTGGCCTATGTCGCGGTGCGCGAGCGCAGCGACGGGTACATCTACGGCACCATCCTGCTCGGCGGGCGCGCGATGCCCCGCGTCAGCGAAGGCCTCGACGAGCGGGACCGCTGGGACCTCGTCCACTACGTCCGCGCCGTGCAGGGGCTGACGCCGCAGGGAGCGAGCCGATGAAGCTCCTCGACGACTCCGCATCGACCCTGGGGCGCCCGCTCGCCCGGGTGAGCGCGCTGCTCGCGGCGATCGGCGCGCTCGCCCTGGTTGCGTCGCTGGTCCTGCGCTCGGGTCCTGCCGCGATCGCCGCGTTGGCCGCGAGCTGGCTCTTTCTGGTCGGGCTCGGCGCCGGAGGCCTGGCGCTCTCCGCCGCAGCTCGCGTCGCGCAGGGGCGTTTTCTCGACCCGGTGCTTCCTCGCGTCGAGGCTCTCTCCGGGTTCTTGCCCGCCGCACTCGGGATCCTCGCCGTGCTGGTCGCGGCCGCGCCAGCCTGGGTCCCCGGCAGCAGGGGCGGGGCTTGGGCAACGCTCGCCGTGCGCGACTTGCTCGGCGGCGCCGTCCTCTTCGCGCTCGGCTCCGCCTTCCTGCGCCGCTCGAGGCGGGACCGGTGGGCCCGGACCACGGCGCGCGCCGCGATCGCCTACCTTGCCGCGTACGCCGTCGTCCTGTCGCTCTGGACGGTCGATCTCATCGTGGGCCTCTCGCCCGGCGAACCCAGCGCCATCGTGCCCCCGCAGGCCTTCATGGCCGCGCTGCTTTCGGCCATCGCCTGGGCAGCGCTCTGGGGTTCGCCCTCGGAGAAGCTGCGTCACGACCTCGGACGTCTGCTCTTCGGGTTTTGCGCCTTCTGGGCGTACCTGGTCTGGTGCTCGGTGCTTCCGGTCTGGTACGCGAACATCCCTGCCGAGACGGCCGAAGTGCTGGCGCGCTGGTCGGGGGGCTGGCGCGCGCTCTCCATCGGCATCCTCTGCAGCACGTTCGTCGTGCCGTTCACGCTCCTCCTGCCCGAGCGTACCAAGCGCAGCCGCGCCTGGTTGGGCGGCTGTGCCACGAGCGTACTGGCGGGTCTCGCGGCGGAGCGCTTCCTGCTGGTCGTGCCCCCGCTGCACCTCGGCTCCAGCGCAATCCGGATCGTGTTGGGCGCGCTGGTGGCGCTGGGGATGGCGGGATGCTTTGCCGTGCTCTACGGGGCGGCGCTCGCTGCGAACCGCAGCCATGCGGATCACGGGTGAACCCCAAGAGTCTTGCCCGCCAGAGCAGACCTCCAGCAGCCAAAACAAGCGTCAGGTCCGGCTCGCGTAGGGCGCCGCCGGCCCGCGCGCGAGGAGGCCGATCGCGCCGAGCGCGGCCAGGTCGACGTACAGGAGAGGCGCGAAGACCGGCGCCCCGTACTGCACCCGGTGGAGCAGCGACGCGCCGGTGGAGGCGAGCACGGCGCGCAGGTGCAGCGCAGACCCGAGCACGCCCGTGCCGGCCATGAGCGCGAGCACGATCCAGAGGAATTGTCGCTCCTCGACCCTGACCTCGCGCTGCGCAGCGGCCGCCAGAAAGGCGAAACCGCCCAGCGCGCCGGCCGCAACGGACACCCACTCGATCGGGGCCCAGAAGCCGTTCTGGGCGTGATCGAGCAGGCACAGGACGAAATTGGCGAGGAGTCCCAAACCCGTGAGCAGCTCCACCCACCGCCCCCGCTGCAGGTCGTCTTTCGCATGCTCCGCGACGAGCAGCAGCGCTCCCAGCCCGGCGTACGACAGCGGCGCGATGATGGGCGCGGAGTAGACGAGCCGGTAGAGCGTCGGGCGGACGAGCGAATCCGCCCCGAGGTGGAGCACGAGCCCGCCAAATCCAGTCGCCATGGAGGCGGCCGCCGCGACCCAGAGAAGGCCACGACTCCAGGCCGTCTGCGGCACGAGCGCGACGAGCAGCGCGACCGGCCCGGCGATGCCCGAGACGTAGAGCGGGATGAACTCGGCGCGCGAGCGCAGGAACGCCGAGTGCGCGATGGCCACGTCGAGCAGGAGGAAGAGAAGGTTCGACGCCGCGAACGCGATCAGCGCGCGGCGGCCGGACAGCGCCTCCCGCGCGGCTTCGGGAAGCTCGATCATGGGGGTCGGCCCGCTCTCCCCCTGGTCCTGGCGTTGCGCAGCTCGTCCGCGGAGTGGCGCAGCTCGGCGAGCTTGAGCTGCAGCTCGTAATTCCCGTGCCACTGCGAGAAGTCCGCGCCTCCCATGTACGCGCCGTGCTTGGCGGTCCGGCCGAAGTAGTGCCAGAGGTCGAAGGCGAGGAACTCGATCGGCTCGTCGAACGGCTCCTTGGTGAGCAAGCCGTCCTTGTAGAGACCCTCCATGATGTCCTGCGCCTTCTTTACCTGTGCGTTGGTGTTGATCAGCGTCGTGTCCGCCTGCTGGTAGAAGCGGTCCACGTGCCCCTGCGAGTGGCAGTTCAGGCACATGAAGCGCATCTTCTTCCGCGCCGCCTCGAAGTTGGGGCGCTTCTCCGAGATCGCGGCGAACAGGTAATAGCTGAGGCGCTCGCCGACATCGTGGGTGGAATCGACGCCGCCCATCCCGGAAAAATGGCAGGTCGAGCACGTGGGCGTGTCCTGCTGGTTCGCGCTCAGCTCGTCGCCGCGATACTCGAGGTTCTGCTTCTCTCGCCGGGCGACGAACATGATCCCGTGGCGCGACTCGCGCCAGATCTCGATCTGCGAATGATCGGGCCCCATGTGGCAACTCCCGCAGGTGTCGGAGATGCGCGCCATGGCGACACTCTCTACATGCTTGCCGTGGCACTTGGTACAGTTCCCGATCGAGCTGTCGTAATTCGGCGCCCCGACCTCGTGGCAGGCCTTGCACCCCACCTCCAGCGCGCCGCTCCCCTCGAGGATGGGGAGGGGGTTCGGCGGGCGATCGATGGCCTCCGGGTGGTACTTACGCGCCTCGGCGAGCTGCGCGGCGGTGAAGTCCTGGTTCCCGCGCACCGCGGTCCAGGACGCGACGGCATGTCGGCTGCGCTGGAATTCGGCGTACTCGCGCTTGTGGCAATCGGCGCAGGTGCCTGAGGTCACGAACCGCGTGATCTGGAACCCCTTGTGCTCGAGCTGGTGCGCCTGGTCGCGCGGTTTGTGGCAATCGAAGCAGGTGATCCCGGCCTGAGCATGGCGGCTGTCCTGCCACTGGCGGACGATGCCGGCGGTCTGCTCGCGGTGGCACTCGACGCACTTGCCGGTGCCCTTCACCTCGTCGGCGGTGGCGCGCTTCACCTCGCCGCGAGGCCTGCGCGACTGGATGAACACGGCTGCGCCGACGACCACGACGGCGCTGGTGACAGAGATGACCGCGACGCGATTCCTCATGTCCTCTCCGATGTCGGGAGATGGCCCGATCATAGGGGTTCGTTGCCAATCCCCACAACGGGCCCTATGCATGGCGAGCATGACGGTTCTATTGCAATTGGCGTCGGCCGGAGTCGCCGGCTGGCGCCGCGAGCCCTATCGGGTCCTCTTCCCGCTCGGCGTCTTGCTCGCCTGGGCGGGCGTGCTGCACTGGCTCCTGCTCGCGACGGGAGTCATCGACGAGTACCGGTCGATCTTCCACGCCTTCGCGCAGATCGAAGGCTTCATGACCTGCTTCGCGGTGGGCTTCCTGTTCACGCTCATCCCTCGCCGCACCGCGACGGCTCCGCCCGCCGCCTGGCAGATGGGAGTCGCCCTCGCCGCGCCCGTGATCATCACCGTCAGCGCGTGGTTCGAGAAGTGGGCGCTGTCGCAAGTCCCGTGGCTCGTGCTCATGGCCGTGCTCATCCAGTTCGCCGTGAGCCGATTCCGGGCGCCGGGCGCGGGACTTCGCATCCCGAACAGCTTCGTCTGGGTGGTGCTCGCGCTGCTCATGGGCGTTGCAGGATCGATCCTCGCCGGCGTGGGGGCGGCCGTGAATGGGGACGCATTCTGGCTGCACGAGGTCGGGCGCGCGCTCGTCTTGCAGGGCATGTTCACCGGGCTCGTGCTGGGTGTAGGCGGCATGCTGCTCCCGGTCATCACGCGCGGCGTCCCGCCGCTCGGCGGAGCGCCCGGATCCGCGCGCGCCAAGGCGTTGCACGTGGCTGCGGGGATCGCATTCATCGCCACCTTCTTCTTCGAGGTCGTCGTCTCGGCCCGGATCGGCTTCGCGCTCCGGGCCGCACTGGTCCTCGCGGTGCTGCTCACCTCGGCGGAGATCTGGCGGGTGCCTACCGTGCCCGGCCTGCACCGCCGCTTCATCTGGGCGGCCGCCTGGCTCCTGCCCGCAGGCTATGCCGCGGTGGCCGCGTTTCCCGAGTACGCAAAGGCGGGCCTGCACGTCGCGTTCATCGGCTGCTTCGCGTTGCTGGCGCTCTGCATCTCGATCCACGTCGTGCTCTCGCACGGCGGCGTACCGCAGCTTCTCGATGGGAGGCCGTGGCCGGTCGCACTGATGGGCGCGCTGCTGCTCGCCGCGCTCGCCCTGCGCGCCTTGGTCGACGTCGACCCCGCCCACGTGTATCGCTGGCTCGGCGGGGCGGCGCTGGCGTTCCTCGCCGCCACCGTCGTCTGGGCGTTCTTCCTGATCCGCTCCCTGGGCAGGTCGCAGCAGCCGCGCACGGATTGACGCGCGGACCGGCAAGGCATGCGCCGCGAAAGCCGTCAGACGCATTTCTTGCAGATGCCTGAGGCGACCCGGATCGGTGCGCGGCGCGGTTCGTTCCCGACGCGAACGGCGGCACATCGATTGCTCTTCCCTTGAGGGAAAGGAGCGCCCGTGCCACCGCGTTCGTCCGCAATCGTCGACGGAAACGAAGCAGTGGCCTCGGTCGCGCACCGGACCAGCGAGGTCATCGCCATCTATCCGATCACCCCCTCCTCGAACATGGGGGAGCTGTCGGACGAGTGGTCCGCCGCCGGCCGGAAGAACATCTGGGGAACCGTTCCTGAGGTGGTGGAGATGCAGTCCGAGGCCGGCGCCGCAGGCGCGGTCCACGGCGCGCTGCAGGCCGGCGCCCTGTCGACGACCTTCACCGCGTCGCAGGGACTGCTCCTGATGATCCCCAACATGTACAAGATCGCCG
>DASWGQ010000108.1:0-18550 GCA_036393595.1 Myxococcales bacterium | reverse complement strand
GAAGGCGACGTTCTCGCGGACGGTCATGTGACGGAAGAGGGCATAGTGCTGGAACACGAGCCCCACGCCGCGCTTCTGCACCGGCACCCGCGCGCAGTCCTCGCCGTCGATGAGCACCTGGCCCGAGTCGGGCGCCTCCAGGCCCGCGACGATGCGCAGCACCGTCGACTTCCCGGCGCCCGAAGGTCCGAGCAGCGCGGTGATCGCGCCGCGCGGCGCATCGAACGACACGCCGGAGACCGCCGGCGTGCCGGCCGCGGTGAAGCGCTTGGTGACCGCCTGCAGGACGATGCTCATGCGGGGCGCGACCTCCAGTCAACGTACTTCTTGGTGACCAGGGTGAACAGCGCCAGCACGGCGAGCAGCGAGGCGACCGCGAATGCGCCCACCGCGTCGTACTGGTCGTAGAGGATCTGGGCGTGCAGCGGCAGCGTGATGGTCTCGCCGCGAACGTGTCCGGAGACGACCGACACCGCTCCGAACTCGCCCATCGCCCGGGCGTTGCAGAGCGCGATCCCGTAGAGCAGCCCCCAGCGGATCTTGGGCAGCGTCACGCGCGCGAGGATCTGCCAGCCGCTCGCTCCCAGCGTCAGGGCGGCCGCCTCCTCGTCGCTGCCCTGCGCCTCGAGCACCGCCAGGACCTCGCGGGCGACGTACGGCACGGTGACGAAAGCGGTCGCCAGCACCACCCCCGGCACCGCGAAGACGATCCGGACCTGCCGCGCGTCGAGCCAGCTCCCCAGCCAGCCCTGCCGGCCGAAGACCAGCACCAGGGCGAGGCCGGCGATCACGGGCGACACGCTGAAAGGAAGGTCGATGAGCGTGATCAGCAGCCGTTTGCCACGGAAGCGGAAGTTCGCGATCGCCCAGGCGGCCGCGATGCCGAAGAGCGCGTTGAGAGGCACCACGATGGCGGCGGTGAGCAGCGTCAGCCCGATGGCCGACCGCGTATCCGGGTGCAGGATGGCGTCCAGGTACCTGCCCAGGCCGGCGCGCAGCGCGGTGGCGAACACGGCCGCGAGCGGCACCAGGACGAAGAGGCCGAGAAGCACCGCCGCGGCCGAGACGAGCAGCCACCGCACCGGGGCAGGCTCGGTCACGCTCGGCTGCCGGAGCGGGGGAGCGATCAGGATGGATTCGCCGAACGGCATCGCTACCCCGGAGAAGGCCCCAGCCGCCGGACGCTCCAGCGCTGGAAGACGTTGATGGCGAAGAGCAGCGCGAACGAGGTGAGGAGCAGGACCAGCGCCAGGGCGGTGGCGCCTGCGTAGTCGTACTGCTCGAGCCTGGCGACGATGAGCAGCGGGGCGATCTCGGTGCGCAGCGGCAGGTTGCCCGAGATGAAGACGATGGATCCGTACTCGCCGAGCGCCCGCGCCACCGCCAGCGTGAAGCCCGTCAGCACCGCGGGAAGGAGGGTGGGGAAGATGACCCGCAAGAAGGACTGCACCCGGCCGGCCCCCAGCACGGCCGCCGTCTCCTCGAGGTGCGCGTCGATCCCGGCGAGCACGGGCTGCACGGTGCGGACGACGAACGGCAGGCCGACGAAGGTCATCGCCAGCCAGACGCCGACCGGCGTGTAGGCCACCTTGATGCCGAGCGGCGCGAGCCAGCGCCCCAGCCACCCGTCGGCGGAGTAGACCGCGGTCAGCGCCAGCCCGGCGACGGCGGTGGGCAGCGCGAAGGGCACGTCGACGAGCGCGTCCAGCGCGGACCGGCCGGCGAAGCGGTAGCGGACCAGCACCCAGGCGATGAGCAGCCCCGCGGCCGCGTTCGCCGCGCCGGCGGCGAGCGAGGCCGTGAAGCTCAGCCGGAACGACGCCAACGCCCGTGCCGAGGTGGACGCGCGCCAGATCTCGTCCCAGCTCGAGGTCGCTCCGCGCAGCGCCACACCCGCCAGCGGCACCAGGACGAGCAGCGTCAGGTAGAGCAGGCTCGTGCCGAGCGACAGCCCGAACCCAGGCAGGATTCCGCGCGCGCGCCGCATCGTCATCGGCGCGCCTGCGGGACCGAGATCTGGTCGAAGATCGCGCCTTCGGCGAAGTGGGTCCTCTGCGCATTGTCCCACCCGCCGAACACTTCGTCGACGGTGAACAGCTCGAGGCGGGGGAACTCGCTGGCGTGCCGCGCGGCCGCCTTCGCCGACCGGGGGCGGTAGTGGTGGCGCGCCGCGATCTCCTGGCCCTCCTCGGAATAGAGGTATTCGAGGTACTCCCGCGCCACGGCGCGCGTCCCGTGCTTGTCCGCGTACCTGTCGACCACCGCGACCGGCGGCTCGGCCAGGATGCTGACCTTGGGGACCACGATGTCGAAGCGCTCCTTGCCGATCTCGTCTGCGAGCAGCAGCGCCTCGTTCTCCCAGGAGAGCAGGACGTCCCCGACCCCGCGCTCCGCGAAGGTGGTGCTCGCTCCGCGGGCGCCCGTGTCGAGCACGGGCACGTTGGCGTAGAGCGCCGCGACGTACTCGCGCGCTTCGCGCTCGTCGCCTCCGCTTCGCCGCAGCGCCGCGCCCCAGGCGGCCAGGTAACCCCACCGCGCGCCCCCCGAGGTCTTGGGATTCGGCGCGACCACCGCGACGCCCTTGCGCGCGAGGTCCTCCCAGCCACGGATCCGCTTCGGATTGCCCTTGCGCACCACGAACACGATGGTCGAGGTGTACGGAGCGCTGCGGTGGGGCAGGGCGTCCTGCCAGCCCGTCTGGAGCAGCCCTGCGCGCGCGAGCACGTCGACGTCGTGCGCGAGCGCGAGCGTGACCACGTCCGCCTCGAGACCGTCGAGCACCGCGCGGGCCTGCTTGCCGGATCCACCGTGGGACTGGCGCACCTCCACCTTCGGCGCGCCGGCCGCCTCCCGGTGACGCGCGAAGGCGGCGTTGACGTCGGCGTACAGCTCGCGCGTCGGGTCGTAGGACACGTTGAGCAGCTGGTTGCGGCCGCCGGGGTCGGCCCCACGCCGGCACCCCGCCGCCGCGCAGAGCGCCGCCGCCAGCACCCACCGATGTCCTTCGTGCCACCGCACTCCGTGCTCCTCGCGTTCGAAGCCACCACCCGCGAGATCGGAGGCGATCCGCTTCGGACGTCCGAAGCACGAAGGCCCACGCACCGCGCCGGGTGGTGGGCCTTGAAGAACGGTCCGGCCCGCTCAGGCGGCCGGCAGCTCCTCGCCCACCGAGCGGCACGGACAGCGACAGGCGCGGTGGGAGGAGAGCATGGCGGCATTCTTGGCGGCGCGGGCTCCGCTGTCAAGCGGGAGTGGCCACGGTCGATTCAGCCCTTCCAGGGACGCAGCCGCGGAAGCCACCGCGGCACCGCCGCGCAGTAGCGCTCGTGAGAGGCGCCGAACCTCCTCCGCAGGGTCGGCTCCTCGTAGGTCACCACGAACAAGTGGAAGGCGAGGAGGAGCGCTCCGGCGTAGCCCAGTAGCACGGCCGCGCCATACAGCGCTGCCTCTCCGACCACCATCGACAGCACGCCGAGGTACATCGGATTGCGCACGTACCGGTAGGCGACCCCGACGATCAGCTCGCGAGGTGGATCCACGGGGGCCGGGGTGCCGCGGCCGCGCCTGGCGAATTCCCAGGCGCAGCGCAGGTACAGCACGGCCCCCCAGACGAGCAGCAACGCGCCGGCCACCCCCACCCATCCGCCTTGGACGGTGCCCCCGCCGCGCATCAGCCACCGCGGAGCCAGCACCACCACGGTGCCGGGCACGACGACGGTGAAGAGAAGCGTCTTCAGCAGCGGCATGCGGGCGCCCTCATCGCACGTGGAGCCGCACGAACTTGCGCTTGCCCACCTTGATCAAGTGCGAGCCCGGCAGGAGCGCGGCATTGGGATCGCTGACCCGCGCGCCCTCGACGGTCACGCCGCCCTGGGCGATCAGCCGCCTTGCCTCGGAACCGGAGGAAGCCAGGCCCAGCTTGGAGAGCGCCTTGATCAGCGGAAGGCGCTCGGCCCCGCCGTCGCGCGGAAGCTCGCGCTCCTCGATCTCGTCCGGGAGCTCGCGGCGCGCGTGCACCTGCTCGAAGGATTCCTCGGCTGCGCGCGCCGCGCCGGCGCCGTGGTAGCGCTCGACGATCTCCCGCGCCAGCGCCATCTTCGCCGCCTTCGGGTGCCCCCGGCGCAGCTCGGCGATCTCCGCCACGGTGCGCCGGCTGAGCAGCTCGTAGTAGCGCCACATCAGCGCGTCGGAGACGCTCATCAGCTTGCCGTACTGGTCCGCGGCGGGCTCGTCGATGCCGACATAGTTGCCGACCGACTTGGACATCTTGTCGCCGACGATCTTGCCGTTCTCCTCGCGCGCGTCGGTGCCCTCGAGCAAGGGCCCGGTCAGGCACACCTGCGGCTCCTGGCCGTACTCCTTCTGCAGCGTGCGCCCCACGAGGAGGTTGAAGAGCTGGTCGGAGGAGCCCAGCTCCACGTCCGCCTTCAGCGCCACCGAATCGTAGCCCTGCGCGAGCGGATAGAGCAGCTCGTGCAGGGCGATCGGCCGTTCCTCGGCGTAGCGCTTCTTGAAGTCATCGCGCTCGAGCATGCGCGCCAGCGTGTACTTCGCCGCCAGCTTGATCATGCCCGGCGAGCCGAGCGGGAGCAGCCACTCGCTGTTGAACCGCACCTCGGTGCGGTCCTTGTCGAGCACCTTGAAGACCTGCCGCTTGTAGGTCTCGGCGTTGGCGGCGATCTGCTCGTCGCTGAGGGGAGGGCGGGTGGTGTTGCGCCCGGTCGGGTCGCCGATCATCGCGGTGAAGTCGCCGATGAGGAAGATGACCGTGTGCCCGAAGTCCTGGAACCTGCGCATGCGCTCGAGCGGCACGGTGTGCCCGAGGTGCAGGTCGGGCGCGGTGGGGTCGAACCCCATCTTGACGCGCAAGGGGACGCCGCGCTCGACCGAGGAGGTGAGCTTGCGCAGCAGGTCCTCGCGGGTGTGCACGTCGACGGCGCCGCGGGTGACCCCGGCGAGCTGCTCGGAAGGCGTCGCGCGCCCCAGGAGATCCTTGGTCATTCGGGCAGCATCTCCTGGATGCGCAGGATGCTCCGCGCCCGCCCGGTCTGGTCGTCGATGTCCACGATCGCGCCCTGCAGCACCGTCTCTCCTTGCGCGGTCTCGAACGGGGTGTGGCGCGCGGTGAGGAAGCGTTCGATGGCGGATTCCTTGCGCAGCCCGATGACGCTGTCCCACGGACCGCACATGCCCACGTCGGTCTGGTACGCCGTCCCTCCCCGCAGCACCCGCTCGTCCGCGGTCTGCACGTGCGTGTGCGTCCCCAGCACCGCCGAGACGCGGCCGTCGAGGAAGTGCCCCATCGCGTTCTTCTCGCTGGTCGCTTCGCAATGCATGTCGACCAGGATGCACGGCGTCTCTTCGCGCAGCTCCCCGACCAGCCGCTCCGCGGCGCGGAAGGGGCAGTCGAGCGGCTTCATGAACACGCGCCCTTCGACGTTCACGACCCCCAGCTTGCGCCCGCCTCGCGAGGTCACCACCCCGTGGCCGCGCCCCGGCGCTCCGTCCGGGTAGTTCGCGGGCCGCAGCTGCCGCGAGCCGCTCCGATCGAGGTAGGGCAGGATCTCGCGCTTGCTCCAGGTGTGGTTCCCGCCGGTGAGCAGGTCGAGCCCCGCCTGAAGCAGGTCCTCGGCGCTCTCCGGCGTGATCCCGGCGCCGCCGGCCGAGTTCTCCGAGTTGCCCACGCACAGGTCGAGACCGTGCCGCTCGCGCAGGATCGGCACGAAGTGGCGCACCGCCGTCCTGCCCGGCTTGCCCACGATGTCCCCCAGGAACAGGACCTTCAACGCGCGCTCCTCGCCAGCACCAGGCGCGCCTCGGTGCAGACGGCGCCGACCGGGCGGTCATGCTCGCCCACCGGGACTTCGGGCACAAGCTGAGATTCGAAGACCAGCGCCGCGCTGCGCCCGCCGAACGCCGCCAGCGTGGCGTCGTAGTGGCCGCGCCCGCGACCCAGCCTGCGCCCGTGCAGATCGACCGCCAGGGCCGGGACGACCAGCACGTCGATGTCGCGCAGCGGCACCGGCTCGCCCCGGGGCTCGAGCGCGCCGAGCGGGCCTCGCGCCCAGGCTCCGCCCGCGCGCCGGAACTGCAGCTCGGCCTGGCCGGGCACCACGCAGGGAAAGCAGGCCCGCTCGCCCAGCGCGGACGCGAGCAGGTCGGTCCCGCATTCGGAAGGGAGCGCCTGGTAGAGGCCGACGGTCCCTACGATCAGGCCGCTGGCGAGCAGCCGCTCCTGGGCAGCCCGTGAGGCCTCGGGCGTGCCGCGCGGGCGGCGCCGCGCCTCGTCGCGCAGCGCGTTCTTCCGCTCTTCCAGCGTCACGCGCCACCCGGAAAAACGAAGGGAGCGACGGCGCGCGCCGCCGCTCCCGGAAAAGACCCCGCCTCGGCCGTGTGGGCAGCATCGGTGGTGCCCTGCGCTATGGCAGGTGGGACCCCGGTTGGCCTGCTTCAGGCTTCCCCAGTCGGCTTCGCAGCCGGGGGCGTGCACACCGCAGGCGCGGACAGGACCCCGTTGGACAGCTATCGGGCACGAGGTTGGCCGCCCATCACGCAATCCAGGCAGGGGAAAATTCGCCGCCTTCATCGCGGTGGGGACACCATGTTCCTATGGTGTCCCCTTGCGTCAGATCGGTCGGAGCTCCCCTCGGATTCCTCCTCTGTCGAGAAGTGTGGAGCGTGCGCCCTGTGAAGTCAACGCGAACATTTGCCGCTCGTGCACCCCTCCGGTACAGTCGCCGCCGGTGCACAGCCCGCTCGCCACCTTGCTGCTCGCGCTGGCGGCCGACTCCGGGCGCTCCGCCGCGGTGGAGCTGCCCGCGGGTGCGAAAGGCTGGCACAATCTGGGGCGAAGGGCGTGACCGTGGCCAAGGCGCCTCCGCGCTTCGGGCGGTTCGAGATCCTGCAGCTCCTCGGGCGCGGTGGGATGGCCGAGGTCTACAAGGCGCGCATCGTGGAAGGCACGCGTGCCGGGACGGAGATCGCGCTCAAGCGCCTCGCGCCCAAGCTCGCCGCCGACCCCGAGGCGGTCGATCTCTTCACCGTCGAGGCCGACGTCTCGCGCCTGCTCAAGCACCCCAACATCGTCGAGGTGCTCGAGGCGGGTGTGGTCGGCGAGATGTACTACCTGGCCATGGAGTACGTGGACGGCCGCGACCTGGGCATGGTGCTGACGCGCTGCCGCGAGCGGAAGATCTTCCTTCCCGTGCCCTTCGCGCTCTACATCGTGCGCCGGGTGCTCGATGCGCTCGCGTACGCGCACGAGGCACGGGGCCCGACGGGCCTGCACCTCAACATCGTCCACTGCGACGTCTCACCCTCGAACCTGTTCATCTCGCGGCTGGGGGAGATCAAGCTGGGCGACTTCGGCATCGCCAAGGTGCGCTCGATGGGCGGCGACAGCGGCGAGACGCTCTGGGGCAAGCTCGCGTACCTGGCTCCGGAGCAGCTCGACCGCGGACCCCTGACCCCGCGCGTGGACCTGTGGGGCGCCGCGCTCGTGCTCTACGAGATCATCGGCAACCAGCGCACCTTCCAGGGCAACAACACCGAGCAGCTGCAGCAAGCGGTGCGCAACGGAGAGATCAAGCCGCTCGAGGAGCTGCGCAAGGACCTCCCCTCGGGGCTGGCGCACGCGCTGCGCCGGGCGCTGAACCGCGATCCCGACAAACGCTACCAGACCGCCGCGGAGTTCAGCGACGCGCTCAAGCCCTTCCACGACGAGATGGTCGGCGAGGCGCTCGGCATCGCGAGCGTCGTCCGGGGCCTGTTCAAGCAATAGGGTCAGCGCGTTCGCCGGTCCGGGCGCGTGCGCGTCCGCGCGACCACGTCCCGAAGCAGCCGGCAGACCTCGTCGATGTCCGCCGCCGTGGTCCCGCGCCAGAGGGAGAAGCGGATCGCGCCGCGGGCCAGCGCGGGCGGGTACCCCATCGCGAGCAGGACCGGAGAGGGTTCGAGCGATCCGGAGCTGCACGCCGAGCCGGTCGAGACCGCCACGCCGGCGAGGTCCAGCGCGACGAGCAGCGTCTCGCCGTCGCAGCCCTCGAACGCGACATTCAGCGTATTGCACACGCGCTCGGCGCCGGCGCCCGCCACCTGGCTGCCGGGGATCTCCCGCGCGGCGGCCTCCAGCCGGTCGCGCAAGGCGGCGAGGCGCGGCGCCTCGGAAGCCACCGCGGCGACGGCGCGCGACAGCGCCTCGCCCAGCCCGACGATCGCGGCCACGTTCTCCGTGCCGGCCCGCCGGCCCCGCTCCTGGTGCCCGCCGACCTGGACCGGCGCGAGCTGCAGCCCACGCCGCACCCACAGGAGCCCGACACCCTTGGGGCCGCCGATCTTGTGCGCCGAGCACGACAGCAGATCGATCGGCAGCTCGCGAATGCGCAGGGGCATCTTGCCCACCGCCTGCACCGCGTCGGCGTGCAACGGGACTCCGTGCTTCCGGCACAGCTCGCCGATCCGCGCCAGCGGAAAGACGATCCCGGTCTCGTTGTTCGCCGCCATCGCCGAGCACAGGTCGGCGCCGGGGAGCGCCGCGTCCAGCGCATCCAGGTCGAGCCGGCCGGACCGGTCGACCGCGATGCGCACCACCTGCGCTCCCGCGCGCTCCAGCTCCGCGCAAGCGCCGAGCAGCGCCGGGTGCTCGACCGCGGTGGCGACCACCTTCCGGCGGCCCAGCCCGCGGACGGCCAGCGCGTCGGCTTCGGTGCCGCCCGAGGTGAAGACGATCTCGCGCGGGTCGCACTCGAGCGCGGCGCCGCACTGCTCGCGGGCCCGGTCCAGCAAGGCCCGCGCATCCTGCCCGGGCTTGTGCACCGACGAGGGATTCGCGAACACCTCGCCCAGGGCCGGCATCATGGCGGCCATCACGGCGGGGTCGAGCGGGGTGGTCGCGTTGGCGTCGAGGTAGATCACGGCTCAAGGGACGAGGGGCGTCCCGACACCGGCGCGCAGGTGGAACACCTTGAGGAAGGCCGCCGCCAGCTCCTCCGCCAGCTCCGCCTCGCTGCGCCCGTTGAGCGGGATGCGCGCGCCGGCCATCGCGCCGTGTCCGCCGGCGCTGCCGCCGAACGCGCTGCAGACCTCGCGCACGATCTTGCCGGCGTTGACGCGCCGGTCGTTGAGCCGCAGCGAGAGGTACAGCTCGCCCTTGTAGGCGCCGGTGGCCAGCGACCAGCGCAGGCCCTCCAGGCTGACCAGCCGCTCCGCCACCTCGGGAACGATCTCGGGGACGTAGACCTCGCCCAGGTCCACCACGCAGGCCTGCCCGTTCCCGTGGAGCCGCGCCCGCTCGTACGCCGTGTGGTAGGCGGCGAAGTAGCGCGCCGGCACCTGCGGGTGCTCGATGCGCGACAGCGCCCGCTTGTCCACGTGAGGGAAGAGCCAGTTGTAGCATTCCACGTCCGCGCCCTCGACCTCGCGGCCGAGGTCCCGCGTGTCGCTCTTGATGCCGTAGAAGAGCGCGGTCGCCAGCGCGGGGCCCGGGACCAGGCGGGCTGCGCGCAGGTACTGCGTGACCAGGGTGGAGGTGGCCCCCGCGGGTCCGCCCACGTCGTGGAAGGCCGAGAGCAGCGAAGCGGGCCGGGCCGGGTGGTGGTCGATGACCAGCTCCGGCGCGGAGCGGGCGGCCAGCGAGTAGTTCCCCACCTCGGGCTGGGTATCCACCAGGCAGACGAGGTCGAATTGCGAGGCCTCCACCCGCCCGACGGGCTCGATGGGCAGGTGCAGCACCTTGAGCAAGGCCTTGTTCTCGGCGCGCCCGATGATGCCCCCGTAGGCCGCCTGGGCGTGCACGTGGGCGCCGTGCTCGAGCAGGAATGCCAGCCCGCAGGCGCTCGCCACCGCGTCCGGATCGGGGTTGTCGTGCGTGAGCACGAGCGCCCGCTTGTGAGACCGGGCGACCGACAAGAGCTTCCGCAACCTGAAGCGGAGCTGGTCGTCGGATGCGGCAGGCTCGAGCCGCTCGGCTGGCGGCGAGGGTGGGGACATGAAGGTGCGCACCTTACTGGGGTCGGGTGGCCCGCGCAACGCGCCCCCGGTTCCGGGCCGGCGCCGCGTCGACGCGCAGCTTCTTGAGGCGGAGGAGGCAGGCGCGATTCCCCTCCGGGGGGATCTCCAGGTACCCCGGAACGTCGCGGAATCGCTCATCGTTCACGAGCTTGCGAAAGGCGAGCGGCCCGATTTCCCCCTTGCAGACGTGCTCGTGGCGATCCACCCGGCACCCCAGCGGCTTCACGCTGTCGTTGAGGTGGAAGGCGCGGATCCGGTCGACGCCCAGGACGCGGTCGAACTGCTCGAAGGTCGACTCGTAGCCGCGATCCGAGGCGATGTCGTACCCCGCTGCGAACACGTGGCAGGTGTCGAGGCAGATGGCGACGCGGTCCGGGCTCTTGCACGCGTCGCGGATCTCGCGCAGCTCTTCGAACCGGCTGCCCAGGGAAGATCCCTGGCCGGCGGCCGTCTCGAGCAGCACCTGGCAGGGCCCGCGGTGCGCCGCGAACACGCGGTCCAGCGCCTCCGCCACGTTGCCGAGCCCACGCTGCTTGTCCGGGTTCGCCCCCGGGTGGAGGACGAGGTGCGGGATCCCGAGGAGGTCGCACCGCCGCAGCTCGTCGACGAACGCGGCGATGGACTTCTCGCGCAGGTCGCCGGGATCGGCGCCGAGGTTCACCAGGTAGCTCGTGTGCACCGAGACGGGCAGCGTGGCCGCGCGGCGGAACTGCTCGGCACCGGCCGGGGTGATCTCCTTCGCGCGCCACATCCGGCTGGATTTCGTGAAGATCTGCACGGCCTCGGCTCCGTCGGCCAAGGCGCGGGCGAATGCCTCGTGGAGGCCGCCGGCGGTGCTCTCGTGGGCTCCCAGCAGCATGGGGGAGGAGTCTATCCGGGTCTGTGAGCAGATGGGGGACACCATAAAAACATGGTGTCCCCTCCCCGCTCGCTATTCGCTCGCGGCGCGCTTGCGGGACATCTCGTTCCAGCCCGGGATGAAGTACCGGTACGCGTTGTCCAGCGAGTTGTCCATGGCGTCCATGACCACGTGCCCGAACTGCGTCGCGGGCAGGCGGAGGCCGTCGTAGTACTTCTGGCGATCCATGACGTGGACGATGACCGGCATGTAGCCGTGCCGGATCAGGATGAGGTTCATCATCATCCGTCCGACCTTCCCGGAAAGATCGCTGAACGGGAAGATCTCCATGAAGCGGTGGTGCGAGTGGGTCGCCTGCCGGATGGGGTGCAGCTTGTGGAACTCCTCGCTGTTCATGAAGTCGAACAGCTGCTCCAGTCCCGGCTGGATCTGCACCGGCTGCACGATGTCGTGGAAGTATGTGCGGTGCAGCGGCATGTCGCGCCGCAGCGCGACGGGCATCCGGTTCGGCAGGCCCTGGTAGAGGATCTCGTAGAGCTTCTTGACCAGCGTCAGCGTGTACCGCGTCTGCTTGGACCGGGCCTCGTCCTTCACGTACTCGATGGCAGCCTTCTGGTTGCGGATCTCGGCGTAGGTGTGGACCATCGAGCTTTCCGTGATGCCCGTCGGGTCGAAGGCCTGCCGGAGCTCGGCATGGGTGAGGACCATCCCCTCGAGCGCGTTCTCGTGGTACACCCAGGACAGCTCGTACTTTTCCATGAAATCGCGCGCTTCGCGCGGCCGCTCGCGCATGAGCTGCCGAACGTCCTCGGTGCGATCGTCCAGGTCCATGTACCGGGTGCGGCTCACGGTGCTGCTCCTTTTGCAACCCCTTGAAACACTTGCCCGTTCAGCGGGCGGGCAGGTGACCCGATTCCTGTCAATCAACAGCATTGCTGTCCGGAAATCACGGCTCACTGCGTCATCCGGCGGACCCCCGTGTAGGATGGGCGGCCACCTTCCGGGCCAGCGCCGCCCGGTTCCGCAACCTCCGACGGTCACGTGACATTCCGCCGCGCGGGATGGGTTGCCGCGTGTTTCCTGGGAAAAGCCCAGCGCCGTCCAATCGGCGGCGACTGGCGCGGACTTGGGTGGCGCGTTCTACACCGGTGTCAGCCACTCCACGTAGCGAGGCTCCAGGCCCCGGACGGCGCGGAAGAAGGTCGCCTGGATCTCCTTGGTGAGCGGACCCATCTCGCCGATTCCGATCCGACGATCGTCCACCTCGCGCACCGGCGTGATCTCCGCCGCGGTGCCGCACATGAACGCCTCGTCGGCGCAATAGAGGTAGTCGCGCGAGAAGCGGCGCTCCTCGACCGGGATCCCCTTGTCCTTCGCGATGCGCAGGATGCTCTCGCGCGTGATCCCCTCGAGGATGCCGCCGGCGACCGGGGGCGTGTAGAGGATGCCGTCGCGCACCAGGAAGACGTTCTCGCCGGTCGCCTCGGCGACATAGCCCTGCTGGTCGAGCAGGACGGCCTCGTCGTAACCGGCGACCAGCGCCTCGCGCTTGGCGAGCACGCTGTTCAGGTAGTGCCCCGTCACCTTGGCGCGCGTGGGGTCGGAGTTCAGGTGCATGCGCGTGTACGAGCTGATCTTCACGCGGATGCCCTTCTTGAGCCCCTCCTCGCCGAGGTACGGGCCCCAGTACCAGGCGGCCACGGTGAGCTTCACCGGGTTCACGGCGCCGACGCCCATCAACCCGTCGGAGTGGTAGGCGATCGGGCGCAGGTACGCCTCGTTCAGCTTGTTGCCGCGGAGGACCTCCTTGCAGGCCTCCACCACCTGCTCCTTGGAGTAGGGCATCTCCATCAGGCAGATGTGCGCCGATTCGAAGAGCCGCCGGATGTGCTCGCGCAAGCGGAAGATCGCGCCGCGGCCGTCGGGCTGCGGGTAGCAGCGGATGCCCTCGAAGACGGCCACGCCGTAGTGCAGCGAGTGTGTCAGGACGTGGACCTTGGCCTCCGCCCAGGGGACGAGGTGACCGTCCATCCAGATGAAATCGACGCCCCGGATCTTCTCGACCTTCTTCCCAGCCACGGTCTTCCTCCGCTCCGGAGGCGCGCTCTTAACACATCGCCGGGATGGGGGCGAGCAGCCGCTGGAGCACGGGCAGCTCGCTGAGCAGCTCGTCCTTGGCCGTGTCCACGATCCCTTGCAGGGACCTCTGCGAGGGAAGCAGCGCGAGCGGCGACAGCGTCCGGCGGAACGCCTTGTAGACGTGCGCGTACGGCCGGTTCCGCGCCACCGAGGGCGCGGCGATGCTCTGCAGCGGGTACCACAGGGGCGTCAGCAGGCGCGGGGCGAAGCTGTCCAGCGCCAGCACCACCGTGTTGCGGCTCCCGGTGCCCGGGAGGCCCGCGCGCTGGACGTGGTGCCACGCCGACCGCACCGGCAGGTTGTCGGAGACGCCGCCGTCGCACAGCCGCAACAGGTTGTGCCGGCGCAGCAACGTATCGAGCAGCTCCTTCATGCGCGCGTCGTCCCGCAGCACGTCGTAGTGGATGACGCCGGGCACCGAGGCGGAGAAGCCCGCCGCGTCGATCGCGTCCGCCTGCCGCGTCTCCTCGGAAGCGCCGAAGACGAGCTTCTGGGTCAGGCGCGGGACCCGGGCCAGCTCCTGGATCGCTTCCGTGAGCCGCTGCACGTTGCGGTGCAGGGCGCGCAGTCCCCAGCCGGCCGGGTCCGGTTCGGTGATGCCCAGGAGCGACCCGTACTCTTCGAGCGGCCGGGGGAGCTTGCCCCGGCGGATGCCGGTCACGGTCACGAGCAGCGGGATGGGCAGCTCGGCGATGCGCAGCGCGGTCCCATCGGGATGGCGGAACCAGTGGCCGATCGCCGCGCGCAGGTGGAGGCGGAGGGGCCCCGGCAGGCCGTACACGCTCGGCTGCGGGACGATGCGGAAGATCTTCCGGTAGCTCAGGTCCGCGAGGATCTCCGGGATGCGCGCCAGATCGAATCGCTTCTCCCGGGCGCGGAACAGGCCCAGGATGGCGCCCATCGAGCTGCCCGCGATCAGGGCCGGCTGCAGGCCGGCGGCCTCGAGCAGCGCGAAGGCGGCCAGGTGGACGTAGCCGGTCCCGCCGCCGCCGCCGCAGACGAGCACCAGGTGGCGCTCCCGGACCTCGCGGTCCAGCGACTCCGCGGGCAGCCGGTGCGACAGGCGCCGGGAGATCTCGTCGCGCGTTTCTTGGGCGGCGCGGGCCGCCTCGCGCGCCGCGGGGAGCAGCTCGTGCGGCGCGGCGAGCTGCTCACGCTGCGGATCGAGCAAAGGCCAGAGCAGGTGGGAGAGGCGCTCGCGCAGGGGCCGCACGAATGCGGACACGGCCACGTCCCGTCCGTCTGGAGCGCGCACGTGCCAGCAGCGCGCCAGCGACAGCGCGTAACGTAGAGTAGCCTCGTCCTCGGCGTGGAGCCGGCCGCGCGCCTCCAGCGCGGCCCGGGCGAGCTGCACCTCCATCTCCAGGAGCGGGCGGATCTCCGCGAAGCGCTCGGCGAGCAGCGTCATGGAACCGGGGAGGGGCGCATCTACGCCGCCTCGAGCACGCGGAGGAACGCGGCGCGCACGGACTGGGTCTCGCGCTCGTAGTCGGCGAGCAGCTCCTCGCCGGCGCGCGGCCCGCTGTAGCCGAGGCGGCGGGCGAGCAGGACCAGTTCGCGTCCGCTGGTGGGCAGGTGGCTGATGGGGCGGTCGCGCACGATGCGCAGGCGGCTCTCCACCCGCCGCAGGAACCGGTAGCCGCGCGCGAGCGGTCCCGCGGCGGTCTCGGCGAGCAGGCCGATGCGCCGCAGCTCGGCGAGCGCGGCGGTGGTCGAGGAGGTGCGGATCGACGGGTGGGACGAGCCGTGGACCAGCTGGAGGAACTGCACCGAGAACTCCACGTCGACGAGTCCCCCGCGTCCGAGCTTCGAATTGTATCGGGCGTCGGATTCGGCGGCAATCTCGCGTTCCATGCGCTCGCGCATGGCGAGCAGCTCGCGCGAGGCCTCCTTCGGATCGAGCGTCCGGAACAGGCTGGGCACCAGCACCTCGCGCGACGCGCGCTCGAACAGGCGGGCATTCCCGGCGACGGCGCGGGCGCGCAGGAGCGCCTGCCGCTCCCAGAGCCGCGCCTCGCGCGCGTGGTACGTGGCCAGCGCGTCGAAGGAGACGACCAGCGGCCCCGCGCTGCCGCTCGGCCGGAGCCGCGTGTCGATGCGGTACAGGCTCCCCTCGCGCAAGGGGAGGGTCAAGTGGCTGATCAGCTTCTGCGCGACGCGCGCGAAGTGCTCGTGGTTGGAGGCGTGGCGCGGGCCGTCGGTCTCTCCCGGGCCGCTGTAGAGGAAGAGCAGGTCGAGGTCGGAGTGGTAGCCGAGCTCGCGGCCGCCCAGCTTGCCGAGGCCGATCACCACCATGCTGGCAAGCGACCCATCCCCCTTGCGGGGCAGGCCGTCGCGGCGCTGCACTTCCGCGGTGGCGAGGTCGAGGCACGCGGCCACGCAGGCCTCGGCGACGTCCGAGAGCTGCTGCGGCACCAGGTCGGCGTCGAGCGCGCCGGCGACGTCGTGCACGCCGATGCGCAGCAGCTCCTCGAGGCGGAAGCGCCGCAGCTCGGTCAGGTCGTGCTCGGTGTCCCCGGTCAACCGGCTGCGCAGCTCGGCGCGCAGCTCGTCGCGCGTGCGCACCAGCGGCGCGGAGCCGCGGTGGACGAGCTGGTCGATCAGCTCGGGATGGCGCAGCAAGGAGCGGCTGAGGAAGTCGCTCGACCCGAAGAGCGAGACGAGCAGCCGCGCGGTCCGCGCCGATCCCGCCAGCAGATCGGAGACGGGCCGCGGGTTGGAGAGCTGCCCGAAGAGGTCGGCGAGGTGGCGCAGGGCCTGGTCCGGATCGGGTGCCGCGGCGGCTTCCTGCAACAGGCGCGGCGCGAGCTGCTGCAGCTCGGGAGGAGCGTTGGGCGAGAACGGCGTCTCGCGCCGGCGCGCCAGGCGGGTGACCTCGGCGGCGGCCGCCTCGGCGTCGAGGAAGCCCAGCGCGCGCAGCGCCTGCAGGCGCTCGGCAGGCTCCGCCTGTGGATCGGCGGCGAGGGTCGCGTTCGGATCCGCGTCCGGCGCGCCGCCGCCGGCCACGCGCAGCAGGTCGCGGAAGCGCGCCTCGACGCGCCCGCGGTGCAGCTGGAGGTCCCGATCGAGCGCGCGCGCCGCTTCCTCGCGGGGCCCGGGATAGCCGGCCCGGCGCGCGAGGCGTGCCCGCTCCGCCGGATCCTCCGGCAGCGCGTGCGTCTGCCGCTCCGCCACCATCTGCACGCGGTGCTCGAGCCGGCGCAGGAACACGTACGCTTCCGCCAGCTCGTCGCGGTCCCGGCTGGAGATGAGGCCGGCGAAGAGCAGCCGCTCCAGCGCGGGCAGGGTGCCGCTCACCCGGAGGCTCGCATCCTTTCCGCCGTGCAAGAGCTGCAAGGCCTGCACGAAGAACTCCACCTCGCGGATGCCGCCGGGCCCGAGCTTCAGGTCCTGCCCGCCGCGCCTTCCGGCCTCGCGCTCGGCCCGCGCCTTGAGCGCGCGCATCTCCTCCACCGCGCCCAGGTCGAGGTACTTGCGCCAGACGAAGGGAGCGAGCCGCCGCAGCCCGTCCTCGCCGACCGCCAGGTCTCCCGCGACGGGCAGGGCCTTGAGCAGGGCGAATCGTTCCCAGGGCGCGCCCTGCGCCTCGTAATACAGCTCGAGCGCCCGCAGCGAGTTGACGATCGGCCCGCTGCGGCCTTCGGGGCGCAGGTCGAGATCGACGCGGAACACGAACGGGGTCGCGCCGATCGCGCGCGTCACCTCCTCGGCCAGCCGGGCGTAGAAGGCGAAGTGGTCGATCGGCTGCGGTCCCTGCGTCCGGCCGTCGCGGTCATAGACGTAGAGCAGGTCCACGTCGCTCGAGAAGTTCAGCTCGGTCCCGCCCAGCTTCCCCATCCCCAGCACGCAGAAGCCGGAGGCGCCCAGCGCGGTCCGTCCCTCCGGCGGCCCGTGCTCCGCGCAGAGGCGGGCGTAGTGGAAGCGGACCGCCATCTGCAGCACCGAGGCAGCCAGCCAGGACAGCTCGCGCGCGGCCTCGGCGAGGGGAGCGCGGCCGCCGAGGTCGCGCAGCGCGATGCGCAGCACCTCGATGAGCTTGTGGCGGCGGAGCCTGCGCGCGAGCGCCTCCGCGTCCTTTGCGCTCGCGTGGCGCAACGCCGCGGAGAGCGCCTCGTGGGCACTCCGCGTACGTCCCGGCAGCAGCGGCAGCAGATCGAGCAGGCGCGGCCGCGCGGCCAGGTGGGCGGCCAGGTAGCGCGAGGCGGCGCAAATGGTGACGAGCGGCTCCAGCGCGGCGACGGACGCCGGCCTGCCCAGGTGCGTCCGCCGCGCGCCCAGCGCCCGCACGGCTCCGGCGAGCGCGCCGTCGGGGTCGGCGCTCTCTTCGCACAGCCGCAGCAGCAGCTCGGCGTCCGGCGGGGCGAGGCCGGTTTCCTCCGGCAGCCGCGGCGCGAGGCGCGCCGCGCGGTCGGGCTCTTCCCAGGCCGCCGGGGAGGCGAGCGCCTGCGAAACGTCGCGCATGTTCCCATGGTAGCAGCGCTGGGGCGCGGAATTGCTCGCCATGATCCGCGTCGCTATGCTCCTGACATGGTGCAGCTTCCCAGAGGTCGAGAAGCGCTGGCACCCGAGACCTTCCGGCCCCGCGCCGTCCTTCGCACCGTGGTGCTCGCCGCCGACACGCTCTGGATCGGCGTGTTCGTCGCGTTGCTCGGGCTCCAAGGCGCGACCCGATCGGCGTTCCTCTCCGCGGCGTTCTTCATCGCGCTCTTCACCGCCTGCTCGATGTTCTACGGGCGGCTCGCGTACACGGTGAGCGACTCCGGGCTCACGGTACGGACCTTCTCGGCGGTGCGGCACTTCTCGTTCGAGGACATCCTGCGCGTCGACGTGCTGCCGACCCTGCTCGGCACCAGCTACGCAGTGCGGACGCGGCTCGGGCCGCTCCAGTTCTCGAGCTTGCTCGGCGGGCACGAGCGCCTCTGCCATCTGATCGTCCGGCGCGCCGGGCTTGTCTGAGAGCGGCCGGCGGCGGGCGGCGGGCGGCTTGCGAGCCGTCGCGGCCGTGGCCGCGGGGGTGATGGCAGCGACCGGTGGGTGCAGCCGCCGCAGCGGCGAGTACGTGGTCCACCGAACGAGCGGCCCGATCGAGATCGACGGTGTGCTGGCCGAGGCGGCGTGGGATCGGGCGGAGCGCGCCGGTCCGTTCGTGCGGTCCCTGGACGGGAAGCCCTGCATCGCCCAGACGGTCGCGCGCCTGCTCTGGGACGAAGACAACCTCTACGTCGCGTTCCAGGCGGAGGACCCGGACGTGTCGACGCCCTTCAGCCGGGACGACGAACCGCTCTATAGAGCGAACGCCGTGGAGATCTTCCTCAACCCGAGCGGCGATCTGCGGAACTACGACGAGATCGAGCTGGCGCCGTCGAACGCGCTCTTCGACGCGTCGTTCACCGGCCGGAGGCAGGGGATGGACCTGTCCTGGTCGTCGCGCGCCCGCCACGCCGTTCACGTCGACGGCACGCTGAACGACTCGCGCGACGTGGACCGCGGCTGGACGGCGGAGCTGGCCATTCCCTTCGCGGCATTGACCGGCATGCCCCGTCC